>JBDSJB010000523.1:0-3041 GCA_039917665.1 Binatia bacterium
CGCGACGTTCCCCACACGCACACGACGCAGGCGTGGCTCGGCAAGCGCGGGATCGTCGCGCTGCCCCACCCCACCACCTCCGACCACGGGCAATCGACGCGGACCCGACCGCGGCCGTGGATGCCGCTCGCGTCGAAGGTCCAGCGCTGCGGTGTCCACCGCATGAGCGGGTAGATCATGGCAACCAGGAACGGCGCGGCGAACGGCAGCGCCATCAGGTAGAGCACGTCGAGCGGCTGCGCGGCGAGATTCGGCGTGCGCACGATCACGGCGAGCGCCGCGATCACGAGGACCGGGCTTCCGAACTTGAGGACGACGAGCGGAATTCGCATCGCCCGCGCCGCGAGCCACCGCCGGGCGGCGCCGTCCTCTTCGATCTCCAGGGTCGTCACGGGCGGGCGGACGGCGCTACCACACCGTGTAGACCATCCTGCTACGCCGGCACGAGCGGCGACTCGGCCGCCGTCAGATTGGTGAGGCGTACGCTCGCCTCCCAGAGGGCCGCCGCGCGCGCCTGGTCGTACGACGCCTCCGACGATGGCGCCTCGCCCCAGCGCGCGTGCGATGGGAAGTATTTCGCCGAGATGCGCTCGAGCGACGGGTCGACCGCGAGGCGCGCGAGGGCTTCGCCGGCTTTGCCCGCCGTGTTGATCGTGGGCGTGATGCGGGTCGCGACGCGCGCGATCGCCGGCATCACGCGGAGCCACACCCAGCGGAGCGCCGGATGATACTCGCGCGCGAGACCCGAGCCCGGCACCAGGCCGGGATCGAAGGCGTTCACCGAAAGCGGACGCTCCTTGGTGACGAGACCGGCCGCGGCAATGCGCCGCACGAGCTCGTACGTGAACAAGACGTTGCAGAGCTTGCTGTTCACGTAGGCGCGCCGGCCGTCGAAGCCGTCCTTCTTCGCGACGCCGTCGGTCGCGAGCACGTCGAAGTGACCGATGTCGGCATGCGGCATGCCCGTCCGCATCTTTGGATCGTGCACGCCCGACGCGACCACCAGCACGCGCGACGGCGCGTTGGCGACGAGGCGGCGGAGCAGCAGGTTCACGAGCAGGAAGTGTCCGAGGTGGTTCACCGCGAAGGTCCGCTCGTAGCCGTCGGGCGTGCGGATGATCTTGCCGCCCGTCTGCAGGCCGGCGTTGCAGACGACGGCCCGGAGCGGCACATCGCGCGCCTCGATCTCGGCCGCGAACGCCCGCACGGCGGCGAGCGAGCCGAGGTCGAGGCCCATCTCGGTGACGTCGGCCGTCGGGAGCTCGCCCTTCAGACGCCCGACCGCCGCCGCGGACGCGGCGCGATCGCGGCTCGCAATGATGATCGGCCAGCGCTCGCGAGCCAGGCGGCGCACGCACTCGAAGCCGATGCCCGAGTTGCCGCCGGTCACGAGGATGGCGCCGGGCCTCATGACGCCGGTGCGCTCGGGAAACGCGCCGCGGATCGCACGCGGGCTTTCTCCGCCTCGGTGTCGCGATCCCGCGGCGGTGCCGTGGTGACGAGGCCGGCGAGCAGCTCATGGGCGCCGTCGGTCACATGCTGGACCGCGTGATTGAACGCGGCCTCGTTCGCCTTCGACGGCCGGGTGAAGCCGGCGATCTTCCGCACGAACTGCAGGGCCGAGGCCTGAATCTCCTCGTGCGTGGCCGGCGGTTGGAAGTTGTGCAGGGTTTTGATGTTGCGACACATGGTGGGCTCCTCGTCAGCGCAGTGGCGCCATGACTCCACTGATCAGCATACCGACCAGCGCAAGGAAGGCGACCACGAACGCGACCGAGCGCAGGGTGCCGATGCCGGCGTAGTAGCTCAGCATGTGGCCGAGGCGGGCCGCGACGTAGACGATCGCGCACGCGTTCAGCCACCAGGGCGCCGCGTTGTGCAGGATGCCGAAGAGCGCCAACAAGATGAATGCCGCGACGCTCTCGGTCGTGTTCGCATGCGCACGGGTGGCGCGGAAAAAGAAGCTCTCGTGCCCACCCGTCACGGCCGCGCCCGGAACGTGTCCGGCGCCGACCCCGGCGAGGTCGGCGACGAGGAGCTGGACCAGGATCAGTCCCCCCATGATCCCCATTGCCCACACCGTCATCGTGTAGGGCAACAACCATTCGAGCATCATCGTGTGGCCTCCAGTGCTGCATCGAGGTGTTTGCTGAGAAAGCGGGTGAACGCGGAGGCGCCGACGGCAGCGTCGGCGAATCCGACGCTCGCGTAGAGGCCGCGCGCACGCGGGTTGTCGTCGAGCACCTCGAGCGTGAGCTTGCAGCACCCGCGCTCGCGGGCGCGCGCTTCGGCGGCGGCAAGCAACGCACGACCGGCACCGCGCCCGTGCGCCTCCGGCACCACCGCGAGGTCGTGGACGTTCAGCAACGGCCGGGCCTGAAACGTCGAGAACCCCCAGAAGCAGACCGCGATGCCGATGGGCTCCTCGGCGTCGCAGGCGAGCAGGACGAGCGTGGTCGGGTGGGCGCGGAGGCCCGCGACCATACCCTCACGCACGGATGCGGGAAGCGGCACGCCGCCGCCAAATTGTCCGCCGGCATACGAGTCGACGAGCACGACGATCGCGGCGGCGTCGCGGGGATCGCCGAGGTCGGCCTCACGGATGGTGATGGACATGCTGGCGTGGCATGTAGCCGCCGCGGACGGCTATCACAACGTCGCCGTGCGACTAGCCACAACGCCGGAGGACACATGCTGCAGCCCATCGCGGACGGTCTCTGGAGCACCACCCGGCGCCAGCGCTTCATTGGTGTCGAGGTCGGGACCCGGATGACGATCGCCCGGCTCGCCGACGGCGGGCTGTTCGTGCACTCGCCGATCGCCCTCGACGACGGGCTCCGGACGGCCGTCGACGCGCTCGGTCCCGTGAAGGCGATCGTCGCGCCGAGCCTCTTCCACAATCTCTACGCCGCTCCGTGGAAGACGGCGTATCCGGCGGCGGTCCTTTGCTGTTGTCCCGGCCTCGAAAAAAAGCGGCCGAACATCCCGTGGGATCGCGTGCTGAGCGACGTGCCCGAGCCGGAATGGCGCGCCGACCTCGA
>JBDSJB010000524.1:0-3431 GCA_039917665.1 Binatia bacterium
CGAGAGGTCAGGGGACGACGTAGCCGCCGTCGACGGTGAGCGCGTGGCCGGTCGTGAACGAGGCCGCGTCGGAGCAGAGCCAGACGACGGCCGCCGCGACCTCGTCGGGCGAGCCGAGGCGACCCATCGGTTTCACGGCGAGGAGCGCGCTGGTGACGCCGGGGCTCGCGGCTTCGAGACGATCGAGCATCGCCGTCTGAATGAGGCCCGGACAGACCGCGTTCACGCGGATGCCGCTCGCCGCGTACTCGAGCGCGGCCGTCTTGGTGAGGCCGATCACGCCGTGCTTGCTCGCGACGTAGGGGGCGAGGCCGCCGGCACCGACGAGGCCCGCGACCGACGCCGTGTTGACGATGGCGCCGCCACCGCCCGCGACCATGCGCGGCAATTCGGCGTGGAGGCAGCGCCACACGCCCATGAGATTCACGTCGAGCACGCGGGCGGTGGCCTCTTCGAGCGATTCCCCGATCGGGGCGATCGTCCCTTCGATGCCGGCATTGTTGACGGCGCAGTCGAGGCGGCCGAAGCGCTCGACCGTGTGCGCGACCAGCGCTTCGACGTCGGCGCTGCTCCGGACGTCGCAGCGGAGGAAATAGGCCTCGCCGCCCGTGGCGCGTACCAACGCCGCGGTCGCTTCGCCGCCGGCGACCTCCACGTCGGCGACGATGACGCGAGCTCCGGCGTGGGCGAACGCCAGCGCGGCCGCGCGGCCGATGCCCGCGGCGGCTCCCGTGATCAGCGCGGCTTTCCCTTCGAGCGGTCGCGTCATCAGATCCTCACTCGGACGTAGCCGTAGGCGGCGTTGCTGGGTGCGCCGCCGTTCGCCGCGTATTCGCGTTGCATGGTGCCGAGCCCGTCGCCGTCGAAGTGCGCGGCATCGGCGTGGGCCTCGCGCTCGAGCCCGTAGAGGCGGGCCGTGTTCTGGCCGAGGATCGCGCGCTTCACCTTGCCGTCCGCCGGCCCGAGCGGCGCGAAGCCGTGGCGGTCCTGCATGTCGGCGGGAATCTCGATCCGCCGAAACGCCTCGATCTGCCATTGCGGCGAGCCGTACCACACCGAGTCCGTGCCCCAGAGCACGCGCTCGGCGCCGAAGCCTTTGATCAGCGTGCCGAGCAGCGCTGCCGCGTGACGGGGGTGCGTGACGGCGGACGTGGCGAAGGTCGTGCCGAGCTCGGCGTACACGTTCTTCAGGCCGTGACGCGTCGGAATCTCCGCGAGGTCGGTCACCCAATCCATCCGGCCGGTCGCGTCGAATTGCGCGAGCGACTCGTCGGGCGGCGTCATCAGTGGCTTCAGCGCCGAGTGGTAGATGATGAAGGTCAGCTGCGGCCAGTCGCGCGCGGCTTGCGCGAGGTCGTCGACCATCGCGTAGCGCCAGTGCTCGAAGGTCTTCTCGTAGTCGGGCGGGACGAGGCCCTTGTGGATGCAGATCGTCCGGATGCCGGCCTTCACCATGCGCTCGTAGCCGGGGTAGACGACCTTCTCGTCGTCGAGTCGCCACGGCCATTTCGACGGCGAGAGCGGATCGCCGACGGTGTAGCCCTTCCAGCTCTCCGGTTTCAGCTCGACCGCCGCGCGATCGATCTCATCGAGCCAGCCGGGTTGGCCGGGACGGAAGACGGCGTGGCAGAGGAGGCGCCGGTTGCCGGCGAGCCCGTTCACGACGGCCCGCGCGCGCGCCATCTGGTCGTTGGTGAGGATCGAGTTGCCGGGGTCGTCCGCGGGAGCGGCGCTCAGGATGCCAATCTTGGTGTCGCTGTCGAGGAAGACCTCCTTCACGAAGTTCTCGAACTTGAAGCGATGCATGGTGACGCCTTCGGTCGCGAGCACCGGGTTCCAGCGCTTGGCGAACTCGCCGAGCACCAGAATGCCGGGCCACGCGAAGTCGTCGCGGACGAAGTGGAGCTGGGCGTCGAGCACGAAGTCCTTGGCGTGGGCGGCGCGCCGCGCATTGGCGGCGGCGGGATCGGCAGCCTCGGCCGGGTCGACGCCGAAGAGTCCACCATAGACGCGGTTCATGGCGAGGAACGCCGCCGCCATGCCGGAGCTCGTGCGGAGGAACTGGCGGCGATCCATGCCGAGCGGCCGACCGTGATGGTCGGCCAGATCCGCGAGCACGCCCTCGACCGCGCGTTGGCCCGCCGACTGCGGCGGGGGCAGCCATTCGCCGTTCGAGACGACACGCGTCGGGATCGGCGAGGGTAGGGCGGCGCTGCGCTCCGCCGGGGCCGTTTTTGCGAGATCGCGACGCGTGAGCCAGGTCGACATCAGACGGCCTCCGTGGGCGCTTCTTGGGGCGCGGCGCCGGACGTGAGCGCGCGCAGCAGGATGTACGGGTGGAAGAGCGCGCTCGGCGACTTCGTGAGGTGCATCACTTCGAGAAAACGCTTGCCGACGAACTCGTCGTGCCACGTGAGCTGCTGCACCCGGCGCGTGTACCAGTGCAGGAGCGGCATCCAGGCCGGGCGCTCGCCCTCGGCGGCGGCGCTGCGCAGGTCCTCGCAGGTGGTGAGGAGCCACGGCGAGTCGATGAGCGCGGCGAGCCGGCGCTGAAACTTCGCTGAGAAGCCCGCGAGATCGCCGACGCCGCCCGCGCGGCGGGCATGATCGACGAGCGCCGCATCGAGCGTCTGCGCGCCGATCGCGCCGGTCGTCATGCCCTGGCCGTAGATCGGGTTGAAGCTGCAGAGCGCGTCGCCGATCACCGCGAGCCCGTCCGGCATCACCGTCAGCTCCTCGTAGTGGCGGCGGAGATTGGCGGGGAACTTGTGCAGCACGATCGGCGACAGCGGCTCGGCGTCGCGGATCGCGGCGTGGAAGTCGGGCACGGGAAGGCTGCGGGCAAATTCCAAGAAGCCCGCGTCGTCGTCGGGTGGATGATCGCCGAACCAGCCGACGAGCGTCACCATCCAGCGATCGTCCTCGACGGGCACCATCACGCCGAGCCGCGTGCCCGGCGGACGCGGATAGACGAAGAGTGCCTTCCAGTCGGCGAGGGCGCCGGGCGGGCGACGATAGAGACGGCTCGCGTAGCCGACGGCGACCTTCACCTGGCTCTCGCGCGGGGTTGCGAGCCCGGCCTCGGCGAGCCACGCGGTGCCGCGCGAGACGCGCCCGGTCGCGTCGACGACGAGGTCGGCGGCGAGAGGCTCGGCACTGTCGGCCAGGCGCACGCCGCGCACCCGTCGCCCCTCGTCGAGCACCAGCCCGCGGACTTCGGTGGCGGGGCGGATCGTGACGCCGGGGAGCGCCGTCAGCCGCCGGCGCACCTGCCACTCGAGGAAGCTCCGACTCTGCGAGAGGAACTCGATGCCGCTCGCGAAACGCGCCTTCCAGGCCCCGAAGTAGAACCAGCGCGTGTCGCGCGCCATGTCGATCGTGGTGGCACCGGCGGCCACGAGCTCGTCGACGAGACCGGGGAAGAAGTCGGC
>JBDSJB010000525.1:0-5305 GCA_039917665.1 Binatia bacterium
GCGCGCGCGACGTCATGATGCGACTCTTCTACGCGAGCCGCGCGCGCAGGGTCAAGTAGGCAAGTCTCCGTCCGGCACCAGCTACTCGGCTCCACGCGCGCCGAATCTGCCGTCGCTACCCTCCATCAACATGAAGGAGGGTTCTCGATGACAAAGCTCTTAGTAGCGTTCATCGCCCTGATCTTGCTGATCTCCGCGCCGGTCGATGCCAAGAAGACGCAGCCCCGTCGGGCTTCCCGGATCGCGCTCGACGGGGTGCAACCTGGCAGCCCATTCGACTGCGACACCGCGCAAGCGAGCGCCTGGTTCGGTTCGACGACGCGCTGCCTCGCCGAGCTCTGTCGCGGCCGCAACGTCACCAACGCGGCGGTCGTCGGCGGCGACGGCCGGCTGCGCGTGAATCCGTGCGCCCGAGGCTTCGACGAGCGGCGTTGACCCGCATCGCCCGGTACTGACGACGTGTACGGCTAGCGCACCCGTTCCAGCACGCGCAGCAGCTTCTCGTTGAAGACGTCCGGATGCTCGCGGTGCATGAAGTGGCCGCCCGGCATCTGCACGACCTCATACGGGCCGGTGAAGCGCGACCGCGCGCGCTCGTAGGCGGCGGGCGGCATGATGTCGCTGTCGCCGGCGAAGCTCACGGTCGGGACGCCGATCTTCATCTTGTGCGAGCTCGGCGGCCAGGGACGGAGCGCGCGATAGTAGCCGAGGGCGGCGTCGAGATTCTTCGGGTTGCGGAAGATCGTCTTCACCGCCGCGGCTTCGTCGGGGCCGGGATGCCAGTTGGGTGACCAGCGGTTCAGCAGCTCGTCGATGTAGGCGAAGTCGCGGTCGGGAACCCAGCGCAGCGCGCTCCGCCGGTTGAGCGCGAAGAAATGCCGGACGGCCCAGAGCAGCGACGGCGTCGGCGTCACCGACGCCGGATGCGGGATCGCGATCGTCACCAACAGGCTGAGAGCGTCGGGTCCGAGCGCCGCGGCGGAGTAGGCGGCGCTGGCGCCCCAATCGTGACCGACGATCACGGCCGGCTCGCGGCCGAGCGCCCGCACGAGCGCGATGAGATCGCGCCCGAGCGTGTCGGAATCGTAGGCTTCCTGCTGGGGTACGGCGGTCGGCGCGTAGCCGCGCGTGAACGGGGCGACGGCACGGAAACCCGCCGCTGCCAGCGCGGACCGTGTCGCATCCCACGCGTAGGCCGTGTCGGGAAACCCGTGGACGAGCAGAACCAGGGGACCCTGACCCGATTCGAGGTAGCCAAAACGGAGGCCGTTGGCCTCGACGAAGCGGACGTCGTCACTCATGGGCGGCTCGTAGACCTCGCGCCAGGACGTCGCAAGAGAGGCGCGTTCGTCGGCGCTGGCCGCGAGCGATTTTTCTTGACTCGAATCGAACGCCCAGGGGATTGGGATCGTTGGGGGACGATACGATGTCGGGCCATCGAAAACTTCGCCTTACGGCCGCGGCCGCGCTCGTGCTCGGCTTCGCATTGAACGTTCATGCGACGCCGATCAGTAAATGCGACGCCGCCAAGAAGAAGTGCCTCGGCAAATACGTCGCGGCCGCGCTCGGCTGTCACGCCAAGGCCGAGCAGAAGGGCGTGGCGGTCGAGGCCGCCTGCCTCGCGAAGGC
The DNA here is from genome assembly GCA_039917665.1 of Binatia bacterium. Taxonomy (GTDB): domain Bacteria; phylum Desulfobacterota; class Binatia; order UTPRO1; family UTPRO1; genus UTPRO1. Next base: position 1,630 of record JBDSJB010000525.1, read on the forward strand.
CGGCGCCAAAGTCTCCGACGGCGGCAAAGGCTGCTTCGACAAAGCCGAGGCGTCGCCGAACGATTGCTCCACACAAGGCGACCTGAGCGCGCGACTCGGCGAGGCGGATGCGGCGATGCTCGATCTCGTCGGCCGCATCGACCCGAGCTATCCCACGCCGACGCTCACCCGCTGCGGTGCCGCGCGGAAGAAATGCGCGGGCAAGAAGATGGCGGGACTGATGGCGTGCTCCGCGAAAGAGAACAAGGACGGGCTCGGGGATCCGTCGTGCGCGCCCAAGACGCGTGACAAGTTCGGGGGTGCCAAAGGGTGTGACGTGAAAGCGCTGACCAAGGGGCCGGATTGTCTCGGCACCACTTCGACCGCCGTCCTCGAGAGCACCGTCGATGCCTGGCAGTCGCTGATCGCCGACGGCATTGATGGGACGCTGCACGTCGCCTGCGGCGACGGGATCCACGAGCCCGGCGAAGTGTGCGACAACACGGCGCCGTTCAATGCGGAAACCACGTGTCCCGGCGCCACCGCGTGCGATGCGGCGTGCGCCTGCGTCACCGCGTCGACGCTGCACGTCGCGGTCGACCCGACGAGCCCGGACTCGGTGCTCGATACCGGCTGGACGGGGATGGGGCACCGTATGCCACTCGTCTCCGGCACCGAGCTCACGCTGACCGTCTCGAATTGCGACGGTCCCCCCCCGCTCGCCGGCACGTGCGAGCTGCACGGACCGATCGCCAACAGCGGAGCCGGCGAGCTCCGCAACCAACGGTGCAGCAACGACGCATCGATACGCTGCTCGGACGATACGCCGTGCCTTGCCGGCGGCGGCACTTGTGAGTTCTACGTCGGCTCGCCGTTCCCACTTTCGGTGGGGGGCATCGGTCTCTGCAACGAGAGCCGGTTCTTTGGCCCGATCGTCGGCACCCTCAACCTCGGGTCGGGAGATATTTCGCTCTCCGCGACCCGCCAGGTCGGCGTGTTCAAGAAGTTCTCACCGGACAACCCGTGCGCCCAGTGCATCGGAGATCCAGTCATGAACGACGACACGCAGGGCGGCACGTGCGACGCCGGGCTACGGAGCGGACACCCGTGCGATGCGAACGGTATCGTTCCCGGTCGTCCCGACTTCGGTGCGACGAGCCTCGACTGTCCGATGGACCCGACGGGCTTGTTGAAGAACCTCGTGATCGATGCCAGCAGCGCGTCGTCGACGGTGACGCTCACGCTCTCGACCTCGAGCCCCCTCTGCGGTGACGGGTCGGGCGAGCGCTGCCTCTGTGGGAGCTGCAACAACGCGGCTGCGACCGCTTGCGCGAGCAACGCCGATTGTCCGGACTCGTCCGGTCCTTTCCCTGGCATCTGCGGCGGCCGGCGCTGCGTCGGCGGCACCAACGACGGCATCGGATGTGCCAGCACCACCGAATGTCCTGGGGGTGGCGTCTGCGGCCAGCCCGGCGAGCCTTCGAAGCCGAGCGCGTGTCTCGACGACAGCACGACGCCGATTCCGTTCCAATGCATCGACACGGCGCCGGTGGACGGTGAAGGCGAATGCGTTGCGGGTCCCGTCACGAAGACGTGCTCCCCGCCCCACTCCCAGCGTTCCTGTGCCAGCGATCCCGATTGCGCGCCGGGGACCTGCCTCGCCCATCAACGGTACTGCTTCTTGACCGGCGGGCTCACGCAGCATCCCGGCACCAACACGCTGAGTGCCGAAGGATCTCCGGCTCCGTTCATCGCCAACGTCGCGTCGCCGACGCTGGGCTCGGTATTCTGCGTGCCGCCGACGAGTCGGGCCTTCGGTGACATTTCACCCGGGCATCCTGGACCCGCCCGCATGACGGCGAAGACCACGATGACGCTCCGACCATAGCGATCGGTTGCAAGGCATGCCGTGCCGCCTAAGGATGGGAGGCACGGCATGGGATTCCTGGTCGAAGTGTCGGACGAAGAGATTCGTCGCGAGCGACAGAAAGCCCGCGAGCTGCGGGCGAGCCCGTGGTGGCAGCGGAAGCGCGCTGCCGGGCTCTGCCATCACTGCGGCGGCCAGTTTCCTGCCCGCGACCTCACGATGGACCACCTGGTTCCGATCATCCGGGGTGGCAAGTCGACCAAAGGCAACCTGGTGGCGAGCTGCAAGGACTGCAACTCGCGGCGCAAGCACGAGCTGCCGTTCGAATCGGGCGACTGACGCGTTCGCTTGACCCGCCGGTCGCCCACTCGCCATGCGTGAGGGCTGGGAGAACGGGCGGATGGCGATGAGCTGCAGCGGATCGACGGGATTTCTCGGCACGGCTACGACACCGGAACGCTGATCGCGAACGGGGTGCCGTCGGCGCCCGTCGCCAACGTCGCGTCCCCGACGCTCGGGTCGGTGCATGGCGCCCCGCCGACGGGTGCGCTCGTCGTCGACATCACGCGCGGCCTCCCGGGCCCCGTGCGCCTGACGGCGAAGACCACGATGACGTTTCATCCGTTCCACCCGGCATCGGTCGTTCCGACGCCGGTCGCCTCGAAGAGGACCGACGTCGGGCACTGCGCGGCGTGCGCCGGCGGCGCCGGTGCGAGCACGGATGCGACGAGCGCGAGAACGATGGCGAGCGGGGTGCGGGACATGGGGAACCTCCTCTTCAGTCGGCGTTGTCTTCGAGCGGCGCGTCGGTGCGGGTGTCGGAGGGCGGGATGAACGTCGCGCCACAGCGGAGCCACCCAGCCGTCGAAGACGTGAACACGAGGAACGTCATGAGCAATGAGGATGGGTGATTTTCGAGGGAACGATGCTCCCGTCGGGCGAAGACTCGACGGGCGACCCCTCACAATGGGTCATACGGAAGCACAAGCTGCCGCTCGAATCTGGCGACTGACCGCCGCGCCGCTCGCCCTCTAGCTCGCGCCGCCGTACGCGTCGTGCATGCCGTAGGGCGCGTACGCTCCGAAGAAGCCGTGCTCGTGCAGCCCGTACCCGACGGTGCCGTCGCTCGTTTCGAAGCGCGCTACGTGATCGACGACGCCGTACTGTCCGAACGACGCGATCTCCTCGACCGGCTTCACGAAGCCCTGCACGACGAGCGGCCCCTGATACATCCCGTGCCGCCAGTCCTGCTCCATGCCGTAGCCGGTGCCGACGGTGATGAAGCACGACGTGAGCAGCGTCGCGCGCACGTCGAAGGCGCCGCCGGGCGCATGCGGAAACGCCAGCACCGACGACTCGATCATGCGCGTCCCGGGCGTCAGGACGTGGCGATGCTCGGGACGTCCGAGCAGCTGCGGCCGCTTCGCCGGATCGTTCCAGATGCGGACCGCTTCCTCGAGCATACGCTCGCCTTCGGTGGTCTCGTTCAAAATGTAGAGGATCGAGTAGTCGGGAAATTGCATCGGCGAGTAGTTCCACATGCCCGACATCTGCCCTTCCGCCTGGCGGATGCCCGGATGCTCGGGCTCCCCGACGGGTCGGACTCCCCAGGAGCGATCACGCGTTCCCCACCAGCGATCGGGCGTCACGTCGAAGGTCTCGTCGCCGATCGTGAGCGTGCCGCTCCAGCAGCCGGTTTGCGCGAAGCGTTTGCTGTCGAACAGCACGCGTCCGAACTTCCGGATGAAGTGCTGGGGCTCCTCGAAGGCCGGGATCGCGCCCTCCCAGGTGAGGTCGAAGGAGAGCGTGTGCTCGCTCGGCTCGAGAATG
>JBDSJB010000526.1:0-2803 GCA_039917665.1 Binatia bacterium
CTTCGCGCGCGCGCTCGGCGCGATCAAGGCCACGCTGGATCCGCGCGGTGTGCTCAATCCCGGCGTGCTGATTCCGTAATCAGCGCGCCGGTTCCGCGACTGGGGGCGGCGGCGCGCCCCACAAATCGTGGAGCCCGAAGGTGTTGGCCCACCGCAAGTACTCCATCGCGACCTCGCGCCCGGCTTCGCGCGAATGCCACCACGCGGCGGGATCGAAGCTGTCGCTGCGCGAGCCTCGCACCAGGATTTTGGTGTCGGGCGGTACGACGCGTTCGAGCAGCCAACGGGCGCGCTGCGAGTGCGAGCGTGCGGTGATGAAGAGCAGGCTCCGGGGATGGCGTTGGTGAGCGAAACGACCCACGGAAGCCACTTCTGCATTCAGGCCATCGACGGGGTCACGGAGTACCTCGATGGCCTCTCGCGGAATGCCTTTGCGCTCGAGGATGGCATGCGCGAGCTCCGTCGGCGGCAACCATGGAACGCCCAGCTTCACGATCTCGAGATCGAGCTCGTCCGGCTGCCACCACGGCAGCACGATACGAGTACTGATGCCGTCGTGATAGAGCGCGGCCGCTTCGAGCGTGTCCGCGCGCGCAAAGGCATTCGAGACGACGATGAATTCGACTGGCGTCAGCGGATCTTCGACGGCGAGCGTGGCCCCGACCATGGGGAGCCAGGAGGCGCGCGCCCCCCAGCCGATCGCGACCATCGTCGCGAGGCCCAACACGGCAAGCCGGCGCGAGCGCGTCCCTGTCAGTGGAGCTTCTTCAATGCCGCGTCCATGCTTGCCAACAGCGGCGCGGGGTCTTTCTCGTCGTAGAAATACTTGTACTCGGTGCGCGGCGCGGTGAGCGCCGGATCGAGCGTGCCGTCCGAGCTCGCGAAGTACGTGCGCGGAATGTACTCGCCATCCGGCGCGAACTTCTTGCTGATCGCGTCGTTCTTGTCCTTGTCGAGCCGGATCATGACGAACTTCTTCGACTTCTCGACCACTTTGTCGTCGTGAAACAGCTTGCTGTAGTTGGTGCAGTGCGGGCACCACTCGGTGAAGAACACCAGGAGGACCGGCTTCTTGTCCTTCTTGGCGGCGGCGAGGCCTTGCTCGTACGGTTGCCATTGCACCTTGCCGTCGTTCCAATCACCGCCGGCACGCGCCGGCGCGACCGCTGCGAGTAGCGTCGCTGCCACGAGCAGTGCGCTGCCCAGAATCCTTCGTCCGTTCGTACGCATCATTGCCTCCGCTCATCCACCGGCGAGCTTCACGCGCAGGCCGTCGCTCGCCAACTCGGCGGCGATGCGCTCGCGATGATCACCTTGGATGATGATTTCTCCGTCTTTGGCCGAACCCCCCGTGCCGCAGGCTCTCTTGAGCCGCGCCGCGAGGGCGAGGAGTGTCGCTTTGTCGTTGGGCAGCCCCCGTATGATGGAAACGGGGCCTCCGTTGCGTCCCTTTTTCTCGAGCCAGATGCGAACGGTACCGTCGCCGGTGGGCTTGGCCGGTGGCGACGCTGGCTGCCCGCGGGGCGGAAGGGGACGGCTGCTGCTGTAGACCAGCGTGTCGTTTTGCCGCGTCCGCATCGCGGCGCCACTTCTAGTGGCAGATCTGCGGGCGTTGCAACACCATATCGCCGCGCACGGTGACCCGCTCGATGTGATCGAAAACAGCACCCGGGTCCATGCGGCCGATCTCGCTCGCGACATCGATGCCGAGCAGCTCGTAGCGTGCGCCCGTGAAGTGGTCGCCGAGCGAGCGCCGCAGGCGGCGACGGCTGGTGCGATTGATGTGCCCTTGGCCTTCGTAGCGCAGGCGGTACAGCTTGCCGTCGATGGAGCGGGCGTGGACGTCGATGCGAAACGCGTCGTTGGTGCGGATCCGCGTCACGACCAGGGGCGTGCGGAGATTGCCTTTGCCCCATTGCGGATACGTGACGCCGACCGAGGTGGCGCGGAGGCCGACGGGCGTCGTGGCGAGCGCGAGGTCCTCGAGCTCGTCATCCCAGCCGACGTTCGCGCTGCCGGTGCCAACGACGCGGAACTCGGAGAAGTCGAGCGGCCCGCAGCTCGGCGAATTGGGATCGAGTGGATCGGCGCCGAACTCGCGCTCGAGGCCGTCGGGCACGCCGTCGAAGTCGCTGTCGGCGACCAAGCGATCGGTCTCGCCGGCGTCGACGCGTTGATTGAGATTGACGTCTTCCTCGGCATCGGTGAGCCCGTCGTGGTCGGAATCGATCACGGTGGCGGCTTGCGCGTATCCGATGGTGTAGGAGTTGGAGCGGTCGCTCTCGGTGCCGTCGTAACCGTAGGAGCTCATGACGAACGTGTAGGTGGTTTCGATTTGCAGATCAGCGATCACGATCTCGAATCGTCCCGATCCGTCGTGACGAGGCAGAGGAACGTCGATGGGCGCGCGCTCGATGCCCCCGGCGGGTCGCACGTACACGCGATAGCCGGCAGCCGAAGGGAGATTGGTGCCGGTCCACCGCACGGCGACGGAATAGGCGGACGCCACAGCCGGGCCAGCGAGAAGACTCATGGCAGTGGCCAACGCGGCCAAATGTGTCGTTCGTCGTAGCATGCTCAGCAAGTTGACAATGCAACCCCCGAGCCACGCCGAACCAAAAGGAACATGTGTAGTATCAACGACCTGCGACCGGGGGGGAGCGCGCGGACAGTTAGAGACCCGGCGACCGTCGGAATACTGTCACGCGCGTGCCATGTCGTCGGGCTAGACACCCCGCACGCCAGCTCGTCTGACGGCTGATGGTCGGACCCTGTTTGACTCCTTGCTCGATCATGTAGAGGA
>JBDSJB010000527.1:0-6556 GCA_039917665.1 Binatia bacterium
CGCGGCGTCGTACGAGCGCGTGAAGGCGCGCAAGGTCGAGAGCGGACGGCGGGCGTCGATCGCGGCGAACGGCACCGAGCCGGGGCGCGTACGCGTCGCGCTCGCGAGCGCGCGGCCGATGGCGAGCGGGACGGTCGCGACGATCGAGCTACGATTCACCGACACCCCGCCGGCGACGACGCCGGTGCTCGCGTCGGCGCGCGTCGATCCGTGACGGCTGGGGATCCTGTAGGGGCTACTTCAGGCTTTTGGCCGAGAAGCCGCGATCGTTGAAGGTCAGCAACGTGCGCTTGCCGCTGAGGGTCGTCTCGATCACCGCCTCGCGACCCCAGAGCCGATACACGTACGCCAGCGTCTTCTCGGCGTTCTCGAGCTGCAGATCGCGGCCGTCGTGATCGTGTACGAGGTAGAGCGTGCGCTTGTGTCCGAAGTCGGCGTCCTCGATGCGGATCACGGGGATGCTGCCCATGCCGACCCCGCGGAGGAGCTGTTCCTTCACGCCCCGCCAGCCTTCCTCGTCGGCGACCTTGCTGATGACGAGGTCGTCGCCTTTGGGCTCGTACTCGAAGAGGTCCATCTCGCGCATGAGCTCTTCGGTGAGGAAGCGGCGGAGGAACGACTGGTCGCGGTCGGTTTCACGCACCTCGAGTAGCTTCGCCATGCCGTTCTTGTTGGGCTGGCCGTTCTCGCGGATCTCGTCTCGCGTGGGCTCGTCGTAGCGGCGCTTCAAGTCGGTCCAGAGTTTCAAGCCGAGGTGGTACGGGTTGATGCCGCCTGGGGTCGGCCGCACGACCTGGTTGTGGCGGACGAGAAACTCGAGGTGCAGCTCTTGCGGCAGCTCGATCGCGTTCATGATCTCGCGATGGACCCACGAGGCCCATCCCTCGTTCATGATCTTGGTCTCGATCTGCGGGATGAAATAGCGCGACTCCTCGTCGACGATCGTCAGGAGGTCGCGTTCCCAGTTCGCGAGATACGGATTGTGATCGCGGATGAAGAGCAGCAAATCCGGCTCGGGTGAGAGCGGCACCTTCTGGAGGTCGGGCTCCACGTAGTCCGGACGACGATGGACGCTCTTGAACGGGTCGTGCGGGGGCAGGGCGTTGCTGCGCATCTGCTCACGCTCTTCGTGCGGCGAGAGCTTCTTCACTGCCAGGTTACGGCGGCGCTGCAGCGACAGGGCGTGCGCGGCGTCGAGGATGTTCTCGACCTTGTCGGCGCCGATCGACGGATCTTCCATGTAGCTGCGGACGCGCGAGGCGTGCGCCTTGAAGGTGCCGATCGTGAACTCGGCGCGGGTCGATTTGAAGGTGAAGTTGTTCTTGAAGAAGTCGTTGTGGCCGTAGACGTGCGCGATGGTGAGGATGTGCAGGCAGAGCGAGTTGTCGCGCATCAGGTAGGCGAGCGCGGGATTCGAGTTGATGACCATCTCGTACGGCAGGCCGCTCATGCCGTACTCGTAGAGGGTCTTCAGCTTCTCGAACGACTTGCCGTACGACCAGTGCGGGTAGTGCGACGGGATACCGGAGTACGCCATGTACGCCAGCATGTCGTTGTGATTGCAGAGCTCGAACTCCTGCGGGTAGCAGTCGAGACCGAGCGCATCGACCTGCTCGCGGATTTTGGCGTCCCAGTAGGCGAGGTCATCGAGGGTCCAGGATCCCATCGTCAGTCCTGCTGCTTGTCTTTGGCGAGGAACGCCTTGAAGCTCGGCCAAATGTCTTCTTTGCGTTCGATCAGCACGGTCTGGAAATTCTCGGCGTCGAGGCGGCGGAAGATGTTGAGCATCGAGCTCTCGTAGTAGCGCGAGCCGAGCGGCTTGATCTCGCCGTAGCCGAAGAGGTTGCAGATGTCGGCGAGCTCGTGCGCGGCCTTCAGTGCCGCGGTGTTGTCGGAGTCGAAGTTGTCGCCGTCGGAGCAGTGGAATGCGTAGACGTTCCAGAGCGACGGATGGTAGCGCTCGGTGATGATGTCGAGCGCCTTCTGATAGCCCGATGAGATGAAGGTGCCGCCGGACTCGCCTTTGTGGAAGAACTCGTCCTCGGTGACCTCGGACGCTTCGGTATGATGGCTCACGAAGACGATCTCGACGCTCCGATATTTGGTGGCGATGAACTGGTAGAGCAGGAAGAAGAAGCTCCGGGCCAGGTACTTCTTCATGGTGTCCATCGAGCCCGACGTGTCCATGATGCAAATGACGACGGCGTTCGACTCCTTCCGCATCTGCGTCGTGACGTGCCGATAGACGAGATCGTCGGTGTGGAACGGGAAGCGGCGGGGCAGGGCGCGGGTGTCGAGGGTGCCATTCTCGACCTCGTCCTCGAGCTCGATCGGCTCCTCGCCGTCCAACGCCGCGAGAGCGGTGGGATCTGCGGCGGCGGCTTCGGCCGCCTCGGCCGCGGCATTGCGGCGCCGGCGATCGGCGGAGAACTTCCGCTTGATGCGTGACTTCACCGTCCGATGCTTGTCGAGACGAATGCGGATGCCGACCTGGCGATACCCGCGTCGCTTCGACGATCGCGGTGCCTCCAGCTGACGGAGCGCCTTCCGTTCGAGGTCGGGCAGATCGAGATCCTCGAACATGATGTCGATCAGATCTTCGAGCGTGACGTCGGTCTCGTAGTAGTCGACGCCAGCCTTGTCGCCGGCTTTCTCGGTGCCGGCGCCTTCGCCTTCCTGTTGCGACTTGCCGACGACCTGACCCGGTTGCGACTCGCCGTTGCCCTGACCGACGCCGGGTGCGTTGTCGCCGTACACGAAGCGATACTCGCGGATGCCGCGGATCGGCACCTTGATCACCCGGTCGCGGCTTTTCCCGATGATCGATTCCTCCGCGATGATGTCCGCGATGTTCTCGCGGATGGACTCGCGGATCTTCTGGCGGTGACGGAGACGATCGCCGGCGCTGCGATCGCTCCGTTCGGCTTCCGATTGGCGAAACGGCCGGAAGATCGTGTCAACCATGGCGCGCGCCGCCCGTCTTCGTCACCTGGTCGCCTTCAGTCCTTCCACAAGTTGTTGGCCGCGTACTTGAGCACCACGTCGACGCAGCTCTCGCAGTAGCCGTTGTCGAGAAGGTTCCGGACCATCGCGTTGTACTTGCTGGTTTGCTCCTCGTCGCGGGTGCGGGCGGTCGTGATGATGCGTGAGAGCTCTCGCACCGACTCGGTGAGCTTCTTTTCGATCGCTTCCTTCAGCGGCTCGTAGCTCCGGTACGTGATGCGCTCTCCGCGCCGTGACAGCGCCCACAGATAGGCGATGACCTCTTGGCGGAAACCCTCGGCCGCCGAGCCGATGATGGCAATCTGTTCCTCGATCGACTTGAGGAACGCCTCGTCGGGCTGCAGCTCTTCGCGTGTGTTGCGGTCTTTTACGCGCGTCTTGTTTACGAAGGCTTCGGCATGGTCGAGGTAGTTCTGGAAGAGTGCCTCGGCCTGCTCTTGGTACGCGTAGACGAAGCCCTTGGTGATCTCCTTCCGGAGGACGTCGAGGTACTCCTTGTGGAGCGTGTCCTGCAGGAATTCGAGGTGCGCCTTCCGCGTGTCGTCGCCGACGTCGGCTTCCTTCACCATCGCGATCAACGACTCGCGGACGTTGATGGGATTGATGCAGTTGCCGTCGATGTTGTCGGAGAGGGCGTTGTCGAGGGCTTTCATGATGAAGCGCGTGGAGATGCCGCTCATGCCTTCGCGCTTCGTGTCCTCGCGCAGCTCCTGCACGTCGATCTTCTTGGTCTTGCCTTTTTCGACGACCTCCTCGCCGTTGTAGAGCTTCAGCTTGGTCATGAGGTCGCATTTGTTGTTGGGCTCGAGCCGCGAGAGGATCGCGAACATCGACGCGACTTCCAGCGTGTGCGGTGCGACGTGAGCGCGGAAGTCCGAGTGGCGGATGATCTTCTGGTAGATCTTCACCTCTTCGGACAGGCGGAGATTGTACGGGACCTTCACCACCACGATGCGGTCGAGGATGGCCTCGTTGGTGTGATCGGCGCGGAATTTCTGCCACTCCGCCTCGTTCGAGTGCGCGGCGATCACCGCGTCGACGTAGACCAGGCCGTGACGGCCGGGCGCCGGGATCACCTTTTCCTGCGTCGCGGTGATCATGGCGTGCAGGTACTCGGTCTCGTTCTTGAAGACCTCGATGAATTCGACCATGCCGCGGTTGCCGACGTTGAGCGCGCCGTTCAAGTCGAGCACGCGCGGGTCGCCCTCCGAGTATTGATCGAGCTTCGAGATGTCCTCGCTGCCGACCAGCACCGACGTGTCCTGATTGTTCGGGTCGACGGGCGGGACGACGCCGATGCCGACGCGGTTCCGCTTGGAGAAATTGCGGCTCACGACCGGCACTTCCTCGTAGTGGCCGTTGAACTCGTCCTTCAAGCGAAAGCGGCACACCGGGCAGAGATCGCCTTCGATGTGCGTCCCGAGCATCTTCTCGAACTCTTTCCGGAGGTGGCGGGGCAGGAGGTGCAGCGGCTCCTCGAACATCGGGCAGCCTTCGATCGTGTAGATCGGGTCGCTAGACTCGAGCCCGCGCTGCAGCTTCTCGACCAGCGAGCTCTTGCCGGAGCCGACGGGCCCCATCAGATAGAGCACCTGGCGGCTCTCCTCGCCTTTCAGCGAGGCGGCATGGAAGTACCGGACGATTTGCGAAACGGTCTTCTCGATGCCGAAGAACTCTTCCCGAAAGAAGCCGTACGTTTTGAGCGACTCGTCTTTGTAGAGTCGCTTCACGCGGGGGTCGTCCGTGTCGTGGATGTCGGACATGCCCATCCGGATCAGGACTTCGTAAACCCGGGAGTGCGCGAGCTTCGGGAGGGTGGGATCCTCGCGCACGCGTTCGAGATACTCGAGGAACGTGCCGCGCCAGTTCTTCTGCTCGTGGACGGCGCGATCGTCCTTGATCAGTTTCTCGAAAACGCTCTTCCCGTTTTCCATAGAGGCTCCTTCCTGGATGAACCAGGAGCTCGGGTGGCCCGCACGGCGTGCATCGCACGCGTGACGTGCGAACGATCAGAGCTTTGGCAAAAGTATAGTGGCCAGTCCGACCAGTGGAAAGCCCGTACACGCTTCGCGACGTGGACGGACCGCTTGGAACGGAGCAACGTCGATTCAGTTGCAGTGCGGGTGGCGGCGCCGAGGCTGCCGGCTGCCGAAGCGGCACGCGCGTCCCTCGACCTCTCATTCGCCGGCCAAGTTCTGCTGGCCATGCTTCCCCCCGCCCAAAAAAACCGTAGCACCCGCTTTCTCGGAGTGTCAACGTAAAACCTCGACGTGTCGGTGCTCGCGCCGTCACGAACTTGACCCGAGCGACCTTTCGGAACACATCACAGCGCGATGAACGCGACCGAAGCGCTCCGCCGTGCCGCACGGCGATGGCCCGATGGCGAGGCGCTGGTGGATGGCGCCGAGCGCGTGACCTTCGGGGCGCTCGACGATCGCGTCGACCGTCTCGCCCGCGTCCTGGTCGGCCGGGGGATCGCGCTCGGCGATCGTGTCGCGACGTACCTGCCGAACTCGATCGCGCATGTTGTCGCCCAGTTGGGCATCTTGCGCGCTGGTGCCGTCTGGGTCGGCATCAATCGACGCCTGGCGCCGCCGGAAGTCGCGTTCATGCTCGACCACGCGCGGGTGCGCTTGGTGCTGGCCGATGCCGACGGTCTGGGCGCTGCCAGCACTGCCGGCTGCGTCGAAGCCGTGCTCGACGTCAGTGGCCGTGATGGAACCATCGAGCGGCTGATGGCGGCGGCAGGTGGGGGCGCCCTCGGCGTCGTCCCGACGGAGCGCGACGTCGCGCGTCTCCGCTACACCTCGGGGACGACCGGCAGGCCAAAGGCGGCGGTCCTCACGCACGGCGCCGCGCTCGCGTCGCTGCGCAACCTGCTCGCCGAGCTGCACGAACTCGGACCGGGCGACACCTTCGCGCACGTGGCGCCCCTGACGCACGCGAGCGAGGCGTTGCTCCAACCCGCCTTTTGGCGCGGGGCGCGGAGCATCCTCTGCCGCGAGTTCGAGCCGGCAGCCTTTCGCGACTTGATCCGGCGCGAGCGCGTCACCGCGACGTTTCTCGTGCCGACCATGGTCGCGTCATTGATCGAGAAGGCGGAGCCCGGCGTGTTGGAGAGCCTGCGTACGGTCGTGTACGGCGCCGCGCCGATGCCGGACGACGTGATCGTCCGGTCGCTCGACATCCTCGGGCCGGTGCTCCTGCAGATCTACGGTCTCAGCGAGTGTCCGTTTCCGATCACGACCCTCCGGAAGGAGGATCACCACGAGGCAAGCCGGCGCGGGACGTGTGGGCTCGCGACCGCGCTGAACCAAGTGCAGGTGCTCGGTCCCGACGGCGGGCCGCTCCCGCCGGGCGAGGTCGGGACCATTGCCGTCCACGGGCCGCAATTGATGCGGGAGTACTGGTGCGATCCGACGGCGACCGCGACGGCACTGGTGGACGGCTGGCTCCGCACCGGTGACCTCGGCCGGCTCGACGAATGCGGTTACTTGACGCTCGTCGATCGCAGCGACGATGTCATCATCAGCGGCGGGTTCAACGTCTATCC
>JBDSJB010000528.1:0-25760 GCA_039917665.1 Binatia bacterium
CGCACGAGCTGAAGACGAAGCCGACCCAACACAGCGTGAAGGAGCTGACCGGTCTCGGCATCCAGCCCGACGTGCTGCTCTGTCGCACCGACCGCATGCTCGATCAGAAGCTGAAGGCGAAGATCGCACTCTTCTGCAACGTCGAGGAGAATGCGGTCATCACGGCCCGCGACGTCGACTGCATCTATGAGCTGCCGCTGGTGTTCCACGACGAAGGCCTCGACGAGCGCGTCGCCGAACGGCTCAACATGTGGACCGGCACGCCCAAGCTCTCGCGCTGGAAGAAGATCGTCAGCGTCGCGAAGAATCCGAAGGAGCGCGTCCGGATCGCGGTGGTCGGCAAGTACGTCGACGTCGTCGATTCCTACAAGAGTCTGAACGAGGCGCTCACGCACGGCGGGCTCGCCAACGAATGCGCCGTCGAGCTCGACTACGTCGACTCGGAAGTGCTCGAGAAGCAGGGGCTCGGCAGCGTGAAGGACGCCGACGGCATCCTCGTGCCGGCAGGGTTCGGCCAGCGGGGCACCGAGGGCAAGATCGCGGCCGTCCGCTACGCGCGCGAGGAGCAGGTTCCATTCTTCGGCATTTGCTTCGGCATGCAGATGGCGGTGATCGAGTTCGCGCGGCACGTCTGCGGTCTCGATCGCGCCAACTCGTCGGAGGTCGATCCCGACACGGCGCACGCCGTGATCGATCTGATGAGCACGCAGAAAGGCCTCGCGCAAAAGGGCGGGACGATGCGCCTCGGTGCCTACCCGTGCGTCCTGGCCGACGGATCGAACGCGGCGAAGGCTTACGGCAAGAAGAAGATCTCCGAGCGCCACCGTCACCGTTTCGAGTTCAACAACGCCTACCGCGATCAAATCCAGTCTCAGGGCATGCGACTGTCGGGATTGTCGCCGGACGGATCACTGGTGGAGGTCGTCGAGATCGCCGACCATCCGTGGTTCGTCGGTTGCCAGTTCCACCCCGAGTTCAAGTCGAAGCCGCTCGATTGTCATCCGCTCTTCCGCGGATTCATTCGCGCCGCGTTGACGCGGCGGAGCGCCGCGCGCGACACCCTGCCGCTCGGCAACCTGCGCGCGGCGCGCAGCTGAGCGGGCGTCGCCGTCGGAGCTGCCAGCCGTGAGTGAGCGTACCGTCGCGGTCGGTTCGGTTTTGTTTGGAGCCTCGCGGCCGCTCGCCCTGATCGCCGGTCCGTGCGTGATCGAGAGCCGGGACTCCGTGCTGCGCCACGCGGAACGCATTCGCGATCTGACCCGTGCGCTCGGCATTCCGTACGTCTTCAAAGCCTCCTTCGACAAAGCCAATCGCACGTCGGGTGCGGGCTTTCGCGGCCCGGGAATCGACGAAGGCCTCGCGATCCTGGCCGAGGTGCGGCGCGAGATCGGCGTGCCGGTGCTCACCGACGTCCACGAGACGAGTCAGGTCCACGCAGTCGCCGCCGTCGTCGACGTGATGCAGACGCCGGCGTTTCTCTGTCGCCAGACCGACTTTCTCATCGCCGTCGCGGCGGCCGGCAAGCCGGTCAACGTGAAGAAGGGGCAGTTCCTCTCGCCTGCCGAGATGGAGCACGTGGTCGCCAAGACGAGCGCCGGCGGCAATCATCAAATCCTGGTGACCGAGCGCGGGGCGAGCTTTGGGTACAACAACCTCGTCGCGGACATGCGGTCGCTCGCGATCATGGCGCGCTTCGGGTACCCGGTCGTCTTCGACGCGACGCACAGCGTGCAGCTTCCGGGTGGTGCCGGCGGCGCGTCGGGTGGGCAGCGCGAGTTCGTGCCCACCTTGGCGCGGGCCGCGGTCGCCGTCGGGGTCGCGGGCGTTTTCATGGAAGTCCACGAGGATCCCGACCGCGCCAAGAGCGACGGGCCGAACTCGGTGCGGCTTGCCGATTTGAAGCCGTTGCTCACGAGCCTCCAGGCGATCGATCGCGTCGTGAAAGCCGGGGTCGCGGCGAGCTCCGGAGGCGCGTCGTGAAGCGCGCCCCCACGACACCGCCGGCCGATGCCACGGCCAGTGACGCCGCGAGCATCCAGCACGGTCGACGCGTGCTCGCGATCGAAGCCGCTGCGCTGACCGCGTTGGCGGCTCGCCTCGATCACCGTTTCGACGCGGCCGTGCGCCTCATTGCCGGACGCGGCGGCAAGGTCGTCGTGACCGGCATGGGCAAGTCCGGTCACGTGGGCCGGAAGATCGCGGCGACACTCGCCAGCACGGGAACCCCGGCCTTCTTCCTGCACGCTGCGGAGGCGTTGCACGGGGATCTCGGGATGCTCGAGCGACAGGATCTCGTGCTCGCGGTGTCGAACAGCGGCGAGACCGCGGAGATTCTCGACCTCGTCCCGCACGTGAAGCGGCTCGGATTGCCATTTGTCGCGCTCACGGGCCGACCGCAGTCGACGCTGGCGCGGACCGCCGACGCGATCCTCGACGTCAGCGTCGCCGAGGAAGCGTGTCCGCTCGGGCTCGCGCCGACGGCCAGCACGACGGCCGCGATCGCGATGGGGGACGCGCTTGCGGTGGCGTTGCTCGAGCATCGCGGCTTCCGTCGCGAGGATTTCGCGGCCCTGCACCCGGCTGGAACCCTCGGACGGAAGCTGCTGCGCGTGGCCGACCTGATGCACGTCGGCGCCGCGATCCCGCGGGTGCGGACGGGAAGCGTGATGACCGACGTCCTCCGGGAGATGACCGCCAAGCGACTCGGCGTCACGGCGGTCGTCGATGTCGACGATCGTCTGGTCGGGATCGTCACCGACGGCGATCTGCGGCGCGCGCTCGCGGCCGGCGATCTCGTCACGACGCGTATGGTCGACGACGTGATGGGGCTGAAGCCGAAGGCGATCGACGCCGACTCGCTCGCCGCGCTGGCGGTGTCGATCATGGAGCGCCACGCGATCACGGTGCTGTTCATCCTCGACGCCGACCAGAAATTGGCGGGCGTGATTCATCTGCACGATCTGCTCCGCGCCGGCGTCGTGTAGTGGCCACTCGGCCGCGCATGGCGGCGCGCGAGATCGAGCTGCGCGCGCGTGCTATTCGTGTGCTCGTCGTCGACGTCGACGGCGTGCTGACCGACGGCCGCATCGTCGTCGATGCGCAGGGCCGCGAAGCGCGAACGTTTCACGAGGGGGATCGCACCGGCGTGCGGCTGTTGGTGCGCGCGGGCCTCGCCGTCGTGGGGCTGGAGGGCAGGCGGCTGCGGACCCGTCCCGCCTATGCGCGCACGCTGGCACTCACGGAGGTGCTGGAAGGGGCGGGCGAGGGGCTCGCCTCGGCGCGTCGCTACAGCCGTCGGCGCCGGCTCGCGCTCGAGCAGGTGGCGTACGTCGGGCACGACGTGCCGGACCTGCCGTTGCTCGCGGCCGTGGGCCTCGCCGTGGTCGTCGCGAATGCCCCGGAGGCGGTGCGCCGCGGCGCGCATTTTGTGACCGCGAGCAGGGGGGGCGAAGGGGTCGTCCGAGAGGTCGGCGAGCGCATTTTGCGGGCACAAGGAAAGTGGGCGAGCACCCTCGGAGAAACCTGGCGTCACTGGGACTGAGCAAAGCGTAACCAACCTTTACTATCCGAGATCCCAATGGTAATTGCTTGGCATGCAGCTTGCTTCTACCTCTCCATTCAGCCGCCGCCGGGTGCGGACCATGCTCGGGCTCGTGTTGGTGCTGGCGGTCGGGGCAGTCGGCGTGCAGCTGGTGCGCAGCCAGTGGGCGCAGCACCTCCGGAGTCTCCGCAGCCGAGAGCTCGATTTCCTGCCGCAGGTCGCGCAGCGCATTCAGAATTTCCGGCGGGTGAAGATGGAGGGGGATCGGAAGGTCTGGGAGGTCGCCGCCCGCGAAGCGCAGTACTACGAAGAAGACCGGCAGATCGTGGTGGACGGGCCCGAGGTCAGCTTTTTCGTGAAGGACGATCAGGGCGTCGTCTCGGTGAAGGGGAAGCAGGGGAAGATCCTGCTCGACGGCCGTGAGATGGACCGGGTCGACCTCGAAGGCGGCATCGAGCTCCGGTTTCAGGACTACCTGGTGAAGACCGACAAGGCCTTCTACCAGCGCGCGGACGACACCGTCGTGTCCCCGGGCGCCGTCGTCGTCACGGGCGATGGGCTCTCCCTCAGTGGCGAACGCATGACGGTCGAGATGGGCTCGCAGCGAGTGCGGGTCGAGGGCAAGGTGCGGACGGTGTTGGAGCGGAAGACGGTCGAGGGGGCGGATGCGGATCGGTCGTGAGGGAGCGGTCTGTGCCGCGATCCTCTTCGTATGCGCGTCGGTGTGTTCCGCCGCCGCCGCCGACGATGCGAAGCCCGCCGCCGGCGCGGCGCAACCGAACTCGCTCTTTCAGAGCCTGTCGCTCGGATCCAACAAAGGCCCGGTCCACATCGACTCGGATTCCCTCGAGCTCGACTACAAGAGCAGCAACGTGACGTATCGTGGTCACGTCCAGGTCACGCAGGGCGACGTGACGCTCACCAGCGACCAGCTCTCGATCACCTACGATCCCTCGGCCGTGAAGCAGAGTAAGCCAGCCGACCCGAGCGCCACGCCGGGCCCGAAAGCGGCGGCCGGCAACGACGCCGACAAGATCAAGGAAATCGTTGCGGAGGGGAACGTCCGCATCAAGCAGGGTACGCGTCTCGCGGAAGGTCGGCGCGCCGTCTTTGATCAGGCGAAGCAGACGGTCGTGCTGAGCGACGGGGCCGTGTTGCACGACGGCCCGAATCAGGTCGCCGGCGAGCGCGTCATCGTCTACCTCAAAGAGGACCGCAGCGTGGTGGAGAGCGGGTCCAACTCGCGGGTGAAAGCCGTGCTGTACCCCGGTAAGGACGAGGGCAAGAAGGACGACGGCCAAAAGGAACCTGCCAAGATCGACGCGAGCGCCGCCCAGCCCACCGCGCCGCTCACCCAAGCCGCCGAGCCTCCCGCGGCCGCCTCGGCGAAACCGTGACCGAGTCTCTCCTCACAGCCGAGCGTCTCGACAAGTCCTTCGGCGGTCGCCGCGTGCTCCGCGACGTCTCCGTGCGGATCTCCGCTGGCGAGGTCGTGGGCCTTCTCGGCCCCAACGGCGCCGGCAAGACGACGACCTTCTACATGATCGTCGGGCTGCTCCGGCCGGATGGCGGTCGGGTTGCCCTGAACGGCACCGATGTAACCGATTTGCCCATGTATCAGCGGGCCCGCGCCGGGATCAGCTATCTTCCCCAGGAGCCGTCGGTCTTCCGGAAGCTCACCGTGGAAGAAAATGTCCTCGCGATACTGGAGACGTTGTCGATTTCTGCCGAGGAACGGCAGGTACGGCTATGGCGTCTGCTCGAAGAGCTCAGCATCGCGCATCTCGCAAAAACCAAGGCATATGCTTTGTCGGGGGGAGAACGGCGCCGTCTCGAAATCACACGGGCGCTCGTGATTTCGCCGGCGTTCATGCTGCTGGACGAGCCGTTTGCGGGCATCGACCCGATCGCCGTCATCGACATCCAAAACATCATTCGGCAGCTCAAGGAGCGGGGGATCGGGGTCTTGATCACTGATCACAACGTGCGCGAGACGCTCGGCATCTGCGACCGCGCGTACATCCTGAACGAAGGGTCGATTCTCGAAGAGGGCGTGCCCTCCCACATCGCCGAAAGTCGCCAAGCGCGCGAAATCTACCTCGGCGAACGCTTCAGCCTCTAAAGACCATGGCGCTCGAAACCAAACTCTACCAAAAACTGACGCAGCAGCTGGTGATGACGCCCCAGCTGCGAATGGCAATCAAAATTCTGCAGGTCGGCCGCATGGAGCTCGAGGCGCTGATCGTCGACGAGATGTCGCAGAATCCCGTCCTCGAAGAGGTCGTCGAGGCGAGCGAAGAGCAGAAGGCCGACGCCACCTTCGAAACCTCGGAAGTGCCGACCGTCGACGGCACGGTCGCGAGCACGACGACCGACGAGTGGAAACCGAACGACGACGGAAGCGCCCCGGAAGTGACCGAGGCCAGCGCGCTCGGCGAAATCGACTGGAAAGATTATCTCGACAACTACGGCAACGACTTCCACAACGCTCCCGCTGGCTCATCGAACGATCATGACGAAGACAAACGGCCGGCGCTCGAGAACACGCTCGTCAAGTCGAGCTCGCTCGTCGATCACCTGATCTGGCAGCTCCGACTCTCCGATCTGGACGAAGCCGAAAAGAACATGGTGGGCGTGCTCATCACGAGCCTCGACGCCGACGGCTACCTGCGGTTGCCGCTCGAAGAGGCGGCGTTCATGGCGGGCACGGACCTCGAGGGGATCGAGCGGATGCTTCGCGTGCTGCAGGGTTTCGACCCGGCCGGCGTCGCGGCGCGCTCGCTGTCGGAGTGTCTGCTGCTGCAGTTGAATCAGATGAACCTCGGGGACTCGCTCGCCGCGGTGCTGGTGCGCGACCACCTGTCGGCGCTCGAGGGCAAGCGCTTCGACAAGCTGTCGCGCGAGCTCAAGGTGACGACGACCGACATCGCCGAGGCCCAAAAGGTGATCGCGACCCTCGAGCCGAAGCCCGGCCGCGACTACGGCGACGGCGACGTCCGTTACGTCACCCCCGACGTCTACATCCAGAAGGTCGGCGACGAGCTCGTCGTGACCTTGAACGACGAAGGTCTCCCGCGCCTCCGCGTGAGCCAGTTCTACCGCCGCGTGCTCGGGCAGGGAGAGTCGTCGGAAGCCAAGGGGTACATCCAGGACAAGATGCGGGCGGCGGCGTGGCTCATCAAGAGCATCCACCAGCGCCAGCGCACGCTCTTCATGGTCACCCACTCGATCATCAAGTTTCAGCGGGAGTTCTTCGAGCATGGCGTGTCGCACCTCCGGCCGCTCGTGTTGAAGGACGTGGCGAACGACATCGGCATGCACGAGTCGACGGTCAGCCGCGCGACCGCCAACAAGTACGCGCACACGCCCCAGGGCATCTATGAGCTCAAGTATTTCTTCACGTCCAGCCTCCGCGGCGCCGATGGCGAGGACGTGTCGGCTGAGAGCGTGCGGAAGAAGATCAAAGAGATCATCGGCAGCGAAGATCCCTCGAGCCCGTTCAGCGATCAGTCGATCGCGGAGAAACTCGCGAAAGACAACATCGATATTGCGCGCCGCACCGTGGCGAAGTATCGAGAGCTCATGGGAATTCTGCCTTCGTCCAAGCGCCGTCAGTTCGCCTGATCCCATTTTACGCGTGTTGGGTGGAGGCTTCCGGGGAGGGAGCATGCGAATCAACGTCACCTTCAGGCATATGGAGGCGACTGACGCGCTCCGTGAGCACGCCGAGAAGCGCGTTCGGCGCATCGCGAAGTACGTGCATCGACCCGTCGATGCCCACGTGATTCTGTCGGTCGTAAAGCGTCGTCACATCGCGGAGGTCGTCTTCAAGGCGGATCGCGCGACGATGACCGCGAAAGAAGAAACGGGCGACCTGTACTCGGCGATCGACCTGGCGGGCGACAAGCTCGAGCAGCGCGCCAGGAAGCACACCGAGAAGCTCAAGAGTCACAAGCTTCCCCCGCCGTCGCGACGCTTGAAGGAGGTCGCACCGGAGCTTCCCGAGCCGACGTCCGACACGGCCACCACCCTCCGCATGGATGTGCTGCGCTCCGACAGTTTCGGCCGTCGGAAAGGCCCCGAGGTGATCCACACCAAGCGCCTGACGGTGAAGCCCATGTCCGTCGAGGAAGCGGTCATGCAGATGGACTTGATGAGCAGCGAGTTCTTCGTGTTTCGGAACGGCGGGGCCGGCATCGCGGTCGTGTATCGCCGGAAGGATGGTCACTACGGTCTCATCGAGCCAGAGCCAGCCTGACTTTTGCCCGTCGGATCGGGCTGGGGTATAGGCACCCGGGTCGCCCATGAAGATACTCGACATTCTCGCGCCGGAGGCCATCATCCCCGCGTTGCGGGCGACGACGAAGAACGACACGC
Organism: Binatia bacterium; assembly: GCA_039917665.1. GTDB lineage: Bacteria > Desulfobacterota > Binatia > UTPRO1 > UTPRO1 > UTPRO1. Next base: position 7,919 of record JBDSJB010000528.1, read on the forward strand.
TGCAGGAGATCGCGTCGATGCTCGCGACTCTCCACCCGGAGATCGACCGGGGGCGCCTGGTGCAGGTGCTGCAGGACCGCGAAGCGCTCGGCAGTACGGCGATCGGCGAGGGCATCGCCATTCCTCACGGGAAGCTCCCAGGCGTCGCCAACGTCGTCGCGGCGTTCGGGCGGAGCGAGCCTGGCATCGACTTCGATTCGCTCGATGGCAAACCGACCCGCCTCTTCTTCCTGCTGGTTGCCCCGGAAGACTCGGCCGGCGCGCATTTGAAGGCGCTGGCGCGGGTATCGCGGTTGCTCAAGGACAAAGCCTTCCGCGAGCGGCTCGTGGCGGGGGGCAGCGCCGAGCAGCTGTTCGCGATCATCAAGGAAGAGGACGAGAAGTACTAGGTTCGCCACCATGGTGACGATCGGCGAGCTCCTGCAGACGCGTGCAACTGCGTGGAGACTGACGTTGGTCGCCGGTGACGGCGGTCTCGGCAACGGCGTCAGCATCCCGCGTATCCAGAAACCCGGATTGGCCCTCGCCGGCTACCTCCCGCAGATCCACCCCGAACGCGTGCAGGTGATCGGGCGCACCGAGCTCGGCTATCTCCGCACGTTGTCCGACGAGGCGGCGCGTGCGGCTGTCGACCGCATGCTGAGTGAGCGCGTCGCCTGCGTGATCGTCACGAACGGCGCCACGGTGCCGAGCTACTTCCACGAGTCCGCGGCGCGCCACCGGGTGCCGTTGATCGCGACCGAGCTCAAGAGCTCGGAGCTCATCCGCAATGTGACGGCCTGGCTCGAGGAACGCCTGGCGCCCCATACGCTGATCCATGGCGTGCTCGTCGAGGTGTTCGGTCTCGGAGTCCTGCTGCTCGGGAAGAGCGGCATCGGAAAGAGTGAAGCGGCCCTCGACTTGGTCGCGCGCGGACACCGTCTGGTGGCTGACGACGTCGTCGAAGCGCGCGCGGTCGGCCCCGGACGCGTGCTCGGGTCGGGCGCGGAGCTCATTCGGCATCACATGGAGATCCGCGGTCTCGGCATCATCAACGTCCAGGACCTTTTCGGGATCCTCGCGACGCTCCGCGAGAAGGCGATCCAGCTCGTGGCCGAGATGTTCGATTGGAGCCGGGAGGAGCGCGCCGATCGCCTCGGGCTCGAGGACGAGACCCATACGATTCTCGGCGTCGCGCTGCCGAAGGTGCGGATCCCCATTCGCCCGGGACGGAGCGTCGCGACGATCATCGAGGTGGCGGCGCGCAACCACGTGCTGAAGCGGCTCGGGCGCCATTCCGCCCGTGAGGTCGCCGCGCGGCTCGACGGCGAGATCGCACGACGGCAACGCCGGGCGGCGGTGCCGGGCGACGCGTCCGCGCCGGCCGTGCCGCCCGCACGAGGATCGGGGGAGGGCCCGTGCACGTCGTAATCGTCACCGGGCTTTCCGGATCCGGGAAGAGCACGGCCATCCGAGTCCTCGAGGATCTCGGCTTCTATTGCATCGACAATCTGCCGGTCGTGCTGACGCCGAAGTTCATCGAGCTCTGTCAGAACTCCGAAGAGGACATCCCGCGGGTGGCGCTCGGGATCGACCTCCGCGAGCGCGCATTCCTCGGCGACTATCCCGCGGTCGTGGAGGACGTTCGAAGCGCCGGCCATCGGGTCGAGATTCTCTACCTCGATGCCGCCGACGACGTGCTGGTGCGGCGCTTCAGCGAGACGCGCCGGCCCCATCCGCTCGCCGAGGGCGCCGACGTCGCGGCGGGCATCGCGCGCGAGCGCCAAGGGCTCGCGGGCCTGAAGGGTCTCGCCGACCGCATCATCGACACGACGGCGTTCACCGTGCACCAGCTGCGCGATGAGCTCCGTGGCATCCTGGCGGACGCCACTGGTGGCGAGGCCGCGATGCGGGTGCTCCTGGTGTCGTTCGGCTACAAGTACGGTGTGCCGACCGATACGGACATCGTGCTCGACGTCCGGTTCCTGCCCAACCCGTTTTTCGTCGAGGAGCTGCGTGCGCTCGATGGCACCGACCCCGCGGTGGCGCGCTACGTCCTCGATCGTGACGAGACGCAGGAGTTCCTGGCGCTCACGACGGCGCTGCTCGATTTTTCATTGCCGCTCTACGTGCGCGAGGGGAAACGCTACCTCACGGTCGGCCTCGGCTGCACGGGCGGCCGGCATCGCTCGGTCGCGATCGCGCACGAGCTCGAGCGTCGGCTCTTCGGCCATGGCTATCCCGTCCGCGTTCAGCATCGCGACGTGAGTCGATAGGCCATGATCGGCATCGTCCTCGTCGGACACGGCGCGCTCGCCCCGGAAGTGCTCAAGAGCATCGAGAGCGTCCTCGGCCATCCCATCCCAGGCATGGTGGCCGTGGGTGCCACGCTCGACGACACGCTGATGACACTGAAAGCCAAGATCGCGGCCGCGGTCGACTCGGTCGAGCAAGGAGACGGCACCATCATTCTCACCGACATGTACGGGGACACCGCCACCAACGTCAGCATGGGCCTTGCTCGTCAGCAGCGGATCCAGGTGGTGACCGGATCGAATCTGCCCATCATCGTGAAGATCATCTCGGCTCGTCACGACATGACGGTCGAAGACCTGGCGGGCTTCATCGTCGAGTACGGTCGCGACCACATCATGCGCGCCTGTCCCGTCGAGGCCGACGCCCGAGCACCGAAAGCGCGCCGATGACCCTGATTCGAAAAGAGCGCCTCGATGCCGACACGGTTCGCGCTGACGTCGAAATCATCAATCAGCTCGGGCTCCACGCCCGCGCGGCGGCGCGATTCGTCGAGACGGCGAGCCGGTTTACGGCCGAAGTGACGGTCACGAACGGCGAGGAATCGGTGTCCGGCAAGAGCATTCTCGGGCTCATGATGCTGGCGGCCGGGCAGGGGAGCCAGTTGGCGCTTTTGGCCAACGGGCCCGACGCCGAGGAAGCCGTCGACGCGATAGCCGAGCTAATAGCCCAGCGATTCTACGAAAACGCGTGAGCTATGCCCTGCGCTACAGGCCGTTGGCGTGGGGAATCTACCTTGACGCTGCGCGAAACGGGTCTGTATAAGATCGCACCCACCTAGGAGGATTCTGCATGCCACTCAAGGATTTCATGTTCACCTCGGAGTCGGTTTCCGAGGGCCATCCCGACAAAATGTGCGACCAGATTTCGGACGCGATTCTCGATGCTTTGCTCACCGAGGATCCGCACAGCCGGGTCGCGTGCGAGAGCTTGGTCAAGACGGGCATGGCCGTCGTGGCAGGCGAGATCACGTCGAAAGCCGTCGTGCCGTACGCCGACATCACGCGCCAAGCCATTCGCGACATCGGCTACACGTCCTCCGACATGGGTTTCGACGCGGACACCTGCGCGGTCCTGATCGCGGTCGATCGCCAGTCGCCGGACATCTCGCAGGGCGTCACCGAGGGCGAGGGTTTGCACAAGGAGCAGGGCGCCGGTGATCAGGGCCTGATGTTCGGTTACGCCTGCAATGAGACGGAAGAGCTGATGCCCTTCCCGATCCAGATGGCACACCGTTTGGTCGAGAACCTGACCGCGCTACGCAAGAACGGCAAGCTCGACTTCCTGCGCCCCGATGCCAAGTCGCAGGTGTCGGTGGAGTATAGGGACGGTCGTCCCGTCCGCATCGACTCCGTCGTCATCTCCTCGCAGCATTCCCCGGATGTGACGCACGAGAAGCTTTCCTCGGCGATCCTGGAAGAGGTCATCAAGAAGACCATTCCGGCGCAGTACCTCGACGCCAAGACCCGCTACCACGTGAATCCGACCGGCCGCTTCGTCGTCGGCGGTCCGATGGGTGACTGCGGCCTCACCGGCCGGAAGATCATCGTCGATACGTACGGCGGGTACGGCCGGCACGGCGGCGGTGCCTTCTCGGGGAAGGATCCCTCGAAGGTCGATCGCAGTGCCGCCTACATGGCGCGCTACGTCGCGAAGAACATCGTTGCCGCCGGCATCGCGACCCATTGCGAGCTGCAGCTCTCCTACGCGATCGGACTGCCCGATCCTCTTTCGGTGCTCGTCGACACGTTCGGGACCGGTGTGCTCTCCGATGAGAAGGTGGCGAGCCTGGTGCGCGAGGCCTTCGATTTCCGCCCCGCTGCGCTCGTGAAGACGCTCGATCTGAAGCGCCCGATCTACCGGCCGACGGCCGCGTACGGTCACTTCGGTCGCAAGGTCGAGAAGGGCCTGTTCCCGTGGGAGCGCACCGACCGTGCCGAAGAGCTGCGCAAGGCCGCCGGCCTCGACGCCGCGAAAGTAGCAGCGGGCGGTCGCTGAACCGATTGCCGTAGATCTAGGCTTCACGCAAAAGAGCCGGCATCCCTCACGGGGTGCCGGCTCTTTTGCTTTAGGGCCGAGGGAGAGATCCCTCGAAGGTACTAGTAACGGTAGTGATCGGACTTGTACGGCCCGTCGACCGGCACGCCGATGTATTCGGCCTGTTCCGGACGAAGCTTCGTGAGCTTCACCCCGAGGTGGTCGAGGTGCAGCCGCGCGACCTCTTCGTCGAGGTGCTTCGGCAGCATGTAGACCTTCTTCTCGTACTTGTCGTTGTGCATGTGCAGCTCGAGCTGTGCGATCACCTGGTTCGAAAACGACGCCGACATCACGAAGCTCGGATGGCCGGTCGCGCAGCCGAGATTCAGCAGCCGGCCTTCGGCCAGGATCATCACGCTGTGGCCATCGGGGAAGCGCCACTCGTCGTACTGGGGCTTGATGTTGATGCGCTCGATACCGGCCACCTTCTTCAAGCCGGCCATGTCGATCTCGTTGTCGAAGTGGCCGATGTTGCCGACGATCGCCTTGTCCTTCATGCGTTTCATGTGGGCGGTGGTGATGATGTCGACGTTGCCGGTCGTGGTGATGAAGAGATCGGCCGTCGAGACCACGTCCTCGAGCGTCTTCACCTCGTAACCTTCCATCGCCGCCTGGAGAGCGCAGATCGGGTCGATCTCGCCGATGATCACGCGGCAGCCCTGACCCCGAAGCGCCTGGGCCGAGCCTTTGCCGACCTCGCCGTACCCGGCGATGAAGGCGACCTTGCCGCCGAGCATGACGTCGCTCGCGCGACAGATACCGTCGACCAACGAGTGCCGGCAGCCGTAGATGTTGTCGAACTTGCTCTTGGTGACCGAGTCGTTGACGTTGATGGCCGGGAACAGCAGCGTGCCCGCTTCCATCATCTGGTAGAGGCGATGGACGCCGGTCGTGGTCTCCTCGCTGACGCCGCGCAGGCTGCCGGCGATGCGTGCCCACTGACCCTTGTCCTGCTTCGCGACCTTGCGCAGCAGATCGAGGATCACGCCCCACTCTTCGGGATCCTTGTTCGGGTCGAACGCGGGGATCGCGCCGGCCTTCTCGAACTCGAGGCCCTTGTGCACGACGAGCGTGGCGTCGCCGCCGTCGTCGACGATCAGGTTCGGGCCGCTGCCATCGGGCCAAAGCAGCGCCTCATTGGTGCACCACCAGTACTCTTCGAGGGTCTCGCCCTTCCAGGCGAAGACGGGCGTGCCGCGTGGATCTTCGACGGTGCCCCCAGTCTCGGGACGACCGACGACGACGGCGGCCGCCGCGTGGTCCTGCGTCGAGAAGATGTTGCACGAAACCCAGCGCACGTCGGCGCCGAGATCGACCAGCGTCTCGATCAGCACGGCCGTCTGAATGGTCATGTGGAGGCTGCCCATGATCTTCGCGCCGCCGAGCGGGTTCTTGCCCTTGTAACGCTCGCGCAGCGCCATGAGGCCGGGCATCTCTTGCTCGGCGAGTCGCATTTCGCGGCGGCCGAACTCGGCCTGGGACATATCGGCCACTTTGAACGGGACGCGGCCGTTCCGAGTGGCGTCACTGAACGCCGTCGTGGGTTTCGTTGCGGGCATGCTCATCGTGATTCTCCTTCGTCGACTGAGGTGAGTGGTTGACGCGTGTGCGTCTGGGGCCGCGGACGCGAGGTGGTGCCGCCCCGGCGAGCGGCCGCCGCAAACAGCGTCGGCCCTTGGGCGGTTGGTTCGGGTGGCAAAGATCGGAGGCGGGGAGCTTCGAAGCCGGCTTCGGTCACATAACGGGTGATCTCGGCGTCAGAGAAGCCGAGCCACACGTGGCCCATCTGGTGGCGGTAGGATTCGCGATCGTGAGGCATCATGTCGGCGAGCAACAGGCGACCACCGGGCCGGAGAACGCGGGCGGCCTCGGCCAGCGCGAGCGCGGGCGCCGGGACGTGGTGCAGCACGAGGACGCACGTGACGGCGTCGAGACTCTGATCGGCGATCGGCAAGGCCTCGAGACTGCCACGTCGCACCTCGACGTTGGGGAGCGTGCGAACCCGACGCTTGGCGGCCTGCAGCATGGCGGCGGACTCGTCGACGGCGATCACCTGTCGGACCCACGGCGCCAGAGCCTCCGCGATCTGACCGGTGCCGCAGCCGAGATCGCCGACCGTCCAATCGGGATCGCAGAGGCCGAGCAGCGCGCCCAAGTGGAACGCGCGCCCGAAAAGCTCGCCGCGGAGCTTGTCCCACTGGCCGGCCGACGTGCTGAAGAACTGCTGCGACTTGGAGCGCCGCTCGGCGAGCACGCGCTCCAGCCGGCGCCCGTCCTGCAGCGCGTTGGTGGTCTCAGAAACCTGCTCGCGCACGAGATCCCAGAGGCGTTGGGCGGCCGAATCCATCGCGTCGCCGGCCCCTCGGTATAAACGGCTCGTCCCCTCAGCGCGGGCCGTGACCCAGCCGCCGTCGGCGAGCGCCTTGAGATGGCGGCTGACCGTCGATTGCGGAATCTGCATCACGGCACAGAGTTCGGCGACCGTCAGCTCCTGGCTTTCCAGCAACAAGAGCAGGCGGGTGCGCGTGAGATCGCCGAGGACCGGCAGGTGCGCAAAGACGGTGGGGGTCGCGGACGCGAGCATCATTCAATCCGTTCAGCCGGATTGAGGGATATACGTGAGGCGCGCGAGCGTCAAGCCGGGAAATGCCGCGACGGGTGCCGCAGCTACGGTACCCGGACGGGACCTAGCGGGGTTCCGCAGCCCGAGCGTCGCGCAGCATGCCCACCAATACCGTGCGGGCTTGCTCGCTGGAGCGGACTTCCACTGGGAAGTTGACGCGGATGCCCTTCAACCCCTCAGCGACCTGCGCGCGCATGCGAAACCCCATGCGGTCGACGGCAGTCATGGTCGCGCTCTCCGCTGCGATGCCGGCGTAGTGACGGCAATACACGACGAGCGCATCGGCATGATCGGCGTTCATGTGGCTGACGATCGTGTGCTCGACGTCGACCAGGGGATCAGGCGTGGCACTGCCGTACTCGCTTGCGGCAACCCAGCCCATCGCCCCGAAGCCGGCGACGTAATACAGGTCGACGACGTCCATCGCGTAGAAGGCGAAGTCGTCGAAGTCGACCCAGTACCGCGCGTTCGGATGACGCGCCAGGTACTCGTCACGCATGGCCGTGCTCGTCGCGGCATCGCTCCGGCGCACTTCTCCGATCAGCGTGGCGCGGGCACCCGCGAGCGGGTCCTCGTTCCAGCCAGGCTGAGCCACGAGCAGGCTCGCACGCGGGTCGGCAGCGAGGTTTTGGGTGTGCATCGCCATCGAGCTGATGAGAAAGGTCGGTTGGCCGCCAACCTCGAGCCCGTACGGCATGATCGACGCGAACGGGAAGCCAGGCTGCTTACGCGAATGCGTCGCGAGCGTGCCGGTGCGGGCGACGTGCAGAAGGGTTCGGACCCGCTCTGCGAACGGCGGCTCGGGAACAGGCGGAGTCGTGGACGGCGGGGCGGCGTGCTGCGGGCGCGACTCCATGGGTCTGAGACTACTGTGTGACGCGAATCTCGAATTCGCGATTCTTCGTGGCGCCGGCTTCCTTGCCCCCGTTCAGCGTGATGATGACGCGGTAGCGACCGAGCTGGTGCTCGCCTTTGGCCGGCGGGATGTGGAACTCGTAGCGCGTCGGCTTGGTGTTGGTGAACTCTTGGTGTTGATCGGCAAGCACCTGCCCGTTCGGATCCGTCCACTTGGCGGCTAGCGTGCCCGCGCCTGTTCCCTCGATGAGAATAGACGCGTAGATCGTGCTCGACGGCGCGAACGTCTCGCGCGCTGAGCGCGCCTCGTTGTGCTCGTCGACCTCGTGCGTGAGATCGACCAGGCCGATCTTGAGAGGCTCCGAGGGCGCCGAGCATGCACCCAGGGCCAACAGCATGACCGCTCCGACCAGCATGGCGCTCTTGTGCGTTGATCTCTTCATGAACGACCCCCTTGGTTGACCGGGGCTTATGTCACGAAACGCCCGGGCACGGGAAGGCCGCAGAGTCGGTTGTGAGGCGGGTGAGCCGCAGGTAAGGTCGACAAGCAACACCAGCCGAGAAGGAGTTCCCCATGAGCTACGACCAAATCACCATTCGCCGCACGTGCGAGGCCATTCAGATCCCGAACGGGAACACGGTGACGATCGAAGAAGGCACGCTCGCGATCATCACCCAAGCGCTCGGTGACACGTACACGGTGCAGATTCCAGCCATGGGTGGATTGTTCCGCGTCGCGGATCGCGACGCCGACGCGCTCGGCAAAGAGCCTCGGCGCGTCGAAACCGCAGCCGAAGCCGCCGTCGACGGCCGAGTGAGTGAAGGCGCCGTCTGGGATGCGCTCAAGAACGTCTACGACCCCGAGATCCCCGTGAACATCGTCGATTTGGGTCTGGTCTACGACCTTGCGATTGCCGAGGCTCCCGCGGGTGGCAGCACGGTCGATGTGCAGATGACGCTCACCGCGCAGGGGTGCGGCATGGGTCCTTCCATCGCCATGGATGCGCAACGGCGCATCGAAGCGCTCGCCGGGGTTGCGGAGGCACACGTGCAGGTCGTGTGGGATCCGCCGTGGAACCCCAACATGATCTCGCCCGAAGGCAAAGTCCGCCTCGGCATGGCCTGACACGACGGCGTACTGCTCCTAGTTGCGTACGACCGGCACGGATTGCAGCATGTGCCGGATGCCGACGGTCGATGTCGATCTCGCTGCGTGTCGGGACTGGTTTCATCGTAACCGCGAGCGCTCCCGGACGTGGTTCGACCTCCTCACGCCGGACGCGTATCGCGCCCAACCGATCGCGCTACGCCATCCCGTCGTGTTCTACGAAGGGCACGTCGCCGCGTTCAACGTGAACACGCTCGTGAAGCGCGGTTTCGCGCGTCCCGGCGTCGACGAAGATCTGGAGATCCTCTTCGAGCGCGGCATCGACCCGAGCGAAACCGACGGGCCGCGCGCGGAGCGCCAGGCCGAGTGGCCGTCACGACCCCGCGTGCTCGAGTTCGCGGCCGCGACTGATCGGGCCGTCGAGCGGGCGTTGGCGGATGACACGCTGCTGCGCGAGGACCACCCCATCTTGCGAGGCGGGCTCGGGCTCTTCACGATCCTCGAGCACGAGGCCATGCACCACGAGACGTTGCTGTACATGTTCCACCGGCTGCCGACCGCGGCGAAGCTTCGGCCCGCCGGCTATCGTCCGGTGATTGGCGGCGAGCCGCCGGCGCCGACGATGGTCGAGGTCGCCGCGGGGCGGGCGACCCTCGGCGTCGATCCCGATCGCGTGCCGTTCGCGTGGGACAACGAGCTCCGCAGCGTGACCGTCGACGTGCCCGCGTTCGCAATCGACGTGTACGACGTCACCAATCGCGACTTCCTCGCGTTCATCGAGGCTGGCGGCTACGCCGACGCGTCGCTCTGGACACCGGACAACTGGGCATGGCGCGAGCGCGAAGGCCTCGAGCATCCGACGTTCTGGGCTCGGCGCGACGGTTGCTGGCTCTGGCGCGGGTTGTTCGACGAGATGCCGCTGCCGCCCGCATGGCCCGTGTACGTCAGCCACGCCGAGGCCGAGGCGTTCGCGCGCTGGAAGGGCATGCGGCTTCCCACCGAGGCCGAGTATCATCGTGCGGCATTCGGCTCCCCCGACGGTCGTGAGCGTGCGATGCCTTGGGGCGATGCACCGGCCAGTGCGCGCCACGGCAACTTCGATCTGCAGCACTGGGATCCCGTGCCGGTCGGCTCGTATCCGGCTGGGGCGAGCGGGTGGGGCGTGCACGACCTCGTTGGCAACGGCTGGGAGTGGACCTCGACGGTCTTCGCGCCGTTTCCAGGCTTCGAGCCGACCGCGTCCTATCCCCAATATTCCGCGGACTTCTTCGATGGAGGGCACTACGTGATGAAAGGCGCTTCCCCTGCCACGGCCGCCGCGATCGTGCGGCGCAGTTGGCGCAATTGGTTCCGGCCTCGGTATCCCTATCCCTATGCCACCTTCCGATGCGTGCGCGGATGAGCCGCCCGGCGGAAGCACGACCAATTACGTCGCCGCAGACAGCGGCGCTCGACGCGGCCCGACGCGATTTTCTGGCCGACGTACGCCACGATCTGCAGCTGCGGCCACGGCAATTGCAGTCGAAGTATTTCTACGACGCCCTCGGATCGCATCTCTTCGAGGCGATCTGCCAACTGCCCTGGTACCGAATTCCGAGCGCCGAACGGTCGCTGCTCGCCACGCACGCGGAAGGCATCGGTGCGGCGCTTCCCGATCTGACGACGATCATCGAGCTCGGGTGCGGGAGCGGAACCAAGCTTGCGCTCTTCGTCGAGAGCATGCGACGCGCGCGGCCGATCCTCGTCCGCTTGGTCGACATTTCCCCCATGGCGCTCGAGCTCTCGGCGCGCACCCTCGGTCGACTCTCGCACGTGTCGGTCGTCGGCCATCGTGCGCCGTATGGTCCGGGCCTGCGTGACGCCGTGGCGCGTCGACCCTCGCAAGGGTCGATGCTCGTGCTCTTTCTCGGGTCGAACATCGGCAACTTTCATTCTGTCGCGGCGGCGGAGTTCCTCCGTGAGGTTCGAGCGAGTCTCCGGCCCGGCGATGGCTTTTTGCTGGGCGCCGATCTCGTGAAGCCCGAAGCCGAGCTGCTGCGCGCCTACGGCGACCCGATCGGCGTCACGGCGGCCTTCAACAAGAACCTGCTGGAACGCATCAATCGCGAGCTGGGCGGTGATTTCGACCTCGACGCGTTCGATCACGTGCCGCGTTGGAACGCCGCGGCCGGCCGTGTCGAGTCGCATCTGGTGAGCCGGCGCGATCAACTGGTGACCATTGCCGCTGCCGACCTCGTCGTGCCGTTCACGAACGGCGAAAACATTTGGACCGAGAGCTCCTACAAGTACGAGCCCGAGGGATTGGCGGAGATGGGCCACACGGCTGGCTTCGCCTGCGGCGGCCAATGGATCGAGCCGACGGCGCGGTTCGCGCTCACGCTGTTCACGCCCGACTGATGCGCTCAGAGAAATGCGGCAAAGACGGAGTCCGCGAGCAACAAGCCGCGCTCGCTGAGCACGAGGCGACCATCGTGCTCTTCGAGCAGGCCGTCGCCGAGAAAACCCGCCACCTCGGGATGCACGTCCGCTAGCGGACGGCCGAAGCGCTCGGCGAAGTCGTTCGGGTCGATGCCGACACGCTCGCGCAAGCCGAGGAAGACGAACTCGGCGGCGGCCGTCTCGAACTCCAGCGTCTCGTCGCCGACCGTGGCGTCGCCGCGCGTGACCGCCGCGATGTAGCGCTCGGGTATGCGCTCGTTCGACCAGCGTCGGCCCCAGCCCGGGACGTGCGCGTACGAATGGGCACCGGCGCCGAGCCCGAGATAGTCGACGCCGCGCCAGTAGCTCTGGTTGTGGCGTGCTTGATGCCCGGGCTGCGCGAAGTTCGAGATCTCGTATTGGGCGTAGCCGGCCGCCGCCAAGGCCTGGCGCACGTGCTGGTACATCCAGAGCTCGTCCTCCTCGTCGAGCGCCTTCAGGGCGCCGCGGGAGCGCAGCGTGTGGAAGGGCGTCCCGGGCTCGTAGGTGAGGTTGTAGGCCGAGATGTGCTCGGGGGCCCACGCGAGCACCTCGGCGACGTCGGCGGCCCACGCCTCGCGCGTTTCCCCCGGCACGGCGAAGATGAGATCGAGATTCAGATCGTCGAAGCCGGCCGCCCGCGCGGCGCGAATCGCGGCGCGCGCGTCGTCGGGACCGTGGGCCCGGCCGAGCGTGGTGAGCAGCGCCGCTTGGAAGGACTGGATTCCGAACGAAAGCCGATTCACGCCTGCGGCGCGAAAGCCGGCAAGTCGTTCGCGCTCGACGGTCCCGGGATTGGCTTCGAGCGTGATCTCGAGGTCGGACGCGAGCGGGCAGGTGTCAGCGACGCCGTCGAGGATGCGTCCGATCGTCGCGGGCTGGAACAACGATGGTGTGCCGCCGCCGAAGAAGATCGTCGCGACCTCGGCACCCGCGAAGGGCGCTGTGGCCGTGTGGAGCCGAAGCTCGGCGAGCAGGGCGTCGGTATACGCGTCCTCGGGCCAGCTCGTCGACGCGTAGGAATTGAAGTCACAGTAAGGGCACTTCACCTGGCAGTACGGGATGTGGATGTAGAGCGAGAACCGTCCGGTGGTCATGGCGAGACCAGTCGCGCGAGGAGCTCGGGGAGATCGTGGATCGAAGCGATCGCCGCGTCGTCCGCCGAGGGTGTCACGCTGCCGACGAGGATCGTCCGCATGCCGAGCGCGCGTGCCGTCGCGAGGTTGTCGGGCCGGTCGTCGAGGAACACGCACGCGGACCCGTCGACGCCGAGTCGCGCAAGCACCGTCTCGAAGGCCGCACGTGCCGGCTTCGGCACGTAGGCGACGCACTCCAGGCTGAAGACGTCGGAGAAATGCCCGCGGACTCCGAGGCATGTGAGCACGCGCTCGGCGTGAGCCGTCGAGCCGTTGGTGAAGATGACTTTGCGGTGGGGAATCGTCGCGAGCATCGCATCGAGCGCCGAGTCGATTTCGAGCAACTCCTCGACGGCGATCATGTGAACGTCATCGAGAAACTCATCGGGCTCGACGGCATGATGCAGCATCAGGCCACTGAGCGTCGTCCCGTGTTGATCGCGATAGCGCGCGCGTAGCTCGCCGGCGATCTCCGGCGCCAGTCCAAGCCGCTCGATCATGAAGCGGTTGATGCGCTCGTCGACACGGTCGACCACGCCTCGACTGGGGGGATACAGCGTGTTGTCGAGGTCGAAGATGAGGTGGGTGAGCAGTACGCCCCCGTTCAGGCTGCGGAGCGTCGTCGTTGCGCCGCGTATTTTCGCATCACTGCCGTCACGACACCCCGCACCTCGACGTCGCCGGCACGCACGAGCGTGGGTTGCAGCGCGTCGTTGGCAGGCTGCAAACGGATCATGCCGGCCTTCTCACGGTAGAAGCGCTTGACGGTGGCTTCACCGCGGACCAGCGCGACGACCATGTCGCCGTTGTCGGCCTGATTGCGCGACTGGACGATCACGTAATCGCCGTCGAGGATGCCTTCTTGCACCATCGACGTGCCCTTCACGCGCAGCACGAAGGTCTCCCCGCGGCCGACCAGCTCTTCGGGCACGGAAATCGTATCGGTCTGCTCGATCGGCTCGATCGGAACTCCGGCCGCGACGCGTCCCACCAGCGGCAACTCGATCGCCGTCGCGCGACGCTGCTGCGGTACGACCTCGAGGGCCCGGCTCCGATTCCATTTGCGACGGATCATGCCTTTGCGTTCGAGGTTGGTGAGATGCTTGTGGATGGTGGCGAGCGAGCTCAGACCGAAGTGCTGGCCGATCTCTTCGAGCGTCGGCGCGTACCCGGCCTTGAGGATGTACGCGTCGAGATAATCCACCAATTCCTTCTGCCGCTTGGTCAGCATCGGACTCGTCATACGCGTGACCCTCCCATCGCGGAGCGCATACTGAAGCGAAAAAAAGGCGAAGTCAACGTCGTCAACGGCCGGATCGTTGGAAACGGGTGACCGCGCGGTTGTGTTCCGCGAGCGTGGTCGAGAACTCGTGCGAGCCATCGTTGCGCGACACGAAGTAGAGGGCCGGCGAATCGGCCGGAGCGAGCGCCGCGTCGATCGCGGCGAGGCCGGGATTGGCGATCGGACCGGGCGGCAATCCGCGCGCGACGTACGTGTTGTAGGGCGACGGATTGGCGAGGTCGGCGCGCGTCAGATTGCCGTCGAACGCGGGGAGGGAATAGATCACGGTCGGATCGCTCTGCAGCGGCATGCCGATGCGGAGGCGATTCGCGAACACGGCGGCGATCAGTGGTCGCTCCGATGCCTTGCCGGTTTCCTTTTCGATGATCGATGCGAGCGTCAGCACCTCGTTCACGGTCAGGTGTCGTTCGTGGGCCCGGCGATGGTGCTCGGCGTCGAAGCGATCGTGAAAGCGGCGCACCATGGTACCCAGCACCTCGCTCGGCTCCTCCGGCGGGAGGAAGCGATAGGTGTCGGGGAAGAGAAACCCTTCGAGCTGCGGACCGGGCACGCCGGCGGCGAGCAGGAACGCCGGATCGGAGGCGAGGCAACGGAAGCTCTCCGCGCTTCCGAGCCCGCGCGTCGCCAGGAGGTCGGCGATCTCGCGGACCGTGAGTCCTTCGGGAATCGTCACCTCGAGCGGCTCGACGCCCGCCGCGAGCCGCGTCAGCACGCCACTCATGTCGGTCGCGTTCTCGAAGTGGTACGTGCCAGGCTGGATGCTTCGGTCACGCCCAGCGAGGCGCGCCCAGAGGCGGAAAACGAGGGCGCTCTGCACGACGCCGGCCGCCTCCAGGCGCTGTGCGATCTCGGCGACGCCCGCGCCCTCGCGGACCACGACCGTGACGCCCTTCGGTGGCAGCGCGCGACCGCTGCGGAGGATCGTCCACGCGAGCGTCGCGACGGCGCCGAGGAGCCCGAGAACGAAGATTAGCGTGAGGAAACGTAGACGCATGAGCTCGCGTGTCGCACGGCGGGCGCGACCCTAACAGCGTCGCGCCGCGACTCGCAATGCGCTGTCGGCTCACGCATGTCACTCGGCTTGACATCAGGCACATCGGTAGGCAGGGTCGCCGCCACGTCTCGCTCCCCCTGGGGCGTTTCCGAGTCGCAGCGGATGGACGGAAGATCACCTTCGACATTGCGGCCGTTATGGTCGGGTGCATTGGCGGCGCTTCTCGCGCTGGCCGTCCTGAGCGGCGTGCCAGTGACGCTGGCGTCCGGTGATCTCCTCGCCGACGAGCACGAAAAGAGCCGCGGCGTCGCCGAGTCTGGCTCCCCCGTACCAGGCGACGACGGTGCCAAGGTTCGTCATTTGGTGAGTGACGGCGAGACGTTGGTTGGAATCCTCGCCGAGCACGGCTTGCCGGCCGCGGAAGTGAAAGCGTGGGAGCAGGCGGCAGCGACGGCCTTCGACCTCGCGAGTCTCCGGCCCGCCCACGCCGTCGAGCTGACGTTCGGGAAGGACCAGGGACGTCTCCTGGGTCTCCAGTACGAGATCGATCCGCACTCCTTGCTGAGCATGCGGCTGGTCCACGGCCAGATCAAAACGAGCTTGAAGGCGATGCCGCAGCTCGCGGCCGTACGCGGGTTCGCGGGTCGCGTCGAGGCGAGCCTCGCGACCTCCGCGACGGCGGCCGGTGTGCCGGTACAGATGATCTCCGAGCTCGCCGATCTCTTCGGATGGGAGGTGGACCTCCAACAAGACGTGCATCGTGGAGACGAGTTCCGACTCCTCTATGCCGAGCTCGCCGACGACGACGGCGGCTCGCCCCGTCCGGGCGACATTCTCGCTGCCGAGATCACGAGCGGCGGGCGTACGCTCACGGCGATTCGCTTCGAGAACGCCAACGGCGAAACCGAGTACTACGATCTCGACGGCCGCGCGCTCGGGAAACAGTTCCTGAAATACCCCGTCGAGTACCGGAAGATCACCTCGAACTATACCGGCGCGCGGTTCCATCCGGTGTTGCGTCGTTTCCGGCCTCATCGCGGCGTCGACTTCTCGGCCCCGGCTGGGACTCCGGTCCGCGCCGTCGCGAACGGCGTGGTGACCTTTGCCGGCCGCAGTGGGGCGTATGGCAACCAGATCGAGGTCGAGCATCAGCAGCCCTACGCCACCTCGTACTCGCACCTGCAACGCTTCGCGCGAAATATGAAGACCGGTGAGACCGTCCGGAAAGGGCAGGTCATCGGGTACGTCGGAAGCAGCGGCATGGCGACGGGCCCACATCTCCATTTCATGCTCTTCGAGAACGGCACCTACGTGAATCCGCTCGCGGTAAAGCTGCCCTCCGACGAGCAGATCTCCGGCGCGCAGTGGAAGCGTTTCGCGCGTCTGCGGAGCGATCTCGTCGCCCGCCTGGCGAGCATCGGTAGCGCCGTCGAGCTGCACTCCCTCTCGCTGTCGCCGGTCTCGCTGCTCGAGCTGCTGCGGCCGCACTCGGCGTCGTCGATCAACTGATCCGGAGCGCGTGAATGCGGGTCGGCTTTCCGGGCGCGAAGCCGCGTCTCTTCGGTCACCGCGGAGCCGCAGGCGTTGCCCCCGAGAATACGTTGCCGTCGTTTCGACGCGCGCTGGCTGACGGCGTCGACGTCTTCGAGCTCGACGTCCACGCGACGCGCGACGGCGAGGTCGTCGTCCTCCACGATCCGACACTCGAGCGTACGACGGACGGCGTCGGTCGCGTCGCCGCCCTGAGCTTCGCGGAGCTCGTCCAGCTCGATGCCGGGCACGGATTCTCCCCGGATGGTGGCAAGACGTTTCCGTTCCGTGGTCAGGGCATTCGAGTGCCGCGACTGACGGAGCTCATCCGGGAGTTTCCGGAAATTCCGCTCAACATCGAGATCAAGAGCGAAGGGGACGCGGTCGTCACCGCCGTCGTCCGGATCGTGCGGGCGGCGCGTGCGCGCATCGTGCTCGCAGCCGAGCACGACAGCATCATGCAGGCGATCCGCGCCGCCGCCCCCGAGATTCCGACGAGCCTCGCGACCCTGGAGGTGGCCGACTTCATCGGCGCGCTGCAGGCGGGAACGGAGCCGATGATTCCCGACGGTGCCGTCGCGTTGCAGATCCCGCCGCGGTACGGCGACACCACCCTCGTCGACGCGGCAAGCGTCGCTGCTGCGCACCGCCTCGGCGCGGAGATCCACGTCTGGACCATCAACGATCCCGCCGAAGCGCGTCGGCTCCTCGATCTCGGCTGCGACGGCATCATGACCGACCTCCCGCACCTCATTGCGCCCGTGATCGCCGAGCGGCGAGCGTCGAGCTGACGTTGCGCGGACGCCGTCGCACGCTGCTCGCGTGCGTGCTCGCGGCGGTCGTCGCGCCGCTCCCCGCATTCGCCGACGAGCGCGTCGACATCACGGCGACGGACGGGGTCCAGCTGATCGGCCACCTCAGCGGGACGCACGGTCCCGGCGTCGTGCTCGTGCCGGGTTCCGACGGCGAGGCGCGCACGTTGGAAGGCCCCGCCTCGACTCTCGCTGCGCGCGGCTTTCGCGTGTTGCGTTTCGATCTCCGGGGCCGCGGCGATTCCGACGGCCCCGCCGACTCGACCGCCATCGAGCGCGACGTCGAAGGCGCGTTCCGCTACATGATCGGCCGCAAGATTCGTCCCACGTATCTCGTCAGCGCCGCGAGTAGTGCGGCCGCCGCTATGCTCGTCGCTACGCGCGTGTCAGCAGCCGCCGTCGTGCTCGTCGGCACCCCACCCGCGCTGCCTTCACCAAGCGCGGGCGTGCGCATCGAAACGATCTCGGGCGAGCTGACCGGCACCGGCGTGCCGGACGTGCTCGCACGTCTCCTGCAAAGGCGCGAACAACCGCCCGGCGACGACGCGGAGAATCGATAGCAAAGGGCCGCTGACGCGCCCGTCACTCCATCGAAGCGCGGACGACGCGAATCGTGTTGAGGATCTGGCGGTGCAGCACTTGGTTCGACGCGATCAATCCCGGGAGCAGCGTGTCCCGGTTGTTGAAGCGGATCG
>JBDSJB010000529.1:0-9326 GCA_039917665.1 Binatia bacterium
CGAGGCCGATGCGGTACTGCCAGTTGCCCTGCGCGACCTCGCGCGTGCCTTCCGCCAGCTTCTGGATCGGCACCGTGATGCCTTTGGCGAGATAGAAGCCCATCCAGGTGGCGCAGAAGATCACCAGCAGCGTGACCAGGACGAGCGTGACCACGTAGTTACTGGTGATCGGCTGTTTCAGGATCTTCAGCTGGCGGTACTCTTGAAACGAGCGTGCGATGTCGGCGCTCCGCGTCGCGACGCTCTCCGGCACGAAGTACTCGACGACGACCGCGCCCTCGATGCCGCTTGGTCCGCGGATCGGCACCGCGGCGCGGATCACGTCGCTGCGCCCCATCGACTGGATGCGCGTCTCGGCGCGACCTTCCAGTGCGGCGGTGAGCAGCGGGGCCGACGACGGCAGCGCGGATTCGCCGGGCACGGCTTCGTCCCGTGCGAGCGCGGCGACTCCGCGGTCGAGATCGAACACCTGCACCGTACCGACGTGGTACTCGCGCTGCTTGTCGGCGATGAACGCGTCCAAGCGTTCGCGGGCGTCGCGTCCGATCAGCTTCTCGTCACCGACGCGCTCGGCCAGCTGCCGCGCGTGTACCAGCGCGTTCTCCGAGGCGTTTCGATAGTAGGCCTGCGCCACCTCGAGGGACCCCGAAAGCGAGCCCTCGACCTGCACGTTGAACCAGTTCTCGATCGAGCTCGTCATGAACCCAAGCGCGACGAGAAAGATGAGGATGGCGGGGAAGATCGAGACGGCGAGGAATGCCAGGACGAGACGGGTCCGGAGGTGCGACCCGAGCATCCGCCGCCGGCGCTCGAAAACGAGCTTCAGGAGATTCCGCGCCACCAGGAACACCAGCAGCACGAGCAGGATGATGTTGAGGTTGATGAGGAGGAAGAAGATGACGTTGTTGCTGAGCGAGTTGCTGTTCGAGAACTGCGGGAGGCGGGTCTCGAAGAACGCGAACAAGAGCACGGCCAGGGCGGCCGACAGAATGATGAGACCCTCGCGGCGGCGCTGGCGTTCGCCGGGAGCGTCGCCCGCGGCGTGATCGAGTGGGTCTCTCGTGGGTTCGGTCATGCGGGGATCGCCCGGTCGCTCAGCGCCGGAAGAGGTACGACATCAAGGAGAGAACGAGGCTCAAGAGCAGGCAGGTCCCGAGCGGGATGTAGACGGTCAAACCGCCGGATCGGAACGTGAAATCTCCTGGGAGCTTCCCGAGCCATGGGAGTCGGCCCGCGTACGTCACGACGAGCCCCGCAACCAACAGTGCGAGTCCCGCCAAGATCAGTGTTCGTCCCAACCCTCCCATCGTCTGGACCGGGAAAGGGCGGAGTCTAGAGCCGCTCCGGAGGGTTGTCCAGACAGACACGCCGCGTCATTTTCGCCTCTTCTTCGTCAAAAGAGCCTCGGTTGAGTCGTCGAAATAGGGACGGAACGGCCGAAATGACTGAAAGCTCGCGGGGTCACGACCCGGCCCTTGGGGGTTCGGGCGAGAAACCCTTCCTTGATGAGATAGGGCTCGTAGACGTCCTCGATGGTGTCGCGCTCCTCCCCGACGGCCGCCGCCAGGGTATCGAGGCCCACCGGCCCGCCGCTGAACTTCTCGATGATGGCGAGCAGGATGGCGCGGTCCATCTTGTCGAAACCGCGGGCGTCGACCTCGAGGAGCGCGAGCGCGTCGGACGCAACCGCCTTCGTGATCTGGCCGCCGGCACGGACCTCGGCGAAGTCACGGACCCGCTTCAAGAGGCGGTTCGCGATCCGCGGCGTGCCGCGCGACCGGCGGGCGATCTCGGCGGCACCGTCGGTATCGAGCGGAACTTTCAGGATGACCGCCGAGCGGCGCAGGATGAGCGCGAGCTCGTTCTCGTCGTAGAACTCGAGCCGGAAGTGGGCGCCGAAACGGTCACGAAGCGGGGAGGTCAGCAGCCCCGTCCGCGTCGTCGCGCCGACGAGCGTGAAGGGCTTGAGCTCGAGCTTCAGCGTCCGCGCCGATGGTCCCTGCCCGACGATGATGTCGAGCTGGAAATCTTCCATCGCCGGATAGAGCACTTCCTCGACGACGCGGTTCAGACGGTGGATCTCGTCGATGAAGAGCACGTCGCCGCGTTCGAGGTTGGTGAGGATCGCGGCAACGTCACCCGGACGCTCCATGACCGGCCCCGAGGTGCAGCGGATCGCGACACCCATCTCTTTCGCGATGATGTAGGCGAGCGAGGTCTTGCCGAGACCCGGCGGACCCGCGAGCAGCACGTGATCGAGCACGTCGCCGCGCGCGCGCGCCGCTTCGATCGCGACGCCGAGGTTGTTCTTGACCGCGGTCTGGCCGACGTACTCCGCGAGCCCGGACGGGCGGAGCGAGATGTCGAAGCCGACTTCTTCGTCGCTCTCGAGCGGATCGATGACGCGATCGTTCATGTAGCCAACCTCCGCAGCGCTTCCCGGATGAGGTCGGCGAGCGCACGGGTGCCGGCCTGCTCGGCCGCGGCAACCGCCCGCTCCGCCTCGTGCTGCTTGTAGCCCAGGTTGACGAGCGCGGACACCGCCTCCGCCGCATCCCCGACGGCCCGTACGGCGGCTGGCGAGGCGGCCCGACTCTGCTGCAGAACCCGCACCTTCTCGCGCAACTGGAGGATCATGAGATCGGCCTTTTTCTTGCCGATTCCCGGCACGGCAACCAGACGCCGCGTATCCCCGTCCGCAATCGCGTTCTCGAGGTCCTCCGTCGCCATGCCCGAGAGCACCGCGAGCGCGACGCGCGGGCCGATCGTCGAAACCTGCAGGAGCAACAAAAAGAGCGAGCGCTCGGCCGCATCGAGAAACCCGAACAACTGAAACGCGTCCTCGCGCACGTGGGTATGGACGTAGAAATCCACTTCAGCGCCCGGATTCGGCAGCCGGTAGAACGAGTTCAGCGAGACGAAGAGCTGGTACCCGACGCCGCCGGCGTCGACGACGATCTGCTCCGGCGCCTTCTCGAGGAGGCGGCCGCGAAGACGGGCGATCATCTGAGCCCGCCCGGCACGGGGCGCAGCGTGGTCACCGCTCGCCGCGGCCGTGCCGGAGGCGGTGCCGACGCCGCGAGCAAGGCCGTCAAGCGCGCCGACTGCAGGTGGCAGAGCGCGATCGCGAGCGCGTCGGCCGCGTCCGGCACCATGCGTTCCACCACCCGCAGCTCGCGGGCGATCGCGCGTTGGACCTGATCCTTCTCGGCCCGGCCCGTTCCGGTGACGGCCAGCTTCACGGTCGCGGGCGCATACTCGGCGACGAGGATTCCGGCGGTCGCCGCCGCCAGCATGGCCACCCCACGAACCTCGCCGAGGCGGAACGCGCTCTGCACGTTCCGTCCGACGAAGCTCTGCTCCAACGCGACGACATCGGGGCGCCACTCACGGCACAACTCCGAGAGGGCCGTGTGAATCGCCGCGAGCTTCCCGGCGAGGGTCTGGCGGGCGTGCATCGTGACGGCGCCGTGGGCCAGATGCTCCACGCGTCCGTCGCGGCGCTCAATCACGCCCCACCCGGTCACCGCGGTCCCCGGGTCGACGCCGAGCACTCGAACGACCTCGGCGCGCTCGCCTCCCCTCATGTTCCACCCCCCAACGACCACACCGGCCGCTCTCTCGAGAGCGGCGGCTCCACCTAGGCGCTCAGCCGCTCGACCTCGTCTTGCGGAATGTCGACGTTCGCGGACACCTTTTGCACGTCGTCGTGATCCTCGAGCAGCTCGAGCAACTTGATGGTCTGCTCGGCCTCGGCCCCGCGGAGCGTGATCGTGGTCTGCGGGACCATCGTGACCTCGGCGGATGCGATCGCGATCCCGGCCTTTTCGAGCCCGGCCTTCACGTCTTCCAGCGCCTCGGGAGCCGTCGTCACCTCGAACACATCGCCGCTCTCCGCGATGTCGTCGGCCCCGGCTTCGAGCGCGATCTCGAAGACCTTCTCCTCGGTGCCGGCGCTCTTGTCGATGTTGATGATGCCCTTCTTCGAGAACATCCAGCCGACGCAGCCGTTCTCACCGAGGTTGCCACCGTGCTTGCCGAAGATGTTGCGGATCTCGGCGACGGTGCGATTACGGTTGTCGGTGAGGATCGCGAGCATGATGGCGACCCCGGCGGGTCCATAGCCCTCGTACTGCACTTCCTCGTATGTGACGCCTTCGAGCTCGCCCGTACCCTTCTTCATCGCACGGTCGATGTTGTCGCCCGGCATACTCTGCGAACGCGCGGTCGTGACCGCGGTGCGGAGGCGGGGGTTGGCATTCATGTCGCCGCCACCCATGCGGGCCGCGACGGTGATTTCCTTGATGAGCTTGGTGAAGATCTTGCCGCGCTTGGAGTCCTTCAGCGCCTTTTTGTGCTTGATCGTGCTCCATTTGGAGTGGCCGGACATGGGATTTCCCTTTCCCCGTCGCACGCTCCGGTACAGGCGAGCGTCCTTCCGTCGGCGGGTGAAATTTCTGTGCGAATGACCCGCGTTTGCTCGAGTCGGACGGTGGTCGACCGTTACCATACCGCCCGCGGACAAGTAAACGCGTGGGCGTCGCTTGTCGCCGTCGAGGCGTGCGCGCTAGAGTCGTCCCGCGCATGGGGTGGTGGGGTGAGGTGACGAGCCGGAGCGCTCGTGAGCGGTCGTTTGCAAGACCCGCAAGCGCCGTTGCGCTCGTGCTTCTGCTGAGCGTGGTGGCCGGGTGCAGCCGCACCGTCGCCGTTGCGCCGACGCCCGGGCGTCCACAAAGCGGTGTAGCCTCCTGGTACGGCCCGGGCTTTCACGGGCAACCGACCAGCAGCGGGACCATCTACGATCAGTATCTGCTGACCGCCGCCCACCCGACGTTGCCCCTCGGCACGCGGGCGCGCGTCACCAACCTCGAGAACGGGAAATCCGTCGAGGTGCTCGTCAACGATCGCGGTCCTTTCGCCAAGGGTCGCGTGATCGACCTCTCGCACGCCGCCGCGCAAGAACTCGGGATGCTCGGACCGGGGACGGCGCGCGTGCAGATCGACGTCGTCGCGCGTCCGGCGAACGGCGCGTCGCACGTCACGTATTGCGTGCAAGTCGGCGCATTCGGCGAAGAAGACAAAGCCCGCGCGCTTCGCACTCGTCTTGCCGCGAAATACGACGACGTCTACATCAGCCCCGTGCAGACGCGCGCCGACCGCATGTATCGCGTCCGCGTCGGTCCCTACGCCGAACGGAACCGCGCAGAAACCTGCGCCGTCGAGCTCTCGGAGCTCGGATTCACCGCCGTCGTCACCGAAGAGCCGCAGCGATGAGCCGCGCGTCGCGGCGCGCGACGTGCCTGATCGTCGTGCTCGGGTTGCTGGGCGGGTGCGGTAGCTACCGTCTCGTCCGCGACGGGGTAGTCCAGATCGACGCGGCCAACAAGATCAAAGCCAGGCTCGTCGCGACGCGTGGGCTGTCGTTTCGGCGGCCGGTGCCGCTCGTCGCCGTCAGCGCGGCCGAAGCGCGGACGATGCTCGAGGGCGAGCTGAAACACGAGTTCGAGCCTGGCGAGCTCGCGACGGTGAGCCGCGTCTACGTGGCGCTCGGGCTGCTCGCCGCCGGCACCGATCTCGAGCGGGCGTTTCTCGATCTCTACAGCTCGCAGCTCGCGGGGTTCTACGATCCGGTCGATCGCCGCATGGTGCTCGTGACCGAGGCGCTGCAAACCGGCTTTTTTACGCGGGCCGTCGAGAACGTGATTCGGCGCGACCTGGCGGGCGAGATGGTGCTTGCCCACGAGCTGACGCACGCGTTGCAGGATCAGCACTTCGGTCTCAACACCGGCCGCGCCGACGTCGGCGAGGACGATGCGCAGCTCGCGATGCGCGCCGTCTACGAGGGCGACGCGACGCTCGCCGGGTTCGCAACCGTGCTCGGCGGCCTCCGCGCTGGCACCGCCGTCAGCCTCGCCCGCAAGCTCGAGAGCGTGCCGGGCCAGATGGCGATCGACTATCCCGACATCCCCCCGCTCATTCGCGAGAGCATCATCTTCCAGTACGTCGCCGGCGTGAACTTCGTCTCGTGGGCGTTCAAGAACGCCGGGTGGGACGGCGTGAACGCGTTGCTCGCTCGTCCCCCGCGCTCGTCCGAGCAGATCCTGCACCCCGAAAAGTATTTCGTCCGGGCCGAGAACCCGACGCGCGTCCAGCTCGGCGCGATGGCGCCGTATCTCCGTGGCGACTGGACGCTCGCGGAAGAAACGACGCTCGGCGAGTTCACCATTCGCTTGCTCGGCGAGCGGTACCTCGACCGGCCGCGCGCGGCGGAGCTCGCCGCGGGCTGGGACGGCGATCGCTTGATGGCCGTCACGCGTGATGAGGACATGGCCCTCGTCTGGCTGACCACATGGGACTCCGAGCGCGACGCCACGGAATTCTTCACCGCCTGGTCGGAGATCGTCGCGGCTCGGCACCCTGGCGCCGGCACCCGCACTGAGAAGACGATCGAGGTCGGCGGCGTGCAGCCCTACTATGTCGAGCGACGCGGTCTGAAGATTCTCAGCATCGAAGGCCCGCTGGATTCCGATCTGCCGGAGCTCGCCGATCGCATCTGGCGCCGCAGCACATTCGAGCCGAACGTGCCGTGGGTGCCGATCGACGTCGCGCAACAGTCCGCGCGCTAGCGCTTCGCGCGGCGGCGGACGGGCGTGGCCGACGTCTCCGCCATGAGCCACTTCAGATACGGCGCGGATCCGGCCACGATCGGCAGCACGATCGCCTCGGGTACGTCATAACTGTGCAGCGCACGGAGGCGCGCGATCAGCCGCGTCGTCGACGCCCGCCGCGTCTTCATGACGAGCAACACTTCGGCGGCGCGCTCGACCACCCCCTGCCAGCGATAGATCGACGTGATCGGCGCCACGAGGTTCACGCAGGCGACGAGGCGCTCCTCGACGAGCGTCGTCGCGATGCGCTCGGCCTCTTCCTGCGAGCCGGCGGTCGACAGGACGACGACGGCCGTCGTCACGACGCGTCTCCGGGACGGCCGCCGCTCGCGAGCCACGCGTCGACGAGCTTCGGATAGTCGATCGCGACCGCGGGGCGCGGCGCCGGGCCGCGCGCCGATTGCGGACGGCGCCGGCGCAACCGCCGCCACAGGCGCTGCGACCACGTGCCCTGCGCGACCATCGACGGCAACACGCCGGCTTCCTCGAGATCGCGCCGGAGCGGCGGGTCGTCGCGCAGGAGATGACCGCGCCGCACGAGGTCGTCGAGTGAATTGCGAAGTTGCGCGCGCGTGTAGGTCGCGCGGTCGATCAACGAATGGCCGACCCCCACGACGGCCGCGAGCGGCACCATGCCTTCCTCGTGCAGCACGAGCGCGGTCTGGAAGTAGTTGAAGGTCGGCACCAGTCGGGCGCCGAAGCTACGGAAACGACCGGGCGGCGTCCGGCGCTCGAGGTTGATGAAGATACGGCGTACCGCGTCCTCGACCGGCACCTTGCGCGCGAGCGCGCGAATCTCGACCAGCCGCGCGGGATCGATCCGGAGGCGAACCAGGATCTCGCCGAGCGCCTGATGATCGAGCCGGCCACTCACGACGTCGGCGTAGATCGAGTAGCAAAGCGAGTCCGACTCCCAATCGTCGCCAAAGAGGTACTCGGCCGCCCCCGCGGGTGCCGCGATCCGTGCCTTCAGCAGCTCGGCGAGCTTGAAGCCGATCTGCTCACGCAGGAAACGAAAGCGGCCGCGCACCAGATGCTGCAGCTGATCCTTGAAGACGATGCCGTCGATCTCGACCCCGTCGAGCGCGAGCTTTTCGCGGATCGCGCGGCCGATCTGCGGCGGGCTGGCCGAGACGAAGTACACGAACACGCGCCGTCCCTCGGCGCGCGCGCTGGCGCGAAGCGCGCGCATCAGCGCGACCACGCCGGGCTCGTCGATCTTGTCCTCGGCGCGCTCGAACGGCACGCGCATCATCTTGGTGAGGCTCTCGAAGTCGGACTTGAGATAGGTTTTGTCGAGATCCCATCGGTACACGACGGGTGGCGGCGCGGCCGCGGCACGGCGCGGCCGGCGCGCCCGCAGCACCTCGACCCATCCGGTGCGGGCGGCGCGGCCGGAATGTTCGGCGGGCTTCGACGGGCTCATCGCGCCGCCTGGATCGCCGCCGCGATTTCGGCCGTGATGCCGTCGCGCACGGTCTTCGCCGCGAGCTTCACCGCGTTGGCGATCGCGTGGGCGCGCGATCGCTCGTGCGCCTTCACGAGCAGCTGCTCGAAACCGAGCAGCGGCGCCCCGCCGTACTGCGCGTAGTCGGTGAGGTGCGACACCTCGCGGAGCCCGCGCGACAAGAGCCGCATGCCGAGCCGCCACACGAGACGCTGCTTCACCGCGTTGCTCGCGACGTCGTTCACCACGTCGGCGATGCCCTCGATGAACTTGAGCACGACGCTGCCGAGCAAGCCCTCGCATACGATGACGTCGGCGATTCCCTTCGCAATGTCGTTGCCCTCGACGTTGCCGACGAACTGGATGGCGGGCATCGCCGCGAGGCGCTCGTGGGCCTCCGCCAAGACGTCGCCGCCCTTGAAGGGCTCGATGCCCATGTTGAGGAGCGCGACGCGCGGCCGCGCGACCTTCGACACGCGCTGCGCGTACGCGCTGCCCATGAGGGCGAACTGGACCAGATCGACGGCGTCGCAGCGGATCGTGGCTCCGACGTCGAGCAGCAAGGCCAGCTGATCCTGGTCCGGGTGGTCGACGTGGCGCGGATAGACGCTCGCGAGCGCCGCCTTCCGCACACCTTTGATGGTGCGGAACTCGCGCGAGCACGCGAGCAGGCAGGCGCCTGTATTACCCGCGCTGACCAGCGCGTCGGCCTGCCCCTGCGCAACCAGCGTCGCGCCGACCCGGATCGAGGCGTCGCGTTTGGACTTGAGGGCCTCGCGCGGGTGCTCCTGCATGCCGACCGCCTCGCCGGCGTGATGAATGCGGATGTGCGCGGGATTGTAGGACAGCGTGTCGAGCACGGCCTGGATCCGCGGCTCGTCGCCGACCAGCACGCATTCAATCGCGGTGGCGAGGGACGCGTCGGCCACCCCCTTCACGATCTCCTCGGGAGCAAAATCCCCGCCCATGGCATCCACCGCTATGACCGGCATCGAGGCGGCGGATTATGGCACGGGCTAGTGTCGTCCGCACCGGATCGCGCTAGAGCCGCGACGAGACAATCCCGAGGCGCGGACAGACCTCGCCGAGGGCCTCCACGAGTTGACAGTCAGCGCCGCGTCGCGTATCGGTCCCGGTTCCCATGGACTACGCAGTCATCCGCTCTGGCGGCAAACAATATCGGGTGAGCCCCGGCGACATCGTTCGTCTGG
>JBDSJB010000530.1:0-6708 GCA_039917665.1 Binatia bacterium
GCGGTCGGCAATGCGAGTCTGCGCGCATGTGATCGTCCTCGTTACGATGCCTCGCCGGTGGGTGGGTCAGGGAGTGCGCCGGGGAGCCGCAGCTCGCGTGTGCGCAGAACATGGAGGCAGCGGCAGGTTTCAAGCGCTGGGTGGCACGAACCCGGCGACCGTAGGCGCACTCCCTGACCCACCCACCGGCGACACCGCCCAACACAGACAGAGGCCTCACGAACAGACTGAGACACTACCGGTAGTCGCTTCCCGTTTTCACGGTGTGGGTGGTGTCGATGAAGCGGATGTCGCGTCCTGCAGGAGGTCATTCAGCGCGTCGGATCGGACGTCTTGCGCGGGCACCGTCCGAAAGGTCGAGCCGTGAGTCGCGTCGCAAGAACGCGCGCGGGATGGGGTCGCCCGGAAGCGTGCGAGGTCGAAGATCCGCGGGTCGAGATAGGGCGGCTCCGCCGCCGTCGCCTATTTCGTGCGAGCGTTCGATCTCCGCGATCGACGGCGTGGTGCTGTCCTGGTTGATCGGCACGACGTTCACGCCGAAGCGCTGGACTTTGGCGCGCGTCGCGGGGTCTGCCCACACGAGCCGCTGCAGGAGCGGTCCGATGGTGTCGATCTCCCGGTCGGTGACGACGGGTTCATGCGTGGCCTCCTCGGCTGCGGTCGTCCGTCTACAGCGGCCGCGCCGCGAATTGCGACCCGTCGGCGAGTTTGCTACTCCCACCCGACCCTGCGGCCGGGCTTGCCGCTCCACAGTTGCGCGGGGCTTCGAAGGAGCCACCACTGTCCGTCGCCCTGTTCTACGCATTCGCCGCCTTTACCGTGCTCTGCGCGGCCGGCGTCGCGTTCTCGACCAACATCGTCTACTCCGCCTTCGCGCTCTTGGGCACGCTGTTCGGCGTCGCGGCGATCTATGTATTTTTGGCGGCCGATTTCGTGGCGGGCGCGCAGTTCCTCATCTACATCGGCGGCGTGCTGGTGCTGATCCTGTTCGCGGTGATGCTGACCCATCGGATCGCCGACGTCGCCGTCTCCAATCGCGCCGTCGGCCGGCTCCCGGCGGTCGTGTTGGTCGGTGGGGTCGCGGTCGTCATCGCGCGCGTCGTGTTCCGGACGCGCTGGCCGGTGGTCGACGCGCTCCCGGACGTCCCGACGATCCACGCGATCGGCAACGGTTTCCTCGGGCCGTACCTCCTGCCGTTCGAGCTCGCGTCGTTCGTGCTGCTCGCGGTGCTGGTCGGGGCGATCGTCGTGTCGCGGAAAGAGCTGCGGGGCTGAGCGCGCGATGCCGGGCGTTCCTCTTCAGCACTTCCTCGTCGTCGGTCTGCTGCTCTTCGTGCTCGGGCTCTACACCGTGCTGACGCGACGGAACGCGATCGGGATCCTGATGGGAATCGAGCTCCTGCTGAACGCGGCCAACATCAACTACGTCGCGTTCGCCCGTTACTCGGGCGCGCCGACCGACGGCCAGATCTTCGCGATCTTCGTCATCATGCTGGCGGCGGCCGAAGCGGCGGTCGGTCTCGCGATCGTGCTCGGCATCTACCAGAACTTCGCGAGCATCGACGTCGATGCGGCGCACGCGCTCCGCCACTGACCGATGGAGCCGACCGCCGTCAGCACGCTGCGTTGGATTCCGCTCTTGCCGCTCTTGGGCGCGGTCGTGAACGGCTTCTTCGGCGCGGCGATTCAGCGCCGGGCGGGGAAGGGCGCCGTCGCGGCGCTCGCGGTGGCGCCGATCGCGGGGGCCTTCGCGTTCGCACTGCTGGCGTTCGTGCAGCTGCTCGGCCTGCCGCCCGAGGGCCGCGTGCTCCTCGACGTGGTGTGGCGGTGGATCGCGGTCGGGTCGCTGCAGGTGAACGTCGCGTTCTTGGCCGATCCGCTGTCGTGCACGCTGCTGCTCGTCATCACCGGCATCGGCGGCCTCATCCATCTCTACTCGGCGGCGTACATGCGCGAGGACGACGCCTACTGGCGCTATTTCGCGTACCTGAACCTCTTCACGTTCGCGATGCTGGTGCTGGTGCTCGCCGATAATCTGCTGCTGATGTTCGTCGGCTGGGAAGGCGTCGGGTTCTGCTCGTGGGCGCTGATCGGCTTCTGGTGGCGCGAGCCCGTCAACACGACGGCCGGCAACAAGGCCTTCATCGTGAACCGCATCGGCGACTGCGGGTTCGTGCTCGGCATCTTTGCGATTTTCTGGACGGTGGACACCGTCGTGGTCCGGGACATTCAGGCGCATCTGACACTGCTCGATGGACGGATGGTGTGGGGCATGCCCGTGGTCGGGCTCGCCACGCTGCTCTTCTTCGTCGGCGCGACGGGCAAGTCGGCGCAGATCCCGCTCCACGTCTGGCTGCCCGACGCGATGCAGGGCCCGACGCCGGTCTCCGCGTTGATCCACGCCGCGACGATGGTGACGGCCGGCGTCTACATGATCGCGCGGCTGCACTTCCTCTATGCGCTCGCGCCCGGGACGCTCGCGGTGGTGGCGGGCGTCGGCGCCGCGACCGCCATTCTCGCCGCGACCATCGGGCTCGTGCAGGACGACATCAAGCGCGTGCTCGCCTACTCGACGGTGAGCCAGCTCGGCGTGATGTTCGTCGCGATGGGCGTCGGCGCGTGGTCGGCGGGCGTGTTTCATCTGGTGACGCACGCGTTCTTCAAAGCGTGCCTCTTCCTCGGCGCCGGCTCGGTCATCCACGCGCTCCATCACGAGCAGGACATGCGAAAGATGGGCGGGCTCCGGACGCAGCTGCCGGTCACGTTCTGGACCTTTTTGATCGCGACCCTGGCGCTCGCCGGCGCGCCGCTCACCGCCGGCTTCTTCTCGAAGGACGAGATCCTCTGGCAGGCGTGGTCGAGCCCCCACGGCAGCCCGCTACTCTGGGGGGTCGGCGTCGCGGGCGCGGGGCTCACGGCCTGCTACATGTTCCGCCAGATCTTCCTCGTGTTCTTCGGCGAGAGCCGAGTCGATCCGCACGTCGCGGCGCACGTCCACGAGTCGCCGGCCGCGATGACGGTGCCGCTCGTGATCCTGGCAGCCGGCTCGCTCTTGGTCGGCTTTCTCGGTGTTCCGGAAGCGTTCGGAGGCGCCAATCGCTTCGCCGCGTGGCTCGCGCCGGTGTTCGCGACAGGCCATGCCGAGGGGCACCACGCAGTGCACGCAGCGAACCTCGAGTGGACATTGACGGCAATCTCCGTAGCGGTTGCGACGATGGGCGCGTTTCTCGCGTTCCTCGTCTACCAGCGCCGGGCGGTGTCGGCCGACGCCATTGCCGCAATCGGCGGCGGTGCGCCGTACCGCTTGCTGCTCCACAAATACTTTCTCGATGAGGTCTATTGGGCGACCTTCGGTCGCGGGGTACTTCTCCTGGCGTCGATCGGCGGGTGGATCGATCGTCGCGTGATCGACGGCATCGTCGACGGCAGCGCGACGTTGACCCGCGGCATCGCCCGCCTCGAAGGCCGCTTCGACGCGGTCGTCGTCGACGGCCTCGTGAACGCGCTGGCGAAGGCGACCGGAGCGCTCGGTGGGCGCCTCCGCCGAGTCCAGACGGGCAACATCAACACGTACCTCTACGTCGTCGTCGGCACGGTCACGCTGGTGCTGATCGCTCGGCTCTTCTAGGAGCGAACGTCGCATGGATCACGTCCTCACCCTGATGACGTTTCTGCCCCTGCTCGGCGCCGCGATCGTGCTTGCGCTGCCGTCGCAGCATCACGCGCTCATCAAGCAGGTGACGCTCGTCGCGACCCTGCCGACGCTGCTGCTCGGCGTGTGGCTCTTTGTGGCCTTCGACCGTGGGGTCACGGACTTCCAGTTCGTCGACAAGGTGCCGTGGATCGCGTCGTACAACATCCAGTACTTCGTCGGCGTCGACGGCATCAGCATCACGATGGTGCTGCTGACGGCGCTGCTCTGTCCGCTCTGCGTGCTCGCGAGCTTCGGGGTCGACAAAGGCGTGAAGGGCTACTTCGCGCTCTTCTTGATGCTCGAGACCGGCATGATGGGCGTGTTCGTCGCGCTCGATTTCTTCCTCTTCTACGTCTTCTGGGAAGTGATGTTGCTGCCGATGTACTTCCTGATCGGCATCTGGGGCGGGGCGCGTCGCGAGTACGCCGCGATCAAGTTCTTCCTCTACACCTTCGCCGGCAGCGTGCTGATGCTGATCGCGATGCTGGTGCTCTACTTCGGGAGCGAGCCGCACACCTTCGACATGACGGTGCTGATGCAGCGCACCGGCGTCTTCGACATGCGGACGCAGCACCTGCTGTGGGTGGCGCTCTTCATCGCGTTCGCGATCAAGATCCCGGTGTTCCCGTTCCACACCTGGCTGCCCGACGCCCACGTCGAGGCGCCGACGGCGATCTCGGTGATCCTCGCCGGCGTGCTCCTGAAGATGGGCACGTATGGCATTCTCAGGATCAACTACGGCATTTTGCCGGCGGCGACGGCCGACCTCGCCTTCTGGGCGCTCGCGGTGCTCGGCACGTTCAACATCGTGTACGGCGCGCTCTGCGCGCTGGCGCAAACGGACCTGAAGAAGCTCGTCGCGTACTCGTCGATCAGCCACATGGGCTACGTCATGCTCGGCATGGCGGCGTTCACGCCCCAAGGCATCAATGGCGCCGTGCTGCAGATGTTCAATCACGGCACGATCACGGCGATGCTCTTCCTGCTGGTCGGCGTGATCTACGACCGCGCCCACCATCGCAACATCGACGATTTCGGCGGCCTCGCCGGCGTCATGCCAGTCTACACGGGCATGACCGCGCTGGCGTTCTTCGCGGCGATGGGGCTTCCCGGGCTCTCGGCGTTCATCTCCGAGGTGCTGGTCCTGCTCGGCGCGTGGCAGCGCTATCCCGGCCTCACGATCGTCGCCGCGAGCGCGATCGTGCTGACCGCCGGCTACCTGCTCTGGACGATCCAGCGCGTCTGGCTCGGACCGCTGAACGCGCAATACGCCCACCTCGCCGAGATCGACGCGCGCGAGCTCGTCACGCTGGTGCCGCTCGCCGTGATCGTCGTCGTGCTCGGTGTCTACCCGCACGCGGTGCTCGATCTCATCAATACGTCGCTCCTGCACTTGAACGAGATCGTGAAGGCCGGCGCCGCGACCGGGGTCGCACTGCGCTAACGGCATGGACCTCGGCAACCTCGAGAGCATCGCCTTCAGCGCCCCCGAGTTGATCTTGATTGCGACCGCGATCCTGATCTTCCTGGCCGACCTCGTGGTGCGTCCGAAGGAGCAGCTCGGCGCGCTCGCGCTCTTCGGGTGTGCGGGGGCGTTGATCGCGTCGATCGGGCTTCGGATGCCATTCAGCGACCGTTGGCTCGTGCAGGGGCTCTTCGGCTGGGGCGAGGGCTGGCTCTACTCGCGGATGGTGATCGTCGACGACTTTGCGGTGTTCTTCAAATTGCTCTTCGCGCTCGCCGCGTTCGTGACGATCTGGATGTCGCTCGGCTCACGCGAGGTCCAGGACGGCGACGAGGGGGAATATTACGGCCTCGTGCTCGCCTCGACCGTCGGGCTCTTCTACATGGCGTCGGCGGCCAATCTCCTGATGGCCTACCTCGCGCTCGAGCTCGTCAGCCTGACGTCGTACGTGCTGACGGGCTATCTCCGGCGGAACCGCCGCTCGGGCGAGGCGGCGCTCAAGTACCTCATCTACGGCGGCGTCTCGTCGGCGGTGATGATCTACGGCATGAGCTGGCTCTACGGCCTCGCGGGGAGCCTCGACTACCAGAAGCTGAACGCCACCGTTCTGCACGGCCACGTCGAGCCGCTCACCGTGTTCGTCGCGATCGTGCTCGTGCTCGCGGGGCTCGGCTTCAAGATCGCGTCGGTGCCGTTCCACATGTGGGCGCCCGACGCGTACCAGGGCGCGCCGATCCCCGTGACCGCGTTTCTCTCGGTCGGCTCGAAGGCCGCGGGCTTCGCGATGATGATCCGGCTCTTCTATCCGGGTTTGTCGGCTCCGGCCGACGGGGGCGCGTGGACCTTTTCGGCGGGCGCCGACTGGCCGCAGCTCATGCTGGTGATCTGCATGGCGACCATGACGCTCGGGAACCTGGCGGCGCTCGGGCAGGAGAACGTGAAGCGGCTGCTCGCGTACTCGAGCATCGCGCACGCCGGCTATACGCTCATGGGCTTCGTCGTGCTGAACGACGCGGGCCTGCGCGCGATGCTCTTCTATCTCATCACATACTATCTGATGAACCTCGGCGCGTTCCTGGTGGTGATGGTGGTCGCGAACTCGACCGGTCGCGAGGATCTCGACGGCTTTCGCGGCCTCGCCTGGCGCGGCGGCGCCGTCCCGGCGGTTGCGATGGCGATCTTTCTCTTCTCGCTCGCCGGCATCCCTCCGCTCGCCGGCTTCGTCGGCAAATTCTATCTCTTTGCCGCCGTCGTGGAGCAGCGCTTCTATCTGCTCGCTGCGGTCGGCTTCGCCAACACGCTCGTCGCGCTCTACTATTACGTGCGCATCATCCGCACGATGTTCCTCGACCAACCGCGCGGCGACGAGGGCGTCGTCGCGCTCGACAGCCACAACGCGTTCCTCCTCTATTTCCTCGCCATCCCGACGATCGTGCTCGGCATCTACTGGGCGCCGGTGATCGCGCTCGCAGATCGCTCGGTGCGGTTCTTCTTGGGGTGAGTGGGCGCGTTCAGCGCTCGCCCCACCAGCGTCGCATGTCGAGCTCGA
>JBDSJB010000531.1:0-3785 GCA_039917665.1 Binatia bacterium
CGAAGATGCTGGAAGCGACGGGGGCCCGGAAGGTCATGAACACGAGCCTCGGCGATCCCAACTTCCACACCCACGATCGCATCGAGTCGAAGACCGCCGAAACCTGGAAGCAGTTCTTCAAGGAGCAGCAGCTGACGCTGGAGACGCGCCGACTGATGGATGCGATCGGCGTCGTGCGCGACAGCTGAGCCCGTTTCGTCGTCCCGCTCGGCGGCTTTGTAGAAACGCTCGCCCGCGACTGTCGTTCGGTCGCGACAACCCCGTGCCCCGACTGCGGTCCGTCGTGGCACGAATCATGGACCTCCGAGCGCGGCACGAGGAGAAATGATGGCCACACGTGGAACGATGATCGGAGCCGCTGCCGCGGCATTGCTGTTTGCCGCGAGCCCCGCGCTCGCAGCGGAGCCCCGCACGGGTATGGGACCGGGGGCGGGTACGGTGGAGCCGCGAGATGATTCGCCCAATCCCGTCGGAAGCCCGGGCCGGGCGCGCACCAGCATTCCTGGCGAGATGGAGCGTCCGAACGCCGGCTCCAATGCGCAGAAGGACGCGACTGGCGGAACGGAGTCCGGCAATGCCCGCGTGCCTGCCGGTCCGGGCGGCAACGCGAAAGCGAGTGGCCCGGGCTCGGGCGTCGGCGCCCCGTAGTCGCTGCCGTACGTCAAACAGGAAGAGCTGCTCGCCGCCGCTGCTTACGGCGCGTTCGTGAGGCTCGTCGAGTAGACCTCCACACCGCGCGGATCGCTCGCCGACCACTCGACGATGCCGAGGCGCGCTGCGCCGTCGCGCAGCAAGTCGATCTCCATCAGGCCGGGAGCCATCCGCTCGGCGTGCGCGAAGACGGTGCTGGAGTCGTGGCGAACGCCCGAGGCTTTGGCGCTCGATCCGAGCCCGCTGACCAGCGTCCAACGCGGTCCATGCTTGGGGCGAAAGAGCTGCAGACTGTGATCATGGCCGGCGGCGTAGACGAGCGGTGGCGCGCCGCGGTCGGCCGCGCGTGTCATCGCGCCCAGGAGCGCGCGGCGGAGCTTGGCATTCCCGGGACCGGAGAAGTCCTGCGGGCTCGGTGAGAAATGCGTCCGCCACCACGCCATGATCGATCCGAGGACCGGGAGCGGTGCCCATTTGACGACCAACGGCACGTAGGCCCCCATCATCGTCATCGGAAACAGGTGGACGATCGGATCGACGAAGCCGGCATGCGGTCCGTGGCTCGCGAGCGGATGATGGCCGACGACGATCGGTTGTCGGCCCGCGGCTTTGGCGGCGACGATCTCGCGCTCGAGCGCTGCGACCACCGCCTCCTCGGTGACCTCGCGGCAGCCGGCGGGGTTCTCGGGCGACGGTTTCTCGCCGATGTCGAGCCACCACTGCGTATCGAGCGCGATCAACCGGCCGTGCCGGCCGAGCTCGACGGTGACGGGCCCCGGACAGCCGTCGCGCGGCAACGCGGAGACGTCGACTTTGTCGACGGACTTCCGCATCGCGTCGATGAACGTCTGCTGCTCGCGGACGGCCTTCCAGCCGCCGACGCCGAACTGATCCCAGTCGTGATTGCCGAAGAGGAAGATCGCCTTGACGCCGCGCACGCGGACGGCCTTCACTTGCGCCTTCAGGCGGCGCTCGGCGTCGCGGCGGCTCTCGAAGAGCGTAAGCAGGGTCTTGTCCAGGACCGCCTCGATGGCCGTACCTTCGAGCGCCGTCGCCTCCGGCATGCCGGTTTCGTAGACGTTGTCGCCGAGGAAGACGACGGTCGTCTGCTTGGGCGCGATGCG
Source organism: Binatia bacterium (assembly GCA_039917665.1). Taxonomy (GTDB): domain Bacteria; phylum Desulfobacterota; class Binatia; order UTPRO1; family UTPRO1; genus UTPRO1. Next base: position 1,776 of record JBDSJB010000531.1, read on the forward strand.
CACGCGCTGCTCGAGCAGATCGAGCGCGGGCTCCCCGTCGGTGTTGGCCGCGCCGGCGTCGCCGATCAGGATCACGCGATGGTCGACGGCGGCGAGGGGAGGGGCCGGTACGGCCGCGGGTCCGCGGACGAATGGTCGCGTGTGGCTGCAGCCGAAAACCAGCACCAGTGTCGTTGCGACCGCGAGTCGAATCCCCCGAGACATCGGGTGCATCATCGCCGCGCGGATGTTCGTAGTCTCTGGGTGCAGGTCGGCGAGACGGTCCAAAGGTTTCAGCCTTCGCACGCCGGCCCGGAGCGCTGCGCCGTCACCATCGCCGGGGTCGTGTGCGCGGCCGCGATCCGGCCGTGACGGTCGACGAGGATGATCCCGGCGGCCGCGCCGACGCGCCGGGAAAGTACGGCGAGCGCCTCGTCGGCAGCGGTCGCGGCGTCTGCGCCGCGCGCGATCGCCTCGAGCGCGGTTCGCACGAGACCGACGCGAATGATCGCCTCGCCCGGTCCGGTCGCCGACGCGGCACCGAGCGTGTCGTCGGCGTAGGTGCCGGCGCCAATGACGGCGGAGTCGCCGACGCGTCCGCTCCGTTGGCCGCCGACGCCGCCGGTCGACGTCGCGGCGGCGACGTGACCGTGAGCGTCGCAGGCGGCCGCGCCCACGGTTTCCCCGATCGACGGCCGGCGCGCTTCCCAGTGTCCGCGTGCCTCGGCCGTCACGAGCGCCTCGGGTGCGACGACCCGCAGTCCGTGTCGGCGGGCGAGGGCTTCGGCCGGAGGCCCGACCAGGAAGACCTCGCGACCTTCGTCCATGACGGCACGCGCGAGCAGGATCGGATTGCAGACGCCGCGGACCATCGCGACCGCGCTGGCGCGGAGGTCGATGCCGCTCATCAGCGAGGCGTCGAGCTCGACCGTCCCGTCCTCGGTGAGCACCGCGCCGAGGCCGGCGTTGAAGAGCGGGTCGTTCTCGAGACGCGTGACCGCGGCGACGACGGCATCGAGGCTACTGCCACCGCCCGACAGGATGTCCCAGCCGGCCGCGGCGGCCGCGTCGACGGCCGCGGCGCGTGCGGGCTCGGTGTCCGAATCGCGCGCACCGGCACCGCCGTGCACGACGATGGACGGGCGCACGGACGTCGCTGTACTCGACGCCCGCCTCACGACTTCTTGGTTGGCTCGGCGCTCGCGGCGAGCTTCTTCTTCGACTTCTCGCTGCCGGCGGCCCAGAAGGTCGCGAGGTCACCCCGGCCGAGCGCGGCTGCCATCGCGAGCAGCCGGGCTCGGTCGAGCTCGCTCGCCTCGGCGCCCATCGCTTTGTCGATCTGCACGACGAGCGCCATCGCCGGGTCGTTCTTGGCGGCGGCTTTGACCTTCGGCGAGACCGCGAAGGTGCCGATCATCGCGAGCGGCACGTCGGCGAGCGACGTCGAGGCACCGGCGACGTGGCGAGCCGCGGACGGTGTCGGGCTCGGCGGCGGCGCGGTACGCTTGGCGGCCGCGGCCAGGCGATCCTGCAGGGCGTCGCGTTCGATGGCGACCGCGTCACGCTCTTTCCGCAACCCGTCGATCAGCTGCGGGATGCGTTGCAGCGCATTCACGATCGCGCTCGCGCTGTCGTCGTCGGCGGTGAAGCCGTAGGAGGCGCCCCCGATGCGGAGCGTCCAGCGGGCGAGCCGTTCGTCCTCGCGTTTCCACGTGCCCGTGAGCGCCGCGATTTCGGCCGGCAGCTCGGGCGGCGTGCGTGGCACGCGGGTCTTCAGTCCGTCCGAACGCCGAACGCGAGCAGCGCGCGGCGCTCGCGACCATGCTCGTGGCCGTCGAACACGTCGTGGAGATGCGCCAACTCCTCGAGCCGCACGTGCTCGTCGCCGTCCGTCCGGGCGAACGGGTCGTCGTGCGTGGGCCGCGTGGCGCGCGGCGAGGTCGGAATGATCGTGTCGGTCATGTCGCCGGGCTAACCGCCGGGCACCGTGCATGCAACCACCCCGACGCAACCCTCGGTTTTCACGATCGT
>JBDSJB010000532.1:0-37601 GCA_039917665.1 Binatia bacterium
TCGCAGGCGAGCATCATGATGGGCGTCGTGAACGGCTGGGACAACGTCGTCGATTCCAACGATGGCAAGTCCGTGATCGGCAGCGTCGGGATCACGCCGGTCGAGCAGTTCGCGCTCGCGATCAACGGCATCTACGGAGCCGAGCAGCCGGACCGGGGCGATTCGAAGCGTGGCGTGGCCGACATCGTCGCGACGATCAAGCCGGTCGAGAACTTCGCGATCATTCTCAACTACGACTACGGCAACGAGAGCGATCTCGAGGTCGGGGGTCACGCCGAGTGGAACGCGTTCTCGGGCATCCTCTCTGTGGACGTTCCGGACGTGCTTCCGGTGCCGATCGGCTTCGCGCTCCGCGGCGAATATTTCGACGACTCCGACGGCGTGCGGCTGCCGACACCGGGAGGCGATGGCTTCGGCGGCTATCAGAACGCTTGGGAAGTCACCGGCACGGTCAAGGTGGTGCTCGCCGAGGGCCTGATGTTCCGCACCGAGTATCGATACGACGCGTCTCACCACTCGATCTTCGAGAAGCGTCTCGTTGGCGACGACGACACCCGACCCGACCAGCAGACCATCGCCGCCGAGCTGTCGTACGTATTCTGAGAACGCCATGAAAAAAATCGAAGCCATCATCAAACCGTTCAAGCTCGACGAAGTGAAAGAAGCGCTCGCCAAGCAGAACATCAACGGTATGACGGTCACCGAGGTGAAGGGGTTCGGACGGCAGAAAGGCCACACCGAGCTCTACCGAGGCGCCGAGTACGTCGTCGACTTCCTGCCCAAGATCAAAATCGAGATCTTGGTGTCGGATGAGCAGGCGGCGCTCGCGGCCGAAACCATCATCGCCACCGCCAAGACCGGCCGCATCGGCGACGGGAAGCTGTTCGTCCTTCCCGTCGACGACGCGGTCCGCATCCGAACCGGCGAGCGCGGTTCGAGCGCCGTCTAAGCGAGCAACCGGAGACACACGAGAGACCGTGCGGGATCACATCATGATCGTCGTGGCCGAAAATGATGACGGAACCCGCACGGTGCTCGCGAGTGCTCTCGCGCGCAACGGATACGACGTCGCGTCGGTGACCGACGGCCAGCTGGTGCTCTCGACGCTCGCGAGCGGCGAGGTCGGCTTGTTGATCCTCGACCTCCGGATGCCGGGCATGAACGGCTGGGAGGTGCTGCGACGCCTGAAAGATCCCGGCGATCCCGGATCACCGCCGACGACGCGGCCACCCGTCATCGTCATCTCGGCACAGAGCGACCCCGAGACGCAACGCTTCGCGACCCGACTCGGCGCCGCGGCATTCCTCGCGAAGCCGATCGATCTCCACGACTTGAGCCACACCGTTCGCCGGGTCCTCAGTCAGACCCAACCCTGACCCGGCGCAAATTCTTCCGGCGACGCCCGTGGAGAGCGGCCGCCGGACCGACCGCGTGGCCGAGGGCTTCGGCTCTCGGCCCCGTGACTCCTCAGAAGACCGAAGGGCGTTCCGCCAGCGCCGCGACCACCATGCGTTGGATGCGCTCGCGAATCTCTTCCTTCAGGCGATTCACCAGGAGCTCGTCACGATGCGCGTCGGGACCGTACTGACCCGCCAGGTCGATCGGAGGACCGAAGACGATGCGCCATTTCGTCGGGAACGGCACCAGGCCGAGCACGCCCAACCACGGAAAGGTCGGCGTCACCGGGAAGTACGGCAGGTCGAGCCCGTGCGCGAGCCACTGCCAGCGCGCCACGACCGGATGAATCTCCTCGGCACCGACGACCGCGACCGGCACGAGCGGCGCCTGCGTCTGCAGCGCCAACGAGACGAAGCCGCCACGCGCGAAGCGCTGCAGCCGGTAGCGATCGCGGTAATACTTCCCGAGACCCTTGGCGCCTTCGGGAAAAGCGATCACGGCTTCCTCGCGTCGCAGCAAACGGCGCGCGTTCTGCGACGACGCCCGCACCATGCCGGCACGCGCGAGAATCGGGCCGAGAAACGGTGCTTGGTAGACGAAATCCTCGACCAGGGGACGCGCCGCCCTGCCCCCGCCCGGGTGATGCCGGCGGAGCGCCTCGGCGATCATGACGCCGTCATAGGGAAAGAGCCCGCCCGAGTGGTTGCCGACCAGCATCAGGCGCCCGGTGAGCGGCACCTGATCGAGCCCGGATGCGTCGACGCGCCACCACCGGTCATAGAGCGCCTGGCGGAGCGGCGCGAAGCGGGCGTGAAAGGTCGGGTCGTAGCCGAAATCGTCGACTGCGTCGGCCGTTCCGACCATCCGGAGCCGGACGAACGCCTCTGCCAGGCCGCCCTGCATGAACGCACGCCCGAGATCGGCATAGAAGCCGAGCACCTCTTCGCCCGTCGACCGAAGCCACGAGCCGACCTCGTAGTCCGCCGCGCCGCCGGCGTGGGCGAGCGCTTCGTCGATCTCCCGCTCGAGCTCGAGCAGCCGAGCACCGAAGGCCTCGTGCGAGTCGGGCGAGCGCCGTTTCCGCCGTTTCGGCGCCGGGGCCTGCACGTCGCCTGGTCGAAGATCGATCACCCGACGTGCCATTCGCGCGACCGTAGAGAACGACTTTCGCAATGTCAATTTTGCCGCGGTGATTCGCATTGACCATCTTCGAGGCCGCGCATAGTAAAGCACTCCCGATGCTCGACGCCGCGTTGCAACGTCGTCTCGTGTTCATCACCGGCAAAGGCGGCGTGGGTCGAACTGCGGTCGCACTTTCGTTGGCGCTCGCGGCCGTGCGTGCGGGCAAACGCACGCTCGTCGTCGAGGTCAATCCACTCGGCCGTCTCGGCGAGTATCTCGGTGATCGCACGCTCACCCCCGAGCCCACGGAAATCACGCCCGAGCTCGCGGCGGCGACGATCGCGCCGACGGTGATCCTCGAAGATTTTCTCGCGGGCATGTTGCGGATCCGCGCCCTCGCGCGTCGGCTGCTCGAGAGCAACACGTTCCGCGTCGTCACCGCGGCGGCGCCCGGGCTGGAGGATTTCCTCACGCTCGTCCGCATCGCCGAATGGGAAGACGAGCGCGTCGGGTTCAAGCGCAAGCGACACCGCTTCGATTTGGTCATCGTCGATGCGCCCGCCACCGGCCATTCGGTCCCGTTGCTCTCGACGCCCGACACGTTGCTCAAGATGCTGCCGTTCGGGCCCCTCACCAGTACGGCACGCGACCTGGCCATGCTGCTCGGCGATCCGAAGCGCGCGGCGGTCGCGATCGTCACGCGCGCCGAGGAGATGGCGGTGAACGAGACGCTCGAGCTCGCGACGGCGCTCATGCGGATCGGCGTGACCCTGCTGCCGGCGATCGTGAACGCCGTCGATCCGTTCCGCTTCACGCGGCCCGAAGGTCGGCGGGTCGCGGCCGAGCCCCCGGATCTCCCGCCGGACTGGGCGCCGTATCTCGGGGTCGCCCGCTTCACGCTCGCGCGCCAGCGCGCCGCCGAGCGACAGATTCGCCGACTCACGCAGGCGTTGCCGGAGAAACCGATCTGTCTGCCGACCGTGGCGGCCGGCAAGCTCACCCTGGAGACGCTCGAGCCGCTCGCGGACGCGCTCGCGCATCCCCGCGCCAGCACTTCGCGGCGGGCCTCGTGACGCGCGCACTCATGACCGAGCCGGAGGCACAGACCCCGATCGTCGATGCTGACCAAGCCGGTGAGCCCGTCGTCGACTCGCCGCTCTCGCCGCTGCTCGATACCCAACGCCTGATCGTCTGCGTCGGCAGCGGTGGCGTCGGCAAGACCACGACTGCCGCCGCGCTCGGCATTGCGTCCGCGAAACGCGGCCGTCAGACCGCCGTCCTCACGATCGACCCCGCCCGGCGGCTCCGCGACGCGCTCGGCATCACCACCCTCGACGGCGAGCCGCATCGCGTGCCGCTCGGCCGGCGCGGCGTCAAAGGCTCCCTCGACGCCATGGTGCTCGACACCAAACGCACCTTCGACGAGCTGATTCAGCGGTACGCGCCCACATCGGCCGCCGCCGAGCGCGTCCTCACCAACCGCATCTACGCGAGCGTCTCGACGGTGTTGGCCGGCTCGCAGGAGTACATGGCGATGGAGCGCCTGCACGCGCTCGCCGGCAGCGGCCACTACGATCTCCTGGTCGTCGACACTCCGCCCACCCAGCACGCGCTCGACTTCCTCGAAGCTCCGGAACGCCTGACCGCGCTCCTCACCTCGCGCGCCGCCGCGATTCTGCAGAACCCGAGTCTCATCCTCGCCCGCGAAGGCTCGCGGCTCGCGCAGGCCGCACTGAGCGCCGTCCTTCGCGGCCTCGAGCGCTTCACCGGATTCGAGATGCTGCGCGACGTCGCCGAGTTCGTCGGGGGGCTGGAGGAGTTCTCGGCGGGCTTTCAGGAACGCGCGGCGGCCGTCGCACAGTTTCTCCGTGAGCCGGCGACCTCGTTCGTCCTGGTCACCACCGCCGCGCCCGCGCGTGTGGCCGAAACTCTCGCCTTCCACCGCGAGTTGGTGCGCGCGGGACTGCCGTTCGCGGGCTTCGTCGTGAATCGCGTACTGCCGCCTGGTTTGCTCGGCGACCCGCCGTTTCCCGACATCGAGCGGGCAAGCGACGAGGATCGCGACCTCGGCCACAAGCTCGTAGCGCTGCAGCGACGCTTCGCCGAGATGGTGCACGCGGAGCGCGCCGAGATCGACCGCCTGCGCGCCGCCGCTCCGGGCGCGCTCGTGGTGGAGGTGCCGCTCGCCACCGACGAGCCGAGCTCGCTCTCCCGTCTGATCACCCTGAGTCGCGCCCTCGGCTGATCCGGCGAACGATCACGCGCCGGAGACGCCGGCGATGGTTTCGTGCACGAAGCGGAGCTTGTCGATGACCGGCGTCGAGAGCACGAACGGATACCCGTCGGCCAACCCGAGTCCGCGATTCAAGCTGTTGAGCACGTAGGTCAGCGGAAACCACGCCGCGATTTTCTGCTCGAACGGTGCGAGGGGCCGCTCTTGCCCTGCGGTCGTTTTGAGTGACGGCTCGTCGGGGCGGCGCGGACGCAGCGTCAAACCGCAGGCCGCCGCAGTCTCGAGCGTGTCGCTCATGTGAAGATAGTGCGCCCAGGTCTCGGCCCAGTCTTCCCAGGGGTGAGTACTGGCGTAGGCACTGATGAATCGCTCCTGCCAGTCGGGTGGGGCACCCTGCTCGTAGTGGCGCTGCAGCGCGGCCGCATAGTCCGCACGCTCGTCACCGAAGAGCGCGCGAAACGCGTCGAGTCGATCGTTGCCGGCGAGCAACCGATCCCAGTAGTAGTGCCCGATCTCGTGCCGGAAATGTCCGAGGAGCGTCCGATACGGCTCGTGCAGCTGCAGCCGGCGCTGCTCGCGCTCGGCGTCGTCGGCCTCGGCGACGCTGATCGTGATCACCCCGTCGCTATGGCCGGTCATGACCGGCTGCGCGCCGTCGGCGAGCAGCTCGAAGGCGACACCGCGCTCCGGCTCCGCGGTCTTGTTCGCGAGCGGAAGCTTCAGGCGGAGCAGGCTGTACACGAGCCGCCGCTTTGCGACCTCGAGCCGGTACCACGCTTCCTTGTGACCGGGCTGCGTGAGGTCGGGAATGACGCGCGTGAGACGACACGATCCGCACAACGTTTCCGGGTCCTCGACGGGAATCGCCCAGTTGCAGACGTTCTCGCGATCGTAGTTGGCGCAGAGGCGATAGGTCTTCCCTTCGGCACCGAGCTTGGCCGCGCGCCACAATTTTTCCTGGCTCTCTTGGCCTGCTTGTCCTTCCTCGCTCACCGCTTCGAGTGAGAGCACATCGTCGACGTCGGGCGCGTACGCGAGCGCGTGGGAACACGAGAGACAGCGTACGTTCTCGAAGAAGACGAGCTGCTGACAATGATCGCAGTGGAAGATCTTCATGGCCGGGCGATCCTCGCGACCACGACCGTCCGAGTCAATTTGTGGCGTGGCACGTCGCATGCGAGCCGTTTAGGGCCGATTGGCGGGCGTTCCCAGGCATCGAGCAAATGTTTTGCCGCGACCGTCTCTCCTACGGTGCTCGGTGACATCGATCGACCGGTTTCTCCCCACCCGTCGTCGTGTACGCGAGGAGGATCACAGCGATGCATCACGACGAAAGGTACCAACGGCCGTTCCGACGCTCGATCGGTGCTCTCATCATCACGTTCTGTCTCACGAGCTGGATCGCGCCGGATCCGGCCGCAGCTGTGCCGCTCAAGTGCCGACGCACCGTCTCGAAAGCCGGCGCCGTCTTCGCGCAGGCACAGCTGAAAGCGAAGCAGAAGTGCGAAGATCTGATTCTGCGCGGCAAGTTCGCGGGTCCGTGCCCCGATCTGAAGACCACCGCCAAGATCGCGAAGCTCCGCGCCAAGCTCGCGCTCGTCATCGGCCACGCGTGCGGCGGCGGTGACAAGACCTGCGGATCGGGCGACGAGTCGCTTCCGGCGATCGGTTGGATCGTCGGAACGTGTCCGGACCTCGCCCAGAGCGGCTGCACGAACACGATCAGCAGCTGCGTCGGCGTGACCGACTGCGTGCGGTGCGTCGACGAGACCGCCGTCGCGGGCACGATCGACCTCGCCTTCGACGCGTTCGTGCTGAACACCCTCGACCCGGTCGTCCGTAACTGTCAGCGCGCGATCGGCAAGGAGTCGGCGACCTTCGTCGCGAGTCAGGTGCGCGCCCTGCAGTCGTGTGAAGATCGCGTGCTGCGCGGCAAGAGCGCGGGGCCCTGCCCCGATCTCTCCGCCGCGGCGAAGCTCGGGAAGATTCAAGCCAAGATGCAGCAGAAGGTCTGCAAGGTCTGCGGCGGTCCCTCGCGAGCCTGCGGCGGGAATGACGACCTGACCCCGACACAGATCGGCTTCGCCGCGACCTGTCCGTCGGTCACGATTCCGGGCGGCGCATCGTGCGGCGGCGCCGTCGGCACCCTCGGGCAGCTGGTCACCTGCCTCGACTGCGTGGGGCGCCAGCGCGCGAGCTGCATGGATCGTCTCGCCGCGCCCGGCGTCGCGACCTATCCGACGGAGTGCACGCAGTCGAGCTCGGACCAGCCCACGGCGACGCCGACGCCGACCGCGACGCCCGGTGGCAGTGCCACGGCCACGTCGACCCCTGGTGGCGGCGGTGGCGCCACGGCGACGCCGACTCCCGATGGCGGCGTTCCGACGCCGACCCCGACGGCGACGGCGACGTCGGTCACCGTCAAGCTCGACCTCAATGCTCCTCTGGGTCTCCTCGCGACGCTCGTCGGTCTCGACGTGACTTACCCGATTTCCAAAGGCGGAATCTCGGGCTCCGGTACGCTGGCGTCCTGCAGCAGCCCGGTCGGAGATCTCACGGCCATTGACGACGACAACGGTCTGCTCGACCTGGACCTCGACCTTGGGCTGCTCGGCCTCGGGTTTCCGATCGAAATCACGTGTACGTTCGACCTGCTCCCAGGTGAGACGCTGGTCGCGGCCGACGTCAACGTCGCGATTGACGCCTTCGACGGGCTCCTCGGACCGCTGAATCAGCTCCTGCTGACGATCGGCAAGTCGATTCTGCCCTGAACGCACCGTGCCCGCCGTGCGCTCCGACGCGCGGCGGGCACGATCATTTTCTGCGTCAGGCCTGTCAGCGAATCAGTTGGACGCGGCTTCGGGCTTCGACGGACGCGGGCGCGGCGGCTTCGGCCGATCGCGTTCGGCGAGCAAGCGGTCGACCTTGATGTTGAGGTTGACCAGGCTCCCCTGCAGCGCCTCGATCTTCGACAGCAACCGGTTGTAGTCGGCCTTCGACGGCAGATTCAGCAGTCCGAGCAACATCTGCATGTTCTTGTCGACCTGTCCTTTGGTCTTGGCAGCGCTCTGCAGTGCTCCGGAAAACGCTTCGGCCATCTTCGGATTGGAGAGGAGCTCTTCCGCGAACTGAAGCAGCCGCGCTTCTCCCATCTCGACGATCCAGGAAAGGAGCGTGGGTTCCCGCTTCGCCATCTCTTGCTCCTCCTGATTGTCAGCCGAAAGGTCGCCGACTATAGTGACGCGCTTTCGGAGGGTCAAGAAAGGTACGCCATTGCGTGCCGCCAGTCATGGACTCGCTGCACCTCGCGCTCGGCTACCTCACCGGTTTGCAGTTCATAGCCGCTGGCCCACTCGACTGGTCGACGCTCCTCGCGACGGCCCTGGTCGTCAACATCTGTGACGCGATCGTTTGTCGCATTGTCGCGCGCAACAACGGCTACTCGCCCCGCCTCTGGCTCGGTCTCGGCTTCGTGTTCGGGATCTGGGCCGTCGCCGCGGTCATGCTCGCGCCGAAGCGCACCTGACTTTCCGCTTCTTTTTCTCGCCGACTCGATGATACAAGCCCCGCCAATGGCAAAGCTGCGCGTGGGCGTCCTGTACGACGCGACCGACAGCGGGGCGGATGAGGTCGCGCAGCAGAAGTCGTCGCGCCGAAAACGTCGCGCGAAGCACGACCACGAAGAGATCCACGAGGCCCTGAAGAAGACGGGCCACGAGCCGTTTTACCACACGCTCGACGGCACGCCCGACAGCCTACACTCGCTCGCGACCGAGCGCGCGGATCTCTATTTCAATCTGACGGAGTCGTACGCCGGCGACGACACCAAAGAGATGCACGTCGCCGCGTATCTCGATCTGGTCGACCGACGGTACACCGGCGCGGGTCCGCACGGGCTCTATCTCGCCCAGGACAAAGCGCTCGCCAAAAAGATCTTCGCGTTCCACGGCATCCGGACACCGTCGTTCATGACCGGTCACCGCGGTCGGCTCGAGTGGGCGCACGACATCCATTTCCCCGTGATCGTGAAGCCGGGATTGGAAGACGGCTCGATCGGTATTCGCTTCAGTGCCGTCGTCGGCAGCTTGAAAGAGCTGATGGAACGGATCGACGCGATCCACGCCGACTTCGACGGCCCGGTGCTGATCGAGGAGTACATCGAGGGGCGCGAGATCTACGTCGCGGTGCTCGGCAATCAGGATCCGGAAGCGCTGCCGATCGTCGAGCTCGATCTGTCGCAGCTCCCCGAGGGTACGCCGAAGATCGCCGGCACCGAGGTCAAATGGGAGGAAGGGACGGACATCTACCGCAATAGCCAGCCGTTCTTTCCCGACGATCTGGGTGAGGAGATCGAAGCGACCTTGAAGCAGACCGCGATCGCCGCGTTTCAGGCGCTCCGCCTACGTGATTACGGCCGCATCGACATCCGCCTCGACGCCGAAGGTCAGGCGCACGTCATCGAGTGCAACCCCAACCCGTGGCTGCTCTCCACCGCCGAGCTCTCGAAGGCCGCCAAGAAGTCCGGTCGCTCGCACCCCGATCTGATCGCCGAGATCGTCCAGCTGGCGATCGCGCGCTACGGCGCCTGAGTCGCGTCCCGAGCATGGTGGACTCCTCGGACGTCGCCGCGGTTCGCCCGGACGAGCAACTCGACGCCGCCGTCGTCGCCGCGTATCTGCGCGGACGCCTGCCGGAGAGCGATCGGCCACTCGAGATCCTGCAATTCCCGGGCGGTCACGCGAACCTGACGTACCTGCTGCGCTTCGGCGATCGCGAGTACGTGCTGCGCCGGCCGCCGCTCGGCCCGATCGCGCCGAAGGCTCATGACATGGTGCGCGAGTATCGTGCGCTCGCCGCGCTCGGACCGTATTTCGCGGCCGCCCCGCGGGTGTTCGTCTTGTGCGAGGACCCGAGCGTGATCGGCGCCCCCTTCTTCGTGATGGAGCGCCGCCAAGGCATCGTCGTCCGGCGCACCATGCCGCCCGAGATAGCCGACGACCCGCAGGTGCGACGGCGAATCGGCGAAGCGGCAATCGACACGCTCGCCGATCTCCATGCGGTCCCAGTCGCCGGCACGGCGGTTGCGGCGCTCGGCAAGCCGGACGGATTCGTCGAGCGCCAGATCCGCGGGTGGGCCGACCGTTGGCAGCGCGCCAAGACCGAAGAGCTGGTGACGATGGAGTCGCTCGCGACGTGGCTCGTGGAGCGCATCCCGCCCCCGCTCGACGCGACCGTCGTGCACAATGATTTCAAGCTCGACAACATGATGCTCGACCGCAGCGATCCCGGCCGGGTGGTCGCGGTGCTCGATTGGGACATGACGACGCTCGGCGATCCGCGGATCGACGTCGGCACCCTGCTCGGCTACTGGCCCGAAGCGAGCGATCCGGCGGAGCGGCTCGCGATCGCCATGCAGCCGACGTATCTCGATGGCTTTCCGACCCGCGCCGAGATCATCGCGCGCTATGCGGCACGGAGCGGCCGGGATCTCGGAGCCATCCACTTCTTCGAGACGTTTGCGCTCTTCAAGCTCGCCGTCGTCCTGCAGCAGATCTACGTGCGCTTCGTCCGCGGCCAGACCAAGGACGAGCGCTTCGCGGCGATGGGTGAGTCGGTACGACGACTCGCCGAAATCGCCAGCGATTCGCGCGCGGGCTGAGCGCCGCTCGTCCCGGCACCTTCTTCGCCGGCGCTCCGCGACCTGTTGCAGCGTCCGCTGCGGCAGAGGCGTATTTCGAGCAGAATTTTCCTGGAGTCAGGGACTTCCTTGCTAGCGACGGTCGCCGCGCTTTGGTTTGCTCGAAGTCGATGGATCTCGACCCGACCTCCGGTCGGCCCGGCAACGTGGGCCCGAGTCGCACCGCGACGGCGCTCGCCAGCGACGCGCGCCGTGGCGTGACCCCGCCCGAGGTCGAGCGCGAGGCCGTCTCACGCACCGCGGAGCGCGCGACGTACACGTCCCCAGGCCTCCGCCCCGCCGGCGAGGCGACGCGCGACGTCGTGGTGCAGTTGTCGCAGAAGGCGCTCGCGCTCTCGAAGGCCGCGAACAATCCCGCGCCGCGACAGAAGAGCGTCGACGCGGAGCCGGGAGCGGAACAGCCGGCGCAGAGCGATCTCCCGGCTCGCGGGAGCAATCGCCTCTTTCCGCCGCTCAGCGTCCGCGCCTGACCGCCCGCCAAGCGCGCGGCGTTCAGAGCGCCGCGACTTCGCCGCGCAGCTTCGCGTGCATCTTCGCCGCGGCGTGCGCGTCCTCGACGAGGTCGAGCATGTCGTCCTCCGAGACCGTGAGGAAGCGGCGATTGCCGGCACGGGTCAGCGAGATACGGAACGCGTCCTGCGTCGAGCGCTCCGGGATTACCACGGACACGTCGGGATCGATCTCCTGCACCAGGGCGATGAAGCGGGCTTTGGCGGGCGCAAACTCGTCGCTCATGATCAGCTCCAGGTCCAGTCTTTGGCGTCCCGAGTTGCATCAACAGACGCATCGTCAGACGCGACGTCGGCTACCTCGGCAGACCGCGTTTCCACGACGGGCTCGCCCACGACTTCTTCGGTGAGCTCGATCGGAATGTCCGAGCCACAATGACGGCAGACCTGCGCCGCGCGCTTGATGGTCTCGGCGCAACGCGGACACGAGCGTAGGCCACTCAGGTCGGCGACGCCGGCTGTTTGAATGTTAGTCTGGAGCTCCTCGATCACTTCCTTCAAGCGCTTGGCGTCAGCGTTGGTGTGGCCGTGACTGCGGAGCGGATCGGTCCCACCCGCGGAGTGCACGACGACCTCGGCGAACATGGCTCCCTGACTGACCGTCACCGACGAAACCTGTCGGAGACTGATGCTCTCCTCGACCCGTCCGACCATCGACGTTTTGATGCGCGTCACGTGGCGATCGGTCACCACCATGACCGTCGGAAAAACCACGTTGCCCCGCGTGAGCCTGCTCGTCTGGAAGCGATGCTCCATCGCGTCCCCTCCCCTCGACCCGCGGCATTCTACTCGCGGGCCGCGCCGGTCCGCCAGCGCAGGAGGCGTGCCACCTGGCACAATCGAAACCGCTCGTGTACGACCACGGCCCGAAAGCGAGGCCCACGTGAGCGAGTTCGGCATCGACGTCCAGCATGGCGAGCATGGCATCGCCTGGATGATTCTCCGCAATCCCGCCCGGCTGAACGCGGTCCGCTTCGAAATGTGGGAGGCGATTCCCGACCTGGTGGCGGGGCTCGCGGCCGACCGGACGGTGCGCGTGGTGGTCATGCGGGGGGCCGGATCGGCTGCATTTGCCTCGGGCGCCGACATCTCGGAGTTCGCGACACATCGGAAAGACCCCGCGTCGGCCGCGGCCTACGAGCAGACCAACGGCCGCGCGTTCGCCGCGCTGCTTGCGTTCGAGAAGCCGCTCGTCGCCATGATCCAGGGCGTGTGCATCGGGGGCGGGCTCGCGCTCGCCGCCTGTGCCGATCTCCGCGTCGCGGCCGACGACGTCCGGATGGCGCTCCCGCCGGCGCGGCTCGGACTCGGCTACGCGTTCAACGGCGTCGATCGTCTCGTCAGTCTCGTCGGCCCCGCTGCCGCGAGCGAGATCTTCTTCACCGCCCGTCAATACAATGCGGCGGAGGCGCTCCGCATCGGCCTCATCAACCACGTCGTCGCCAAGGCCGATCTCGAATCCTTCACCCAGACCTACGCCGCAGGCATCGCCGCGAACGCGCCGCTCACGATCCGTGCCGCCAAGCGGGCGATCGCGGAGACGCAGCGCGATCCGACGAGCCGCGACCTCGAAACCGTCCGGCGCATGATCGCCGAGTGCTTCGCGAGCGCCGACTACGCCGAGGGCGTGCGCGCGTTCCTCGAGAAGCGGAAGCCCGAGTTCAAGGGCGAGTAACCCGCCCGCGCGCGGACGAGCGCGGGCGGCTCAGTCGCGCTCGGTGACGACTTGCGCGACCGCGATGGCACGCGTGTGGGTGAGGGCGAGATGGATGCCCGTCACGCCCGCCGCCTCGGCCGTCGCCGCGGCCTTCCCGTGGAGGCGCACCGTCGGGCGTCCGTTCTCGGTCCGCACCACCTCGACGTCGAGCCAGCCGACGTGCTTTCCCCAGCCGTGCCCGAGCGCCTTCATCGTCGCCTCTTTCGCGGCGAAGCGCGCGGCATAGCTCTGATAGCGACCGACCCCGCGCTGTTCGCAATAGCGTTGCTCGCCGGCCGTGAAGACGCGCGCTTTGAAGCGGGCCCCGGTGCGCGGCTCCTCGAGCGCGGCCTGCATGCGCGGGACCTCGCAGAGGTCGACCCCGGTCCCTACGATCGGCATCGTCGAAGCTCGCTCAGCACGCGCCGCACACGCGACACGTGGTGACGTCGCACGGCATGGTCTGGCGCTCGGCCCGCGCGCGCTCGCGCTCCACCCAGAGGAAACGCTTGTGCAGGTTGTGGTCGATGAAATCCCACGGAAGGATCTCGTCGGCAGCGTATTCGCGATGCGTGAAGATGGTCGGGTCGAAGCCGTCGGCAGGCGGCTCCCGCTCCCAGGTGCGTAGCACGCTCCACCAATCGCCGCCGGCCGCATGGACGGCGAGAAGAAAGCGCGACACCCGACGATCGCCGCGTGAGAGCACCGTCGCGTAGTACGCCTCGCGCGACGATTCGACATCGATGTCGATGCCGCGGAGCCGACCAATGGCACGGCGCAGGCCGTTGATTTTCGTCTTCAACGAGCGCCGATCCTCCATGGGCTCCCATTGGAACGGCGTCCAGGGCTTCGGTCCGAAGGGGTTCACCGAAAGACGAATCTGTTGCACCCGTCCCTCACGCTGGAACCGCTCGCCGATCCGGCGGGTGAGCTCGACGATCCCGTCGACGTCCTCGTGGACCTCGGTCGGGAGGCCGATCATGAAATAGAGCTTCAGCGCCCGCACGCCGGCCCCGACGAGCCAATCGGCGGCGCGCAGGATCTCGGGCTCAGTCAGGTTCTTGTTGATCACCCGGCGCATGCGCTCCGAGCCGGCTTCGGGAGCGATGGTGACGCTCTGGTTGGCGCTGCGGCCGAGCGCGCGCGCGAGCCGGTGCGTGATGACGTCGGCCTTGAGCGACGACGGGGAGGCGCGTCCACCGCGGTCGGCGACGAACTCGCAGAGCTCGGCGACGCCCGGTACGCTCGCCATCTCGGCACCGACGAAGCCGATCGTCTTCCGGTACTCGAGACCTTCGGCGGCGGCCGCCTGCAACGTCTCGACGCTGCGATGGCGAATCGGCCGGTACATGTAGCCGGCAGCGCAGAAGCGGCAACCCCATTCGCACCCTCGGCTCGCCTCGACGAGATACATGTCGCCGAACACGGCCTCGGGTGTGAGGACCTTGGACGCCGTCGTGAAGCGATCGAGGTCGGCGAGCAGACGCCGGGTCACGACACCCGCGCCCGGCCCGCGGTAACTGACGGACCCGATGGTGCCGTCGTCGGTATACTCGATCGCGTAGCGGTCGGGACGATACGCGCCGCCGACCTCGGCGACGGCCTCGAGCACACCTTCGCGTCCGCCGCCCCCGTCGCGTGCATCGAGATACTGCGCCAGGAACTCCGGGATCATCTCCTCGCCTTCTCCGATGAGGAAGAGATCGAAGAAGTCGGCGATCGGCTCGGGGTTCAGAAACGTCGCGGGACCGCCACACAGCAGCAGGGGGCCGCCACCCCGATCCTCGCGCAGCGGCGGAATGCCGGCGTCGCTCAGGATGTCGACGATGTGCAGATAGTCGGTCTCGAACGAGATCGAGAACGCGACGATCTCGAAATCGCGCAGGTGCCGGCCGCTCTCGAAGCTCACGACCTCGGTGCCGCGCTGGTCGGCGTCCGGGAGAAACGCGCGCTCGCAGTGTACGCGCGGATGGCAGGACAGGATCTCGAAAACCGACTGGAAGCCCAGATTGGCCATCCCGACCGGGTAGGTGTTGGGATAGACGAGACAAATCGAGACGTCCCCGCCCCCGGAGGGCGTGAAGAGCCACTGCTCCTTTGCCAGCCGTTCGGCTCGTTGCTCGCGGCTGCGTTCGCGGGGATGTTCGGCCATCGGATCGGGCACTATAGGCGCCCCGGCCTCCATTGACGAGCGTCCGATCGGTGCGCATGACTGTCCATGCTCACGACTCGCAAATCCGACGACCGCGGTCATTTCAACCACGGATGGCTCGACACCCGCCACACCTTCTCGTTCGGGGAGTACTACGACCGGAATCACATGGGCTTCCGGGCGCTGCGCGTCATCAATGAGGACGTCGTGCGAGGGGGTGGTGGCTTCGGCACGCACCCGCACCGCGACATGGAGATCGTCACCTATGTGCTGTCGGGGGCGCTCGGCCACAAGGACAGCATGGGGAACGGCTCGACGATCGTTCCCGAGGACGTCCAACGGATGAGCGCCGGCACCGGGATCACCCACAGCGAGCACAACGCCTCGCCGTCCGAGCCGGTGCACCTCCTGCAGATCTGGGTGCTCCCGACCAAGAACGGCGGACCGCCGAGCTACGAACAGCGCGCGTTTCCGGCGGCCGAAAAACGCGGAAAGCTCCGCCTGGTGGGCGCGCGCGACGGTCGCGACGGCGCCGTGACCATTCATCAAGACGTCGCGATCTACGCGGCGGTGCTCGCGCCCAATGAACGGGTCGAGCATACCCTCGCCCGCGGTCGCCATGCCTGGGTGCAGGTCACGCGCGGCCGCGTCCGCGTGAACGGCGAGAGCCTCACGGCAGGTGACGGCGCGGCGCTCAGCGACGAGCCGCGAATCGAGCTCGTCGCGGACGACGAGACGGAGCTGCTGCTGTTCGATCTCGCCTGACGACGGCGATGATCGCGGCGCTCAGACCGGAGGCGTACCTGGATCGACGATCCGGGGCGCCACCGGTTGCCCGCCGAAACCGGCCGACGACGGCCCCTTCGCGGACTCTTTGTCCCTCTTTTCCCGGCGCGCGAGGATGCTGAGGCGACGATTCTCGTCCGCCATCGGGTCGGCGACGTTGAGCGGGCGCTCCGAGCCGTAGGCGCTGATGCGCAGGATCTGATTCGCGCGAATGCCGGATTGCTCGAGCACGGCGCGAGCATTGTTGGCGCGCGCGAACGAGAGATCCCAGTTGCTGAGGCCGGCCTTCACCGCGAACGGTCGGGCGTCGGTGTGGCCGCCGATCTCGATGTGGTTCGGCAGCGTCTTCAAGTGGCCGGCGAGCTCCATCAAGAGCGTCACGAGCTCGGGCTTCAGGGCGGCGCTGCTGAGATCGAAGAGCAGGCCTTTCCGTCCACTGGCCCCGGAATCGACGATCTGAATCTCGAGGCCTTCGTCCGTCACTTCGACACGCACGTGATCCTTCACCGCCTCGAACTCGGAGCCGTGCTCGAGCGCCTCCTGGATCTCTTTCGCGTGGCCGCGGAGCGCTTCGAGCTCTTCACCCGCGCCTTGCACGATCGTGAGCGCCGCTTCGAGTGGCCGAGCCGCGTTCGTTTTGGCCGTCTCGAGCTTGTCGCCGAGCATCGATCCACCGGATTGCACGCCGGCGTTCCGGAAGTAGCGGGCGAGATCCTGACGCAACTTCAGATCGGCCTGGGTCAGCAGCCAGAGCACCAAAAAGAGCGCGAACATGCAGGTGATGAAATCCGCGTACGCGACCTTCCATGCACCGCCGTGGTGACCGCCGCCGTGGCCCTTCTTCTTCTTCCACTTGACGACGACCTGGGGCTGGCCCTTCGCCGACATCAGGCGGCCTTCAGGCTCCGCACGGCCTCGTCGAGCTCGTCACTCGAGGGGCGGGCACTCGCGAAGATGGCCTTGCGGGCGAACTCGATGGCGACGATCGGCGACGTCCCGCGCTGCGAGGCGACGACGCCGTCCTTGATGCAGCGGAGGTACTTCCCGGCCGCGGCGCCCTGGACTTCGAGGTTGGTCGCCACCGGATTCAGGATGCCGTACGACAGGAGCACGCCGAGGAAGGTGCCGACGAGCGCGGCGGCGATGTGGTGACCGATCTCTTCCGGGCCCGCGTCGAGCGAGCCCATCGTCACGATGATGCCGAGCACGGCGGCGACGATCCCGAGGCCCGGCAGCGCGTCGCCGACCTTCTGGATCAACCCGATCGGAATCATGTCCTCTTCGTGGTGCGTGTCGAGCTCGGTGTCGAGCAACGTATCGAGCTCTTCCGCCGAGGCGGTGCCGTTCACGATCTGCTTCAGCGCATCGCGGAGGAATTCGACCGCATGGTGGCGCTTCAGGAAGCTCGGATACTTTGAGAAGATGGCGCTCTTCTCGAAATCCTGGACGTGCTCGTCGAGGGCGACGGCACCGTTCTTCCGCATGAACTGAAAGACCTCGTACTGCATCTTCAAGAGATCGAGGTAGTCGTTCTTGGTCGGCGTCGCGGAGGCGAAGGCCGCCGCGAATCCTTTGCCGACCTGGCCGAGGGCCTTCCCAGGGGCGGAGATCATGAGCGAGCCCATGGCCGCTCCACCGATGATGATGAGCTCACCCGGCTGGAAGAGGACGTGCATCGGTCCATCGATGAAGGCGAAGCCGCCGATGACGGCGACGAGAACCACGACGATGCCGATGATGGTAAACATGCGATGTGTTGTGCGACGCCCACATGCCAGCGGGCTTGCGTGTCTGGATGTCGGCCGCCCTGTGTCGCAACTTGAGGCTGCTAGGCGGGAAGCGGCGTTACGAGCCGGCGAGGGCGCGGAGGATGGTGGCCGCGGCGGTCTTGTGGCTCGTCAGGACCAGCTTGGCGACCGCGTCCTCTCCGTAGAGGAGCGTGCCGAGCACCTGACTGTCGCACTCGACGACGCAGGCGAGGACGCGTGGGGCGTGCGTGAGGGCGAGCCGCTCGACCTGGCGATAGAAGCGCTCGGCGCCGTCGTTGGTGATCAGAAGCAGACGAGAGACGCGTTGGCCCTGGCGCCCGGCCATCTCCGGGTCGAGCGCGGCGAGCCCGCGCTGCTCGGCCTCGAGCGCGGCGGCCGCGGTTTCGAGGCCTCGGACCAGATGCACCGTGGTCTGGGACTTTTGGAGTGCTCGCTGCAGATCGGCGCCGAACGGAACGACGGCGGCATCGATGGTGCCGCCGGTCCAGAGCTTCCTCGGCGCGCGCCCGAGGGCTGCGCGGATCTCCTCGTGCCGCGGATCGGTTTCGACCTCACGCGGTAGGCGCCATGAGCCGAGCGGAGAATCGGCGGCACCGGACGTGGACATCGTGGAGGTCGAGATCAGCGCAGCGGCGCGATCAGCTGCGTTCCACAGTTGATGCAGTAATGGGCGAAGGTGCGGCGGGCGATGGTATGGCGGGCGTCGTCACAGCGGGCCGCGCGCAGGCTCGGATTCACGACGCCGCCGCATTGCGGGCAATGCGCCACGGGAGCATTCGCACGGCGATGATTCAGATTCTCACATGTCTGCTTGGGTTTCGTTTGTCCGATCACGCACATCCTCCTTGTTGCTTCACTCTCGCCACCAGAGGCGCGCGACGCCCGATTTTCGGGCGGAACGTGGTCACGGGGCGCCGAGCCGAGGCCGACGCGCACGCCGTGAGTCGATACGCGCGCAGGGTAGCAGCCGTGACGGTCCACCTCAATGCCGAAAGCGCGCGAACGACGCTTGACTTCGACGGCGCGCACGGAAGCAATGCACGCAAGAGAGCGAGTCTTCGACTCGAAGCAGCGCGTCCCATGAGTAAAGCCTTCACGAGCGAAGAGACACCCGACGATCCGATCGTCGTGCCGCCGCGGGCGCCGCTACCGCCCGGCGTTCCGAACTACGTGACCGCGCGCGGGCTCGCGCAGTTGCGCAGCGAGCTCGGCGAGCTCGAACACGAGCGCACGGTGCTTGCGAGCACGGGGGACGACTCGGAGCGCACGCGACGGCTCGTCGTGAACGCAGCCCGGATCGCCGCACTGGGAGGCCGGATCGCGAGCGCCCAGCTCGTCGATCCCCGGGAACAGACACGGGACGACGTACGCTTCGGCGCCAGCGTCGAGCTCCGCGCGGAGGACGGCACCCGGCATCGCTACACGATCGTCGGCGTCGACGAAGCCGACCCGGCGCACGGCCGCATCGCGTTCTTGGCGCCGATGGCGCGCGCGCTTCTCGGGCTCCGCATCGGCGACGTCGCCACACTGCACACTGCGAGCGGCGAACGCACGTTCGACGTCGAAGGCATCAGCTACGAGCCAAAATGAACCGAGGCCCGGGAGCATCGCTCACGGGCCTCGTTCACGTACCGCCACAGCGGCGTCGACGTGCAGTTAGTCGGCTTGCTTGCGGAGGAAGGTCGGGATGTCGAGGCTGTCGTCGTCCTCGGGCACGGTGAGCGAGATCGGCTCGCCGCGATCGTTGGCGCCCTGACGCGTCCACATCGTTCCGTCGAGGTCGTTGATACCGCCGACCCGCACGACTTTCCGTGCGGTCGCCGCCGCCGTTTGAGCCGCCTCACGCACTGGCTCGCGTGTGAAGGCCATGCGCGGCGCGGGAGTGGAGGGTGCCTGCTGCGGAGCAGGGGCCGCGACGGCTTGCGTGTGCGTCGAGGCCGTCGGCGGACGCTTCACTTCTTCGCGCGGCTCACCGAAGCCGGTCGCGATCACGGTGATGCGGATCTGATCGTGCAGGCTCTCGTCGATGACGGCGCCGAAGATGATGTTGGCGTCGTCGTCGGCCTCTTCTTGAATGAGTGTGGCCGCTTCGTTGACCTCGTGGATGGTGAGGTCGGGGCCGCCGGTGATGTTGATGAGGACGCCACGCGCGCCCTGGATCGAAACGTCTTCCAGGAGAGGGCTCGAGATGGCTTTTTGTGCCGCTTCGACGGCACGGTCTTCACCGCTCGCCGTGGCGGCACCCATCAGCGCCATGCCCATCTCGGACATGATGGTGCGGACGTCGTTGAAGTCGAGGTTGATGAGGCCGTGGACGGTGATCAGGTCGGAGATGCCCCGGACGGCTTGCAGCAACACGTCGTCGGCCTTCTTGAAGGTTTCGAGGATCGACATGTTGCGCCCCGCGACCGCGAGAAGGCGCTGGTTCGGGATGGCAATCAGGGTGTCGACGTTGGCCTTGAGCTCGCGCATGCCGTCTTCGGCCTGCCGGCCGCGCTTCTTGCCTTCGAAGTGGAAGGGCTTGGTGACGACGCCGACGGTGAGGGCACCAAGCTCGCGCGCGACGCGCGCGACGACCGGCGCGCCACCGGTACCGGTGCCGCCGCCCATGCCGGCGGTCACGAAGACCATGTCGGCCCCGGCGAGCTGCTCACGAATGCGCTCGATGTCTTCGGTCGCCGCCTTGCGGCCGACCTCGGGATTGCCGCCGGCACCGAGGCCCTTGGTGAAGGCCGTGCCGAGCTGGAGCTTGACGGATGCGAGGTTCGCCTTCAGCGCCTGCGCATCGGTGTTCGCGGTCATGAAGTCGACGCCCTGAAGCCCGGCCGCGATCATCGTATTGACCGCGTTGCCACCGCCTCCGCCCACGCCGACGACTTTGATCCGAGCGCCCAGTTGGACGCCATCGTCTTCTTGCATCACCCCTCCTCCTTCAACCTCGACAGGACGGCTGTCACTCGTTGGCGAGTTGGCGCCGTCTTTTCCACCACCGCCGCGTCCATGCCGCCGCCTCATGCCTCACCCCCTGTACCGCAATTCAAAATCGCTGTCACGCAATTTCGCCCCACGTTCACGAGTCAAGGAGTCACTCTCTAAAAAAAATCGCGTAGCCATTCCTCCATGCGATGCCGAACACGACCGAGGAGTCCGTCGGCGCGTCCCGCATGCAGTCGCACCGGCTGGCCACCATTCCCGCCAGCGAGCAAGAGTCCGATCGACGTCGCGTGGATCGGGCTCGCGACCAGATCGCCGAGCGCCGTCACGTGCTGTGGAATGCCGATGCGCACCGGCAAGCGCAGCACCTGCTCCGCCACGTCGGTGATGCGATCGAGCAGCACCGTTCCACCGACGAGAACGACACCGGAGGCCAGTACTTCTTCGTACCCGGAGCGGATGATCTCGCGCGCCACCAGCTGGAAGATCTCTTCCACGCGCGGCTCGATGATCTCGCAGAGAATGTGGCGCGAGAGTACGCGCGACTCGCGATTGCCGACGCTCGGCACCTCGATCTCCGTGTGGCGCTCGACGACCGCGGCGCGCGCACACCCGAAACGCTGCTTGATCCGCTCGGCTTCGGCCGTCGGCGTCCGCAGGCCGGCAGCAATGTCGTTGGTGAGGTGCCCGCCCCCGAGGGGCAAGCTCGCCGTATGGCGCACGGCCCCCCCGTGGAAGATCACGACGTCCGTCGTGCCAGCCCCGACGTCGACCAGAGCGACGCCGAGATCCTTCTCCTCCGGCGTCAGCACCGCGTCGGCCGACGCGAGCGCCCCGAGGACGACGTCGTCGACGACGAGCCCCGCCTGCTTGCAGCACTTCACGAGATTCTGCGCCGCGGAAACCTGCGAGGTGACGATGTGGACCTTGGCTTCGAGCCGGACCCCGGCGATGCCGATCGGCTCTTTCAAGCCTTCCTGCTCGTCGATGATGTACTCCTGCGGCAGGACGTGGAGAACCTCGCGGTCGGCGGGCAGCGCGACGGCCTTCGCCGCGTCGAGGACGCGGCTCAGATCACCGGCCGAAACCTCGCCGTTCCGCACGCCGACGACGCCGTGACTCGAGATGCCGCGGATCTGGGCGCCACCGAGGCTCGCGGTCACGTGACGGATCTCGCAGCGGGCCATCGCTTCGGCTTCCGCGACCGCCTTGCGGATCGCCTGCACCGTCGACTCGACGTGGACGATCGAGCCCTTGCGGAGACCGCGCGACGGCGCTTCACCGACGCCGCAGACTTCGATCCCGTGCTCACTCACCGCACCGACGACGACACACGTTTTCGCCGTGCCGAGATCGAGGGCCGCCACCATTCCGGTCCGCTTCGTCATCCACCACCCCTCACGATCCGGTGGGCCTCAGGTACGTGCGCGTTTCACCTTCGCACCTGATTGCCGCAACCGCACCACCACCGCCGTCCCCATCGTCAGATCGACTTCGCGAATCTGACTTTCTCGTCCCCGGAAATCCTGCAGCACGCGCCCGAGACGCGTGAGCTTCGAACCGAATCCGCTCCAGCCGAAGGTGAGCGCCACCCGCGGCTCGATCGGAAATACCGTGATGCCTCGCTCACGATCGATATGCACCTCCGAGACTCGGAATGGAAGTCCCGCGGCCTGCATAGAATGAAGAAGGCGAAGCGCCTGCCGAATCGCGTGGCGGGCAAACGGCCGCTCGTCGGCGACGATGGCGGCCTCGATGCCGGTCAGGAACGGCAGATCGAGCGGATCCCGGTCCCCAACCCGGACGAACGCGAGGCCGGTGCTGTCTACGTAGTAGAGCTGGTCCAGGTAGAGGATGGCGGCGGGCTCGCGCTCGGTTACGTCGACGACCAAGCGGCGCGGGAACTCGCGACGGACGCTGGCGCGGCGAATCCAGGGCTGGGCTTCGAGGGTCGCAGCCAGATCCTCCGGGTCTACACGCCAGAGACTGACGCCCGCGCGCAGATCGACCGCCTCGAGGAGCGCTCCCGCTCGCACGTGCTGGGTCGGGGTCACGACGATCTCGCTGACGCTGAAGTACGGATGATCGGCGATCGCGCCGGCGAGGACGGGCCCGTAGGTCACGCCCCCGACGACGAGGCCGATCGTGGCCGCGACCGCACCCGT
Source organism: Binatia bacterium (assembly GCA_039917665.1). GTDB lineage: Bacteria > Desulfobacterota > Binatia > UTPRO1 > UTPRO1 > UTPRO1. The sequence goes on from JBDSJB010000532.1 coordinate 22,463, forward strand.
GATGCGGAGCCGGCGCCCCGACCGGCTCTGCCAGAACCTGAGGGCGTGGGCGTAGGTGGCGCGCACCCAGCCCCCGACGTCGAGTGGCGTCGTGAGGCGCGTCGCGAGCGCCCGGAAACGCGCCATCGACGGCAACGTTGAACTCTGGGGACGGGTCCACGCCGGCCGCGACCAGATGGGACGCGGCATCCGGAGGGCCGTCGGCCACCACGAACGGCGTCTTTTCCGCTCGGGTCGGCTCATCGCCGGCTCTCCCGGATGTGGAGCGTCGCGCGCTCGAGGATCGCTTGGCACAGCGCCGGGAAATCGAGGCCGGCGTACTCCGCGATGCGCGGCAAGTACGAGAGCGAGGTCAGACCCGGCAACGAGTTGAGCTCGATGAGATACGGCCGGCGGCCGTCGACGCGGAGGTCGACGCGGCTGTACGCACCGCCGCCGAGAGCCGCGTGCGCCGCCGTCGCGAGCTCGAGCACGCGTTCGGTCGTGGCCTTGGAGAGGCGGGCCGGCATGTGGAACTCCTCACGGCCGGCCGTGTATTTCACCTCGTAGCTGTGAAACTCGCCCTTCGCGACGACCTCGAGCGCCCCGAGCGCGCGGCCGTCGAGAATGCCGACCGTCACCTCCGCGCCGGGTACGTACTCTTCGATGACCACGCGCGAGTCGGCGCGGCCGGCGAGCTTCACGGCTGCGGCCAACTGCGAGCGGCGCCGAACGATCGAGACGCCGACGCTCGAGCCTTCGCTGTTCGGCTTCACGACGAGCGGAAAGGCGACGGGCAGCTTCGGCAGGCGGCGCATCGACGGATCAACGACCGTCCAGCGCGGCGTCGCCAATCCCTGCGAGCGCCAGACCGTCTTTGCCATCGTCTTGTCCATCGCGAGCGCGCTCGTGAGGAGACCGGGACCGGTGTACGGGATGCCGAGCATCTCGAGCAGGCCTTGCACGGCCCCGTCCTCACCGTAGCGGCCGTGGAGCCCGTTGAATGCGACGTCCGGACGCAGCCGCGTGAGTCGCGCCGCGAGGTCGCTGCCGACCGGCACGGTCGTGACGCGATGGCCGAGCCCACGGAGCGCCTTCGCGACCGCGGTCCCACTCTGCACCGAAATTTCCCGCTCCGCCGAGAGCCCTCCGAGGAGCACGGCGACGTGCGCCTTCCGAAACCGTCGCGTCACCAATCCCCCACCAACCGCACTTCGGGCTCGAGCTCGACGCCGAGCCGCTGCCGCACCACGCGTGCGGCAAGGTCCATCAATCCTTTGACGTCGGCGGCGCGCGCGCCGCCGAGGTTCACGATGAAATTGGCGTGCCGGAGCGACACCATCGCGTTGCCGAGCCGCGCGCCCTTCAGCCCCACGGCCTCGAGCAGCTTCCCGGCCGGCGTTCCGGGCGGGTTCTTGAAAATGGAGCCCGCGTTCGGATGCCCCTTCGGCTGGTGCCGATCCCGCCTCGCCTTGGCGACGCGGATGCTTTCGGCGAGCACATCCGGGACGCCGCGCTCGAGCCGAAGCCGCACCGCCGTCACGATCGCGCGCATCGGCAGCTCGAGCCGTCGGTAGGTGAAGCCGAGCCGCTCGCGTGGCAACACGACCACCTCGCCGCGGTCGGTGACCGTTTCGATCGCATCGACGACGCGACCGATCTCCCCGCCGAACGCACCCGCATTCATCAGCAACCCGCCGCCGACCGTCCCCGGGATGCCCTCGCCGAACTCGAGTCCCGCGAGCCCCTCGCCGACCGTCTGCATGACGAGCCGCTTGAACGGCACCGCCGCACCGACGCGCAGGCGCGGGATCGCGTCGGCGAGCTGCCACTCGACGAAGTCGAACGGCTTCCCCAGCTTCACGACGACGCCGCGCGCCCCCCGATCGCTCACCAGGAGGTTGGTGCCACCGCCGAGGAAGAAGACCGCTGCTCCGTGGCGGTTGCAGGCTTGCAGAATGCCGGCCAGCTCCGGCACGCTCGCGACCTCGATGAAGACGTCGGCGGGACCGCCGATGCGAAAGCTGGTGTGACGCGTGAGCGGCTCGCCGATGCGAACGCGAGCACCGACCGCGGTGAGCGCGGCGATCAGCTCCGCCGACGGTGGCGTCGGCACGATCGGTCGCCGGCGGGCCGGCGGCGGAAGCGGCACGGCGACCAGCGCGCCACGGCGCCGCGCGCGCGGTGTCGCATCGCGATTCTGCCCTCCCCCACCACCACCGTCCGTGTCGTCCACGGCCCCCCTCTATCGGCGCGCGTCCAGCGCGCTTCCCCGCCGCGCGTGCCGTGCGCTCATTGCAGTGCGACCGGACGTTCCTGGGTCAGCGCCTGCAACAGCTCGTCCCCCACCCGATACACGTCTCCCGCTCCGAGCGTCACCACCATGTCGCCGCCGCGGAGATGCGGGACGAGCTCGGTCGCGATCGCCCGCCGATCCGCGATGAAGCGCACGTCGGTGTGACCGCGCCGTTTCAACGCCTCGTAGAGTGTCTCGCCCGTCACGCCCTCGATGCGATCCTCGCCCGCCGCGTAGATCTCGGTCAGCACGAGGAGATCGGCGTCGTCGAACGCACTGAGAAAGCTGTCGAAGAGATCGCGGGTCCGCGAGTAGCGGTGCGGCTGGAAGACCGCGACGAGTCGGCGACCGAATCCCTCGCGCGCCGCGCGCAGCGTCGCCTTCACCTCTTCGGGGTGATGGCCGTAGTCGTCGACCACGGTGACGCCGCCGACCTCGCCCTTCACCTCGAAGCGGCGGTGAATGCCGTCGAACGAGCCGAGCGCGTGCGCGATCGTCGCGAACGGCACACCGAGCTCGGTCGCAGCCGCGACCACCGCGAGCGCGTTCAGCGCATTGTGACGGCCGAACATGCGGAGGCGGATCTCCCCGATCCAGCGTCCGCGCTCGAGCACGTCGAAGCGCGTGCCCTCTGCGGTGACGTGGACGTGGACGCCCTGCAGGTCCGCGTCACTCGCGAAGCCGTAGGTGCGATGGCGCTTGCGGACACTCGGCAGCAGGCCCCGCACGGCGACGCTGTCGAGGCAGAGTACCGCGAGGCCGTAGAACGGCACGCGGTTGATGAACTGGAGATACGCCTCGTGCATGCGCTCGACGCTGCCGTAGTGGTCGAGGTGCTCAGGGTCGATGTTGGTGACCACCGCGATCGTCGGGGTCAGGACGAGGAAGCTGCCGTCGCTCTCGTCGGCTTCCGCGACCAGCAACGTGCTCTGACCGAGCCGCGCGTTCGAGCCGAGTCCCTTCACCTTGCCGCCGATGACCATCGTCGGATCGAGCTCGGCCTCGGCGAGCACGTGCGACAGCAGCGACGTCGTCGTGGTCTTCCCATGCGTCCCGGCGACGGCGATGCCGGTCTTCATCCGCATCAGCTCCGCGAGCATTTCGGCGCGCGGGATGACGGGAATGGCGAGCTCGCGCGCGCGGACGACTTCCGGGTTCGAGAACTTGACCGCGGACGAGATCACCACGACCTCGACGTCGGGCGCGACCCGATCGGCGTGGTGACCGAGCGCGATCGTTGCGCCGAGCCGTTCCAAGCGATCGGTCGTGTCACTCGCCGCGAGATCGGAGCCGCTGACCGGAAACCCGAGGTTCAGCAGCACCTCGGCGATGCCGCTCATGCCAATGCCGCCGATGCCGACGAAATGCACTCGATGCTTGCGTTTGGTGAGCTCCATCCCGGCCCTCCTCTATCTCATTTCGTGCCGGCGACCAGCGCGTCGACGACGGCCAAAACGCGCTCGGCCGCGTCCGGGCGAGCGAACTGCCGCATGCGCTGCCGCATCTCGGCGAGGAGGCCCGGAGTGCCCACCAGCTCCCGCACCTCCTCGGCCAGCCGAGCTCCCGTCGCCAGGTGATCCAGGATCATGCGAGCGGCGCCGCCCCGGACGAGTGCCTCGGCGTTGGCGCGCTGATGGTCGTCGGCGGCATGGGGATAGGGCACGAAGATGGCGGGCAATCCCTGCGCCGCGAGCTCCGCGATCGTCGTCGCGCCGGCGCGACAGACGATCAGGTCGGCGGCGGCGTAGACCGCGCCCATGTCGGAGATGAACGCCCGCACGTCGACGGCGGGAGCCGCGCCGTAGCGCGCCCGCACGGCGGCCTCTTCCGCGAGCCCGGTCTGATGCACGATCCGGAGATCCGCGACGTCGGCGAGCGCCGCGCGCAGCTCGGGACCGGCCTCGTTCAGGCGATGCGCACCGGCGCTGCCGCCGACGATCGCGATGGTGAGGCCCGCGCGTGGTCCGGCCGCGGCGGTGGACGTTGGAAACGCGCGCACCGGATTCCCGGTCATGACCGCTTGCCCCGGTCCGAAGCCCCCGGCCGTATCGGGGAAGCTCACGCACACGCGGTCGGCGAAGCGCGCGAGAAGCCGCGTCGTCATGCCGGGCTTGACGTTCTGCTCGAGCAGGACGATGGGCTTGTGCCGCAACCGTCCCGCCACGACCGCCGGCGCCGACGCGTAGCCGCCGAGCCCGATCACGACGTCGGGTGCGAAACGTTGCACGAGGGCGCGCGCGCGCACCGTCGCGCTGCCGAGCGCCCCGAGGGCGCTGACCTTGCCCTTGACGCCGCGGCCACGGAGGGGCGCCCCCGGCAAGAGCTCGAGCTCGAATCCGGTCGTCGGCACGACGCGCGCCTCGATGCCGCGTGCGCTGCCGACGAAGAGGATCGCGGTCGCCGGGTCTCGGCGGCGCGCGGCTTCCGCCACCGCGATACCGGGAAACAAATGTCCGCCCGTGCCGCCGCCCGCGATCATCACGCGCATCAGCCCGATTCCCGCGAGAGCGCGAGCAGGACGCCGACGGCCGTCATGGCCCCCATCATCGCCGAGCCACCGTAGCTCACGAACGGCAGTGCCAGACCTTTGGTCGGCAGCAGACCGAGGACGACGGCCATGTTGATGCCGGCCTGCAGCACGATCACCGTGGTGACCCCGAACGCCACGAGCTGCCCGAACGTCGTCGGATGCTGCAGCGCCACGCGCAAGCCGCGGATCGCGAGCAGCCCGAAGAGGCCGACCAGCGCGAGCGCCCCAATCAACCCGAGCTCCTCGCCGATCACCGAGAAGATGAAGTCGGTGTGGGCTTCGGGGAGATAGAACATCTTCTGCTTGCTCTCGCCGAGCCCGGCGCCGAAGAGCCCTCCCGATCCGAACGCGAGAAACGACTGCACGAGCTGAAACCCGGCGTCGCGCGGGTGCTCCCACGGATCGAGGAACACCATGACGCGCCGGAGACGGTAGGGGCTGGAGTACACGGCGTAGATCGCGGCCGGCAGGATCGGCAGCACCGGCAGCGCGAGATCGCGCCAGCGCACGCCGCCGGCAAACAGCATCGCAAACAGCGTCACGCCGAGCAGGGCCGCCGTGCCGAAGTCGGGCTCGACCACGATCAATGCCGCCATGAACCCGACCACGATGAAGTGCGGCAGCACGCCGAGCGAGAAGGTCGTGAGGCGCGGCCCTTTTCGGACCATCGAGCGGGCGAGATAGAGCACCGCGGCGATCTTCGCGAGCTCGGACGGCTGGATGTTGATCGCCCCGACGCCGATCCAACGCCGCGCCCCGCCGCGCACGAGCCCAACGCCCGGAATCAGCACGGCGATCAGCATCAGCACGACGGCGGCGAGAGCCCAATACGCGAACCGCTCGTAGGTGCTCGAGCGCAGCCGCGAGGCGCCGTAGCAGCAGAGGCTACCGAGCGCGACCGAGAACAGGTGTTTCCGGAAGACGTGGAACGGATCGCCGAAACGCTCGCCGGCGAAGAAGTAGCTCGTGTTGAACACCATCACGACGCCGACCGTCACGAGCGCCGCAACCGTGAACATGATCCAGCGATCGCCACCGCGGTCGACGACCGGGAGCGTCCGAGCCCGCGGCTTCACGCGGCGCGTGAGAATCGGGGCCGCCATCGTCGTCGTACGCGCCGTCGTCATGCCAGCCCCTCCACCAGTGCTTTGAATTGCCGACCGCGATCGGCGTAGTCGCGGAACATGTCGAAGCTCGCGCAGCCCGGCGACAGCAGCACCACGTCACCGGGGACGGCGTGCGACTCCGCGGTCGCGACCGCCGCCGCGAGGGTGTCGACGATCGCGATCGGCGCCGCATTCGCGAGGGTCCGCGCCAACATGTCGCGCGCCTCTCCGAAGAGGACGAGGTGCTTCACTCGACGCTCGACCGGCGCCCGCAGCACGCCGTAGTCGCCGCCCTTCTCGATGCCGCCCGCGAGCAGAATCACGTTGCCGGGAAAGCTCTCCAACGACTTGATCACGGCGCCGGCGTTCGTGCCCTTCGAATCGTTTACCCAACGGACGCCATTCCGTTCGCGGACGAGCTCGAGCCGATGCTCCAGTCCGCGAAACGCTTCGAGCGCGTCCTGCACGCGTGCCACCGGCACGCCGAACGCCCGCGCCGCCGCGATCGCCGCCATCATGTTCTCGCGATTGTGGGCACCGACGAGCGACACGCCGGCAAGCGGATACACCTCTTCGGTGCCACCGAGCCGAAGGCGGATCGCCGCCTCGTCGGCGCGAATCGCCACGCCCTCCCCGGCACCGAACCAGAGCGTCCGCGCCGGGAGATCGCGGGCGTGGCGGCGGAGCCATGGATCGCCGCCGTTCAGCACCGCCGTGTCGCTCGCCTCCTGGCGCGCGAACATGCGGAGCTTGGCTTGCCCGTAGGCGTCGAGATCGGCGTAGCGATCGAGATGATCGTCGGTGAGGTTCAGGAAGATGCCGATCTTTGGGCGGAACCGATCGACCCATTCGAGTTGGAAGCTCGAGACCTCGACCACCGCCACCTCGTCGCCCGCGCCGACCGCGCTGACGAGCGGCGTGCCGAGGTTGCCACCGACGAAGGTGCGCCGGCCGTCCGCGCGGAGCATCGCCCCGAGCAATGTGGTCGTCGTGCTCTTGCCGTTCGTCCCCGTAACCGCGAGCAACGGAATGTCGAGGTGGCGCGCGGCGAGCTCGAGCTCGCTCACGATCGGGATGCCGCGCGCGACGGCCGCCGTGAGCAATGGCCCGTCGGCGGGCACGCCCGGACTCGGGACGACGAGCGCGATCCCGTCGAGCGCCGCCGGATCGTCGGCGCCGAGCACGAGCTCGGCGATCGGCCCGAGCTCATCCACCACCACACCGAGCTCGGCGGCCGTGCGACGATCGACGGCGCGCACACGCGCCCCGCGCTCGGCGAGAAAACGTACCGCCGCGATGCCGGTCCGGGCGAGCCCGATCACCAGCACTGGCAGATCACGCGTCACGGCGGGGATGTCGGCAGCCATCACGGTCACCGCAGCTTCAACGTGCTGAGCGCCAACAGCGCGCAGATGATGGAGATGATCCAGAATCGGACGATGATCTGAGGCTCGGGCCAGCCCTTGAGCTCGTAGTGATGATGGATCGGCGCCATCAGGAAGATGCGCTTGCCGCCCGTCCAGCGGAAATAGCTCACCTGCGCGATCACGGAGAGCGCTTCGACGACGAAGATCAAACCGACGAGCACCAGCACGATCTCGTGCTTGGTGATGAGCGCGACCATGGCGATCGCCGCGCCGAGCGGGAGCGAGCCGACGTCACCCATGAACATCTGTGCCGGATAGGCGTTGAACCAGAGAAAACCGAGTCCGGCGGCCGCGAGCGCGCCGCAGAAGATGCAGAGCTCGCCCGCCCCCGGCACGTAGAGGATCTGGAGATACTCGGCGAGCTTCACGTTGCCGGCGACGTACGCGAAGATCATGTAGGTGCCGGCCGCGATCATCACGGGCCCGATCGCGAGGCCATCGAGGCCGTCGGTCAGGTTGACCGCGTTCGACGCCCCCACCAGGACGAGCATCGCAAACGGTAGATAGAACCATCCGAGGTGCAGGTGGACGTCCTTGAAGAAGGGCATGACGACGATGGGCGAGAACCCCGGCACCTGCATCAGCAGCAGACTCGCGAGCGCCGCGATCCCGCATTGGGCCAGGAACTTCTGCCGCGCCCGCAAACCCGCCGAGTTGCCGTGGCGATACTTGCGGAAGTCGTCGACGAACCCCACCAGCCCGAACCCGAGCGTGACGCCGAGCACGAGCCAAACGTAGGGATTGGCGAGATCGGCGAGGAGCAGCGTCGAGAGCAACAACGAGAACAGAATCAGCGTGCCGCCCATCGTGGGCGTCCCTGCCTTCACTTGGTGGCGCGCCGGGCCGTCGGTGCGGATCGGCTGGCCGATGCGATTCTCGGTGAGCGCGCGGATCAGGACCGGACCGAGCACGAACGAAATCGTGAGCGCCATGAGCGCGCCGAGCAGCGTCCGAAAGCTGATGTAGCGGAAGACGTTGAAGAGGCTGTAACTCGAATGGAGCGAGTAGAGGACGTAGTAGAGCATCGATCAGTTGGCTTCTCGGAAGCGGACGATGATTTGCATACATTGACCCCGTGACATCAACTCGCTCCGAGGAGGCGGACGACTTCTTCCATGCGTTGACCCCGTGATCCCTTCACCAACACCCAATCGCCACGCTGCGCGTCCGCGGCAAGCGCGGTCGCAATCGCCGCATGGCTCGCGCCGACGTGGATCGCGTCGGGGGCCATGGCGCTCGCCGCCCCTGCCGCCGTCTCGCGCGCGAAGTCGCCGTGGACGTAGAGCGCGGCGAGCCCGGCCGCACCGGCCAGGCGGCCGACCGCGCGATGCTGTTCGACGCTCGCGGCCCCGAGCTCGAGCATGTCCCCGAGCACGGCTATTCGGCGGGTGGCCGGCGCTTCGGCGAGACTTCGGAGCGCCGCTGCCACCGAGGCTGGATTCGCGTTGTAGCTGTCGTCGACCACGGTGATCCCGCTGCCCAACGTCACGACGCGCATGCGGCTCCCGACCGAGACGGCGGCCTCGAGTCCCGCGCGAATCGCGCTGGGACCGATCCCGACGGCCGAGGCGGCCGCGGCGGCGGCGAGTGCGTTCAGCACGTTGTGGCGTCCCGGGATCTGCAGCCGGACGTCGATCGCGGTCGGACCGAGATGGAGGCGGAACGCGGCGGCCCCACGGTCGTCGCACGTCACGGCGTCGGCGCTGACGTCCGTCGCCGTCCCGAAGCGAACGACGCGGCCCGGGAACGCCCCGCCGAGCGCGCTCACGTGCGGATCTTCCGCGTTCACGATCGCGGTCGCCGCCGGCCGCATGTGCGCGAAGAGCTCGCCCTTGGCGCGCGCCACGCCTTCGACCGTGCCGAGGCCTTCGAGGTGCGCCGGCCCGACGTTGGTGATGAGTCCGACATCGGGGTCGGTAATCGCCGTCAGTCGCGCGATCTCGCCGGGCGCGTTCATGCCCATCTCGATCACCGCGTAGCGCTCGTCACCAGCGAGACCGAGGAGCGTGAGCGGCACGCCAATCAAGTTGTTCAGATTGCCGTGCGTCTTCAGCACGTGAGCCGGCCCGACGGCGGCCTCGAGAATCGCCGCCAGCATCTCTTTGGTCGTGGTCTTGCCGTTGGAGCCGGTGACGGCGAGCACGCACGGCGCCGCGCGACGCCGCAGATCCGCCGCGAGACTCTGGAGCGCATGGAGCGTGTCCGTCACCTGGAGCACGGTCACGTCGACGCCGTCGGGTAACGCGATCGGTCGGTCGACGACGACGCCGGCAGCCCCGGCCGCCACGGCGTTCGCGACGAAGTCGTGCGCGTCGTGCTGCTCGCCTTTCAACGCCACGAAGAGCTCGCCGCCGCGGAGCGCGCGGGTATCCGTTGCCACGCGCGAAAACTCGAGGGCGGTGCCGCGCCGGACCACGTCCGCCCCGGTCGCACCGACGGCGGCGTCGAGCGACCAGCGGCTCGGCGTGCGGATAGTCGTCGTGGTCTCGGGGGCGCTCACGACGGCGTCGGATCCTCTCCGCTCGCGCCCGCGCGCCGCATGCCACGACCCGTCAGCACCCGGCGCGCCGTCGCACGATCGTCGAACGGCCGCTTCTCGGTGCCGATGATCTGGTAGTCCTCGTGGCCTTTGCCCGCGATCACGACGCAGTCGCCGGGCTGGGCGCTCGTGAGCGCGCTCGCGATCGCCTGGCTCCGGTCGGACTGCACGAGATAGCCGCGTGCGGTTCGGCTGGCGAGGTTCGGCAAGAGCCGCAGACCGGCGCGTTCGAGCCCCGGCTCGGCGTCGTCGAGGATGCGCATCGGATCTTCGGTGCGCGGGTTGTCGGACGTGAGAATCGCGAGATCGACGTGCCGACCGACGGCGTCGCCCATGAGTGGCCGCTTGCCGCGATCCCGATCGCCGCCGCAGCCGAACACGCAGACGAGCCGCGCAGGCACGAGGGCCCGCAACGACCCGAGAACGCCCGCGAGCGCGTCCGGCGTGTGGGCGTAGTCGACGAGCACGGTGAAGTCCTGTCCGGCTTCGACCAGCTCGAGACGTCCCGGCACGCCCGGAAAATCGGCGAGCGCCGCCGCGATGGTCGCGAGCGGTGTCCCGAGCGCGTGGGTCGTCGCCGCCGCGGCGAGCACGTTTTCGAGGTGACCAATGCCGACGAGGCGGGTCTGGATCGCGACGCGCTCGGTGCCGGCAACGAGCGTGGCCCGCGTACCCGCGAGCGTCATCTCGACGTCCTCGGCGCGCACATGGCCGGCGGTGCCGAACGTGACGACCGGGCTCGTGATCCCTTTCGCGAGCTCGGCGACACGCGCGTCGCCAGCGTTCAAGACGGCCACGCGCCGTGCTTTCGGGCTCGCGTCGAGCGCCGTGAAGAGCCGCGCCTTGGCGCGCAGGTAGTCCTTCTCGTCGCGATGGAAATCCATGTGGTCGCGGCCGAGGTTCGTGAAGATCGCCGCGTCCCACGGAATGCCGAACGTGCGATCCTGGACGAGCGCGTGCGACGACGCTTCCATCGCGACGTGGGTCGCCCCCGCAGCGCGCATGGCGGCGAGCCGGGCGAAGATCTCGTGCGCGGGCGGCGTCGTGAGCGGTGCCGGCTCGGCGACGCCGTCGAAGCGGTAGTTGATGGTGCCGAGCACGCCGGGACTGACACCGGCGGCGCGCCAGATGGCTTCGAGCAGATACGTGACGGTCGTCTTGCCATTAGTACCGGTGACCCCGACCATCGTGAGCCCCGCCGCCGGATCGCCATAGAAGGCCGCCGCTGCCCGCGCGAGAAAACGCGCCGGCTCCTTGGTCACGACGAACGGAACGCCCTTCGGCACCTTGAGTGTCCGCGCGCCCGCGCCGGCGACCGCCGCGGCACCACGCCGGCAGGCATCGGCCACGAACCGGGCTCCGTCGGTGCGCGTGCCCGGCAGCGCCACGAAGAGATCGCCGGGCACGACGGACCGCGAATCGACACTCACTCGCTCGATTGGGACGGCGGCGTCCCCGCGCAACTCGAAGGTCACGCCGTCGATGCCACGCAGGAGCTCACCGAGCGTCACCATCGCGCGACCGCGGGGGCCGCCATGCCGTCATCGCTCACAAGAGATCGCTCGAGGGGGCCAAACTGAGAACCAATTCTTTCCCGGGAGCCGCCGCCGCGCCAGGAGCAGGAACCTGGCTCTGCACGTAGCCTTCGCCGGTCACCTGGACCATCCAGCCGAGGTCACGCGCGCGCTCGACGGCCAAGCGCTTGCTGAGCCCGAGAAACGAGGGCACGCCGAGCGGGACGAGGGGCATTTCGGGCTCCGCGACGCCCATCGATGCTTCCTGCATGAGCGGCTGCGGTTGCGACGGGATCATGCCGAGACGCTCGAGCGCCCCCATACCGATCGCTTGGAAGATCGGCGCCGCCACCATGCCGCCGTACTTCGACGTCTGTGGCTCGTCGACCATCACCATGATCACGAAGCGTGGCGCATCGGCCGGCAGGAAACCCACGAACGACGCGACACGCGCGTCCGAAGAATAGCGGCCGGTGCCCGGCTCGACCTTCTGCGACGTGCCGGTCTTGCCGGCGACACGCACACCGGCGATCTGGGCTTTCGTTCCCGTTCCGCCCCGCTCCACGACTTGCTCGAGCATGGACGTCACCAAGCGCGCGGTTTCGGGCTTCATCACGCGGCGGACGACGGTCGGTTGATGCTCCCAGAGCGCCTCGCCGGAGGCGCTCGTGGCGCGAAGCCCGATGTACGGCTTCACGACGTTGCCCCCGTTGGCGATCGCGGCGAAGCCGCGTGCCATCTGCAGCGCGGTGACGGCCACACCCTGGCCAAAGCTCGTCGTCAGGAGATTGATGCGCGACCAGTCACCGACCGGACGCAGCATGCCGCCGACCTCCGCGGGCAAATCGACGCCGGTCGGTTTGCCGAAGCCGAGCTCGCTGAGGAAGGCATGGAACTTGTCGCGTCCGAGACGCTCACCGATCTTTGCGGCGGCGATATTGCTGGAGACGGCGATCGCCTCCGCCATCGAGAGCCAGCCGTGACGGTGATGGTCGTGGATGACCCACTTGCCGACCGGCATTGCGCCATTCTCGCAAAAGATCATCTCGTCGGGGCGGGCGACGCCGTGCTCGAGCGCCGCCGCAGCGAGGATGGCCTTGAAGGTCGAGCCGGGCTCGTAAAAGTCGTTGATGGCGCGGTCGCGCCGATGGGCGGCGGGCACCTTGCCGCGGTCGTTCGGGTCGAAGGTCGGGACGTTGGCGAGGGCCAGGATCTCGCCCGTCCAGGGATCGAGCACGATCGCCGTTCCGGCCGCGGCCTGCGCATCGCGGACGCCGCTTTCGAGCGCGCGCTCGGCGATCGTCTGCAAGCCGACGTCGATCGTGAGCTGGACGGTGGCACCGTCGAGCAACCGCGGGTCGTCGATGCCGTCGGTCAGGATCTCGCGGCCGAGCGCGTCGCGCTCGATCTCCAGTGTCCGGGTGAGCGCCCGCAGGTCTTGCTCGTAGACCCGCTCGATGCCCTCGATGCCGCGGAGATCGACACCGGCGACTCCGAGCACCTGGGCCGCGGCCGAGCCGTGGGGATAGAAGCGGCGGGCTTCCGTCACCTCGCCGAGACCGGCGATGGCGAGCCCGTGCACCGCGGCTTGCTCGCGCGGCGTCACCGCGCGCTTCAGCCAGACGAAGCCGGAGTCGCTCGTGAGCTTGGCCGCGATCATGCCCGCCGGCATTCCGAGGGCGGCACTGAGGACGCCGGGGGCGCGCGCCTTGTCGGCCACCGTCACGCGCCGTGGGCGGACATACAGGGACGGACGCTCGACGCTCGACGCCAGCGTCTCGCCGTGGCGGTCGAGAATGGCGCCACGATGCGCGGCGATGTGAATCTGCTCGTGGTGCTGACGGCGGGCGAGCGCGGCCAGATCGGGGCTGTCGGTCAGTGTGAACTGCACGATCCGCATCGCGACCATGGCCAGCAGCACCGCGATACCGCCCCCAACGGCAAGAATCCTGGCTTTCACGGCACGCTCACGATCTGGCCCGGGCTCGGCGGTGCCATGCCGAGGCGCTCCCGCGCCAGCGTCTCCAGCCGACGCGGCGAGGTCAGCGTCGCGATCTCGATCTCGAGCTCGCGCTGCTCCTGCTCGAGCCGATGCGCGAGATGGCGCGCGGTCGAAAGCTCGTACCCGCCGTTCACGACCTGCAACCGGACCCAGACGAGTAGGAGCGCGACGCCGAAGACCATGAGGGCACCGAGCATCACTGCGAACGTCAGGCGGCGCTCACCGGCGTTCGGGCGGGCCCGCATCCCCGCGACTGAGTTGGAGGCCGCGGGGCGTCCAGTCGGCTGCCCCGAACGACCCCAGAGGATCGGCAGGCGTCGCGTCGCGACGGCGATGTTCATGCTCACGCCAGTACCTCCACGGCGCGCAGCCGCGCCGAACGCGCCCGGCGGTTGGTGCGCACTTCCTCTTCGGAAGGGGTCACCACTTTGCCGGTCAAGATCTTCACACGCGCCCGCGCATCGCAGACGCAGCGCGGGAGCGCCGGCGGACAGGTGCAGCGCTCGATCCACGAGCGCATCGCCTGCTTCACCATGCGGTCCTCGAGCGAATGATAGGCGATCACCACGAGGCGACCGGCGGGCAGCAACCAGTCGAGCGCGTGGGCGAGGAACGTCTCGAGGTGATCGAGCTCGTGATTCACCGCAATGCGGAGCGCCTGGAACGCGCGCGTCGCCGGATGCGTGCTACCGCGCTGGCGAACGATGCGGGCAATCAGCTCCGCGAGCTCGGTCGTGGTCGTAAAGGGCGTGGCCACGCGGTCGTTCACGATCGCCCGCGCGATCCGCCGCGATGCCGACTCCTCACCGTAGCGCCAGAAGAGGTCGGCGAGCTCGCGCTCGTCGAGCGTGGCCACCAAATCGGCCGCCGACGGGCCCTCGCCGGCGTGCATCCGCATGTCGAGCGGGCCGCCGGCGCGAAAGCCGAAGCCGCGTGCCGGGTCGTCGAGCTGCCGAGAGGAGAGGCCAAGGTCGAGCAGGATCCCATCGGCGCCCGTGCGTTGCGCTGCAGTGAGCGCGGCGCCGAGCTCGCTGAAGTTGCCGTGGAAGGTCTGAAAGCGCGAACCGAAGGCGGCGAGACGACGTGCCGTCAGCTGCAGGGTCAGCGCGTCGCGATCGATGCCGAGTACTGTGATCGATGCGTCGGCCTCGAGCATGCGCTGCGAGTGGCCGCCGTCACCGAGTGTTCCGTCAACGTAGAGGCCTCCCGGTTTCAGGTGGAGGAAGCGTAAGGCTTCCTCCACCATCACCGGAGCATGTCGTCGACCGTTCTCCGCCTCCGCATCCACCCCACATCCACCCGGAGTAGGCCGAAGATGGTCCTCCGACATGTCGTTTCACCTTGTCTATAGATCGGGCGCGCCCGGCGACCCCCCGGTCCGCTACTCCGGGCGCGCCCGTTCTCCACCACCACCCCACCGCTCCACCACTTCGTCCGAGCGAGCTCAGAGGTTCAGTTCCTCGAAGATACCGTCACCTTCGGCTGCCTCTGCATCAAACTCGCCCATCGCCTTCCGGTAATTCTCCTCGTCCATCATCCGAAACATCTGCGAATGCCCTGACACCACCACGTCCTTCTTCAAGCCGGCGTGCTGTCGCAATGTCGTCGGCAGCAAGATCCGCCCTGCCGAGTCGATCTCGGAGCGATGTGATCGCCCGATGTAGCCCATTTGGAAACGAATCGACTTGGCGCCAAACTTCGGAAGCGCTTCGAACTTTGCGAGCAGCTTCTGCCATTCCGCGTAGG
>JBDSJB010000533.1:0-6461 GCA_039917665.1 Binatia bacterium
GCACGTCGGCGCCGAGCTCGCGCTCGATGCGCTGCATGCGCGCCGTCCCGAGGTAGCACCACGGACAGAGGTAGTCCGACCAGACGACGAGATGAACGGGCGCGTTCATGCGGTGGTCGCGACGACCAGCTGACGGGTCAGCGTCGCGTTGGTCGAGTTGAAGAGGAACTCGTTGTCGGTCAGCCCTTTCGCGAGTGTCGTGACCGCGCCGCCCATCACCACGAGGCCGTTCGAGTTGGATTGCAGGTAGGCGACGCCGGTGCCGTTGAAGCTGACGTCGATCGTCGCACCGGGGTTCGGTGTCACGACTCGGCTGCCGTAGGAGCTCCCGGCACCGAGGTCGGTGAACGCGGACACCCCGTTCCCCGTCCCGGCCGTCAGCGTCGCGATCGGCGTCGACGAGACCGCAAACAGGGTGAAGGTCTCGCTCGGGTCGTCGCTGCCGTAGCGGACGAACCCGGGCGGCGCCGTCGAGAGACGGAGGGACTCGGAGAGCACCGTTCCCGTCACCGACGAGAGATCGAACACGAAGTAGTTGCGTGCCTCGACGTCTCCCGGTTCGCTGTTGGCGTACCAACCGGCGGCGTACACGTCGGGGAAGTGCAGGCCGTTGGTGGTGTAGGTTCCCGACGCGACGGCGTTCAGCGTGAACAAGGTCGGGGGCTTCGATCCGGCGTTGCACTTCGCGGGATACGGAGTGGCAAGGCCGGGAATCGCAGCCGCATCGGCGCAATCGGCCTTGAAGCGCGCGATGCAATCGACGCAGTTCGTGAGCTGCGTCAACGAGCCGACGCTACCCGCGCACCCCGGCACGGCGGCGGGGGGATGTCCACGGAACCCGATGCGACGGAGGCTCCGTCGGAGCTACCGTCGCCGCCGCAGCTCGTCAGGCCGCACACAAGAACCGCCAGCAGAAGAGTACGCGTCATTGCGGGCAACTTTCGCCGTGACGATGCGCTCGTCAACGAGTTTCTACGCGCGGAAGCGCGGCGGCCGCTTTTCGAGGAACGCGCTCACGGCTTCCTTGTGCTCGGCGCTCTTCCAGCACTCGCGCAGCAGCACGCTTTCGCGCTCCTGCACGGCGGAGAGGTCGGTTGCGCTGCCGTTTTCCGTGAGGAGCTGCTTCGTCATGCGGAGCTGCGGGTCGGGATTGGCCGCGATGCCGTCGGCGATCGCGAAGGCTTTCGCCACCAGATCGTCGGCCGTCGTCAGCACGTCGACGAGGCCGCCCTGGTGCGCCTCGCTCGCGGGATAGAGACGGCCGGAGAGGCACATCGCGCTCGCCCGTCCGAAGCCCATGCGCTGCACCAGGAAGTGCGTGCTCGCGAGCTCGGGGACGAGACCGACCTTGATGAAGAGCATGCCGAATTTGGCCTTGTCGGAGGCGACGATCACGTCGAACGGCAGGATCATCGTCATGCCGATGCCGACGGCCGCGCCGTTCACGGCCGCGACCAGCGGCTTCGACGCGCGCGCCATCTTCACCCAATCGAGGCCAGCCGGCATGCCGCCTTGGCCCGCGGCGGTATTGCCGCCGGGATCGGTGCCGTCGATCCGGCTCTTGAACGTCGCCTCCATGTCGGCGCCGGCGCAAAACCCGCGACCCGCGCCCGTCATGACGATCGCACCGACGGCCGGGTCGGCGTTGGCGCGCGCGATCGCGTCGGCTTGCTCCATGCCCATGGGCGGCGTCCAGGCGTTCAGCTTGTCGGGACGGTTCAGCGTGATGAGCGCGACGGCGCCGCGGGTTTCGTAGGTGATCTGCTCGTAGGCCATCGCGGAATCCTCCTCGTCACAGGTACGCGCGCAGCAGTGCGAAAACCACCACGCCTGTCACCGACACGTAGAACCAGATCGGAAACGTGAAGCGCGCGATCCGACGGTGCGCGTCGAAACGCGTCGTCGCCGCGTAGAAGAGCGTCGAGAGAATCATCGGCAGCGCTACGATCGAGAGCCCGATGTGGCTGATGAGGATGGTGAAATAGATCGGGCGAATCACGCCCTGGCCGGGGAAGCGCGTGTCACCGTGGAAGTTGTGGTAGACGACGTAGCTCACGAGGAAGAGCGCCGAGAAGGCGACCGCCGTGAGCATGCACTTCATGTGCGCGTCGCGTTTGCCGCGCTTGATGTTCCAGTAGCCGGCGGCGAGCGCGCAGGCGCTGCAGCTGTTGAAGAAGGCGTTGGCGGCCGGAAGCATCGTGACCCATGCCGGCGCCGGGGCGCGCGTCGTCTTCAGATAGATCAGCCAGATCAAAAACCCCGCGATCGCCGCCGACAGCGGGAGGATCCAGAGCAGCGGGCGGCGTTCGGCGAGGGCGGTGCTCATGCGGCCGCTAGACGTGCTTCAGCACTTCCTCGGCGAGACGCTGCTGCGTGTGCTCGTCGACGCCGCCGCCGAAGAGCACCTGCGACACGTCCCACTCGCGCTCGCGCCGCTTCAGCTCGGCGATGCACTCGTCGGGCGTGCCGATCAGCGTCATCGGCGAGCGCAACATGCCTTCCGGCGTCGTGTGGAACATGGGCGCCATGCCTTCGACGGTCGCGCGCGTCGTCGCCGGCGAGTCGGTCAGCAGGCAGGTGAAGATCATGTTGCTGATGCGGATCTTCTTGCCGTCGCGGCCGTGCTTGGCGGCCTCGTCGCGCAGAAACTTGACCTTCGAGGTGAAGACGTCGTCGGTCAGCTTGGCGATGTTCTCGAGCTTGATGTAGCCGGGCTTGCCGGCGTCGGCGACGATGTTCACGACGTCGGCGTGCTTGGCGGCGACGCGCAGCAGACCTTTGCCGCCGCCGCCGAGGATGATCGGCGGTGCCGGCTGCTGCACCGTCTTCGGGAAGAGAATGCAGTCGTCGAGCTGGTAGAATTCGCCCTTGAAGGTCGTCGTCTCGTTGGCCCAGAGCGAGCGCATGCAGGTGAGCGCTTCGTCGAGCATGCGGAGGCGCGTCGTGATGTCGGGATACGCCATGCCCGTCATCTGGAACTCGCGTTCGGTCCAGCCTGTGCCCATGCCAGCCACGAGTCTGCCGCCGCTCAAGTGATCCAGCGAGGCCAGGCTCTGCGCCGTCATGACGGGATGGCGGAAGAGATTGCAGAGAACGAGGTGACCGACCCGTGCGCGTTTCGTCGCTCCCGCGATCACGGCCACCATCACCATGGGGTCGTAGGAGAGATTGTGCGGGTCGAAGCTCTTCTCGGGACCCTCCATCACGATGTGATCGGGAACCGTGATGACGGTGTAGCCCTGGGCTTCGGCCGCCTGGGCGCGGTCACGGAGCTTCTGAAAATCGAGATTGGCGAGATTCAGGCCGTATTCCATCGGACTCTCCTGGCGTGGCGGGGGACGGTCGTCGAAACGTGCGAGGGTTATGGCACGGCGAGCATCCCAGGCAAGGACGGTCGGCGTGCGATTGACTCAACGGCCCCGCCCGTCGTTATGGTCGGCGACGATTCCGCCATGACGACCCAACCGATCCTTCCGACCGCGCGTGGGCGGCTCATACCCGCGACGCGCGCCGATCTCGACTTGCTCTGGGCGATCTGGCGCGAGCCGGAGGTCCGCCGCTACCTCTTCGACGACGAGGAAGTGAGCCACGAGCGCGCCGCCGAGGTGCTCGACGCGTGTCTCGCCGAAGGCGCGCACGGCCGCGGCCTCTGGACGATTCACGTCGAGGACGAGCGGACGCTCGTCGGTTGCGCCGGCCTCATGCCGGTCAGCGTCGCCGAGTACGATCCGGCGCTCGAGGGGATGGTCGAGCCGATCGTGGCGCTGGCGCCGTCGTGGTGGGGACGTGGTCATGCCATCGAAGCGCTGCGCGTCCTCGTCGACTACGCCTTCGGCGCGCTCGCGCTCGAGCGGCTCGCCGGCGCAACCGACGTGCCGAACGAGGCGTCGCACCGCATGCTCGAGAGCGCCGGCTTCGTGCCGCAGCGCGAGTGCGCCGGCCCGCACTATCCGATTCGTACGTACATCCTCGAATGTCCGGCCGAGGCCGAATGAAGGTGCGATCGTACGTGGAGCGCGACGCGCCGGCGCTGATGCGGCTCTTCCACGACACGGTGCACGCCGTCTGTCGCGCCGACTACAGCGCGGCCGAGCTCGCAGCCTGGTCGCCCGAGTCCGGCCTGGACCCCGCCCGCTGGCGCGAGCGCTTCGCGCAGACGCTGCCGTGGGTCGCCGTTGCCGACGGCGACGCGGTCGGCTTCCTCGAGCTCGGCACCGACGGCCACATCGACTGCTGCTACGCGCATCGCGGCTGGCAACGGCGCGGCGTCGGCACGGCGCTCATGGCGCAGGCGCTCGCGGTGGCGCAGGCCGCCGGCACCGACCGCCTCTTCGCCGAGGTCAGCATCACGGCCGTGCCGTTCTTCACGCGGCACGGATTCGTCCTCGGGGCTGCTCGCCGCGTAGAACGGCAGGGTCAAACGCTGCGCAATTTCTCGATGGAGCGTCCGCTCCGAACGGAGGATCTTCTCATGCCGAGTCGCGCTGCTTTTCGTCAGGCGATCGAACGCCACAATCTCGACGAGCTGATCGCCCTCTTTGCCGAGGACGCCGTGCTGCACAGCCCGATCACGTTCCAACCCTTCGAGGGCAAGGCCGCCATTCGCATGCTGCTCGCGATCATCATGGAGGTCTTCCAGGACTTCCATTACACCGACGAGCTCGACGGCGCCGACGGCAACACCAAGATCCTGGTGTTTCGCACGCGGGTGAAGAATCGCGCCGTCGAAGGCATCGACCTTCTCCGCTTCGACGACGAGGGCTTCGTCCGCGACTTGACCGTCATGGTCCGACCGCGCTCGAGCATGGAGACGCTGCTCGGCGAGGTGCAGCCCCGTCTCATGGCGGCGATGCAGGTCGCGACCCCGGGCTGACGCCGGTGCGGGTGGAGGCCTGACGATGCTCGAGCTGCTTGCCACCGGATGCGCCGGCCTCTTCGCGGGGGCCGCCATCTACATCAACCTGGTCGAGCACCCGGCGCGGGTCGAATGCGGCAACGCGCTCGCGCTCCACGAGTTCGGCCCGAGCTACCGCCGCGCGACGCGCATGCAGGCGTCGCTTGCCGTGACGGGCTCCCTCACGGCGCTGATCGCCTGGCTGACCGGCGCGGCCACGAGCTTTCTCGTCGCCGGCCTCGTGCTGGGCGCGGTCGTGCCGTTCACGCTGGTGGTCCTCTATCCGGTGAACGCACGCCTCCTCGACCCGACGCTGGCACCGACCTCTCCCGAAGCCGACGAGCTCCTCGCACGGTGGGCGTCGTTGCACGCCGTCCGGAGCCTGGCGAGCGCGTTCGCGTTCGTCCTGGAGCTCGGTGCGTTGACCGCCTGACCCGGGCCCTCCGCTTTTCCCCACCGCCGACCTCGGCTAAGGTCCGCCGATGATCATGAAGTCCTTTCTTTGCAAGGCCGTGGTGGTGGTGCTGGTCGTGGCGGCCGCGCCATTCGCTGGGGCCGAAACCGTCAATCGCATCGTTGCCACCATCGACGGCGAGCCCGTTACGCTGATCGAGCTCGAACGTTACGCCGAAGTCGCGAAGAAGCGGCCGGGCGGCGATCAAGTCGCCGTCGATCAGAAGGCGCTCCTCGACGAGCTCGTGCTCGAGAAGATCATCGCCAAGCAGGTCGAGGTCTTGAATCTCAAGGCGAGCGACCAACAGATCGACGGCTACATCCAGTCGATCCGCAGTCGAAACAACCTGAGCGAAGAGCAGCTGATGCAGGCGCTCCAACAGCAAGGCATGAGCTGGGATCAATACCGCGTGCAGGTGCGGGCCGACATCGAGCGCGCCAACCTGATCAACCGCGAGATCCGCACCAAGGTGAACGTCTCGCCCGAAGAGGTCGAGCGTTACTATCAAGCGCACCTCGAGGAGTACGGCGCGACGCCAAAGCTGCACGCGCGGTTGATCTCGCTCCTCGTGCCCGACAACGCGAGCGAAGCGGAGAAGGCCGAGATCCGTACCAAAGCCGAGGAAGTGCAGAAGCTCGCCGCCGACGGTGGCAACTTCGCCAAGCTCGCGAAGGAGCATTCGCAGGGGCCGGCGCCCGAGGACGGCGGCGACATCGGTGAGGTCGACCCGAGGGAAATGCAGCCCGAGTTCGCGCAGGCCGTGAAGAGCTTGCAGGCTGGCCAGGTCAGCCCGCTCATCACCAACGCGCAGGGTTTTCACATCCTGAAGGTCGAAAAGAGCATCGGCGACACCCACAAGCCGCTCGCGGACGTCAGCGAAGAGATCAAAGAGAAGCTCTACAAAGAAGCGATGGAGTCGCGGTACGACCGGTGGATGAACCAAGATCTGCGCTCGCGGCACCACGTCGAGACCTTTCTTTGATCTTGCCCCTCGGCATCACCTTGGGTGACCCCGCCGGGGTGGGTGCCGAGGTGATCCTGAAGGCGTTGCGGCACGCGCGCCTCAGGCGCGTGCGGTCGGTGGTGATCGGTGACGTCGACACCCTGCGCGAG
>JBDSJB010000534.1:0-8184 GCA_039917665.1 Binatia bacterium
CGGCGCGAAGGTCGTCACGCTGAGCGCCGAGCCGGTGACGCCGAAGAAGGCCCGGTACGCAACGCCCGTGAGGCCGAGCGCCAGGATATTGAGGGCGGCACCGGCCACGACCTGGTCGGCGTCGAGCCCGACGACCCACACTGCGAACACGAGTCCGAGCAGCACGGCAGCGAGTCCCGCGGCCGCCATCCCGATCAGTGGGCTCCCGCTCGCCCAGCACGCGAGGAAGCCCGCGAAGGCGCCCGTCAGCATCAGCCCCTCGACGCCGATGTTGATGACGCCAGCGCGCTCGCACACGAGCTCGCCGAGGGCGGCGAGGAGGAGCGGCGTTCCGAGCGCCAACGCCGACCCGGCGAGCAAGAGGATCGTCTCGCTCACGCGGGCCGTCCCTTCGCGCGCCGGCGAGCCATCTCGAGCGCGCGATGCCGCGTCATCAAAAGCGCGCGACCGCGCGCTATCCACGGCGAGTCGGCGGCGAGCAGCGCCAAGATCGCCGTCGCTTGGATGACCGCGACGAAGACCGCGGAGACGTTTGCCGTGCGCTGCATCGCTCCCGAGCCCGCGGCGAGCGCCCCGAAGAACAGCGCCGACAACCCGACCCCCAACGGCTCGAGGCGCGCGAGCAAGGCGACCGCAATCGCCGTGTAGCCCTGGCCGCCCGAGAACTGCTCGAACAGCCGGCCCGTGACGCCCGTCACCTCGACGGCACCGGCGAGCCCAGCGAGACCGCCGCTCACGAGCATCGCCGTCATCAGTGCGCGTCCCGGCGCGAGACCGGCGATGCGCGCGGCGTGCGGGTTGTCGCCGGTCGCGCGCCAACGGAAGCCGAGCGTGGTGCGATGGAGAAGGATCCACACCAGCGGCAGCAGCAGCATCGCGAGCGCGATGCCGAGATGGAGCCCATCGGTGGTCGCGGGCAGCCGCGCCGACGCCGGCAACGCGTCGCTCTGCGGATAGCGGCCGCCTGCTTCCATCAGCGGGCCGTGCACGGCGAAGCCGACGAGCCGCGCGGCGACGAAGTTCAGCATGATCGTCGCGATCACCTCACTCACGTTCCGCCGCACCTTCAGGGCGGCCGCGAGCCACGCCCAGAACGCACCGGCACCGGCGCCGCTCACGAGGACGATGACGAGCGCCACCGGCCGCGGCAACGCGCCGACGCTGCCGGCCGCGGCCGTCGCGGCGAGCGCGCCCATCAAGAGCTGACCCTCGGCGCCGATGTTCCAGACGCCGGATCGAAACGCGATCGCGACCGCGAGACCGGTCAGCACCAGCGGGCACGTCTTGATGAGCGTGTCCGCGATCGCGAATCGATCGCCGGCAGCGCCCTGCGCCAGTGCCGCGAGCGCGACGACGGGATTCACGCGCGCCGCGACCAGCACGAGGCAGCTGACGACGAGCGCCGTCGCGGCGACCCCGCCCGGCAGGAGCCAGGTACGTGCGTCGATGCGCGCGTCGATCCGGGTCATCCGGCGAGCCCCGCCATCAACGCGCCGGCGCGAGCCCGGTCGGTTGGCGCGATCGCCGTGGAAAGTCGCCCCCGATACAGCACGAAGAGCCGATCGCAGACGCGCGCGAGCTCGTCGAGGTCGGTCGAGAGCACGAGTACGGCGGCGCCGCCGGCGGCGCTTGCGGCCAGGAGCGCGTGGATCTGCGCGGCAGCCTGGATGTCGAGCCCGCGCGTCGGATTCACCGCCACCAGGACGCGAGGCGCGAGCGCGAGCGTCCGGCCGATGACGACGCGTTGCTGGTTCCCGCCTGAAAGCGTGCCGATCGGATGGCTCAGGCTCGGCGCGACGACGCGATACTCGTGCGTCAGCGCCGTCGCGAACGCGCGCGCGGCACCGAGGTCGAGCCGCCCACTCCGACTGAAACGCCCGAGCAGCCGGCGCGGCAGGATCGCGTTCTCGACGACCGAGAGACCGAGCGCCAACGCCTCGCGCCGCCGATCCCCGGGGATGAGGGCGACGCCGGCGTCGCTCGCGGCCCGCACGTCGTTCGCCGCGAGCGTCTTGCCGTGCACGACGACCGTGCCCTGACGCGGCGTGAGGCCCGTGAGAGCCGCCGCGAGCTCGTCCTGACCGTTGCCGTCGACACCGGCGATGCCGCAGATCTCGCCTGCCGCGAGCGTGAGGTCGACCCTGGCGAGGGCTACGCGTCCGGATGCCGCGTCGGTGGAGCAACCGCGGACGACGAGCGCGAGCGGCTCTGGGCTGCGTTCCGCGCGTCTCGGCTTTGGCGGCGCGGCGACCGCCGCCGCCGCCTCGGCGCCGACCATGATGCTGGCGAGCTCGCGCGCGGTGACGTCATGAGCGCCGACCGTCGTCACGAGCGCGCCGCGCCGGAACACGCTGACGGCGTCGCAGAGGCCGAGCGCCTCCTCGAGCTTGTGCGTGATGAAGAGCACGAGCATGCCGGCGGCGCGGAGGCGGCGGAGGCTGGCGAAGAGCTCGTCGGTCTCGGACGGAGTGAGCACCGCGGTCGGCTCGTCGAGCAACAGCACACGCGGCGACGCCGAGAGCGCGCGCAGGATCTCGATGCGTGCTTGCGTGCCGACCGGGAGCGCAGCGCAGGCGGCCGTCGGGTCGCCGATGTCGAGACCATGGGCGTCCGCGAGCGCGCGGGCCTCGGCGGCGAGCCGCGCGGGCGCGATCCACGGACCGGTCGCTTCCGGCCGTCCGAGCGCGAGATTCTCAGCGACCGAGAGCGCGCCGACGAGCGCGAAGTGCTGGTGCACGACGCCGACGCCGGCCGCACGCGACGCGCGTGGATCGCCGCCGACGAGCGGCGTGCCGTCGATCGCGATGCTGCCGCCGTCGGGACGCGTCACGCCGGCGATCAGACGAACGAACGTCGACTTGCCGGCGCCGTTCTCGCCGAGGATGCCGTGAATGCGGCCGGCGGGAAATTGCAGATCGAGCGGCGCCAGCGCGGTGAACGCGCCGTAACGCTTGGTGAGGGCCTGAAGCGCGAGCCGCGGTGCGGTCATGGCGCTCGGTAATCCATGCGCGCCGCGAGCAGCGACGGGGCCATCCGCGCCGCGAGCGGTGACGGCGTCCACCCGCGCCGCCAGCGGCGACGACGCAATCAGAACTCCGCCGTCGGAACTTTCAGGGTGCCAGCGACGATCGCGGCGGCCGTCGCATCGACCTTGGTGCGGATGTCGACGGGGATCTTCACCTCGAGCGTCGGGCTGTACACGACCCCGATCGCACCGTCGGCCATGTGCTTCTCGATGATGCGACTCTTGAACGAGCCGTCCTTCACCTCGCGGGCGACTGCCACGAAGGCCGCCGGAATGTCGATGACGGCGCTCGCCAGCACCGATGCCGGCCCGACCTCGTGCTGGGCGCGATTCGAGCCGAAGGCGAACACGCCGCGCTCGGCGGCCGCCTGAAACACCCCGGGACCCGCCGCATCGGCGTTCTGCAGGATGAAGCGGCAGCCGCGATCGATGAGCGCCAGGGTCGCGGTGCGGGCGGCGCCGACGTCGTCCCAATTGCCGAGATACGAGAACGTGACCGGGTAATCCTTCTTCGCGTGGGCGGCGCCGGCTTGAAACGCGATGAACGTGCTCTTCACCGACGGAATCTCCATGCCGCCGACGGCGCACGCCGACGCGGTTGGTGCCATGCGGGCGGCGAGCTCGCCCAGCACGAACGTGGCTTCCTCGAGTCGGAAGACGATCGGCGCGACGTTCGGCCGAAGGGTGTTCCCCGACGTCGTGATGAAGACCGTCTGCGGAAAATCCGGGGCGACGCGTGCGGCCGCGTCTTGGAACTCGAAGCCGTGGCCGATCACCAAGCGGAAGCCGCGGCGCGCGTAGTCGCGGAACGCCTGCTCGAACTCGGGCGGCGTGCGCGTCTCGGCTTGGCTGACCTCGGCGCCGAGCTGATCGCGCACGGCGAGCAATCCTTCGTACGCGGCGGCGTTCCATCCCGCGTCGCTGATCGGTCCGGGATTCAGCAGCGCGACCTTGAAGGAGTCAGTGGGCGCACTCGACGTGCACCCGACGAGCAGCGTGGCGAGCACGGCGACGAGGGCCGCGCAGCCGGTGCGAGGTCGCATGGCGGCGGACGGTAGCGGGCGCGGCACAACGCTGCAACCAGCGTGCAACGTAATTGCTTGCGCTGCGTGCAACGCAATTGCTTGCGCGGATGAAAGCTTCTACAAGCCACCGATGCTGATTCGAGTGCGTGGAGGCGACGCGACGGCGATGGTGGCCGACGTCGTCATCGTGCCGGTCGCGACCGGTGAGGAAGATGGCGCTGCGCTCCGCGCGTTCGCGCGCAAGGTCGGCGCGGCGACGTTCAAGCGCACGATGGCCGCGGCTCGCTTCCGCGGACGGGAAGGGCAGGCGAACGTGCTGCCGCTGCAGGGTCCGCGCCGACAAGCCATTGCGCTCGTCGGCCTCGGCGACGACGCCCGGCTCGACCTGGAAGCGTGGCGGCGCGCGGGCGGAACGGCGCGCCACCTCGCGGCCTCGGTCGGTGCGGCGCGCGTCGTGGTCGCGCTGGGCCCGCGGCTCGTCGACCCGACGCAGCTCGCGGCCTTCGTCGAAGGGTTCACGCTCGCCGCGTACACGTTCGGCAAATACAAATCCGGTGGCGAGACCCCGCAGGAAATCACCGACTTGACGTTCGTCCTGAACGATCCCCCTGATGAGAAGGCGCTCGAGTCGCTCTGGCGCTCGATCGACATCACGCTCGCCGGGGTCGTGCTCGCGCGCGATCTCGTGAATGAGCCGGCGGCTGTGAAGACGCCGAGGTTCATTGCCGACGTCGCGAAGAAGCTCGGCAAGGAGGCCGGCATCGGCGTCGAGGTCTGGGAGCCGAAGCGCATCGCCGCGGAGAATCTCGCGGGCCTGATCGCCGTCGCGCGTGGCAGCAACGAGGAGCCGCGATTCCTGCGCCTCCGCTACGAGGCGAAGGGCGCCACGAAGCGGATTGCGCTCGTCGGCAAGGGCATCACGTTCGACTCGGGCGGCCTGTCGCTCAAGCCCGCCAAGAGCATGGAGACGATGAAGTGCGACATGGCAGGCGCCGCGGCGGTGCTCGGCACCATGATCGCGCTCGGCCGTTTGAAGCTCGCGGTCAACGTCGACGCGTTCATTCCGATCACCGAGAACCTGCCGGGCGGCAAAGCTCAGAAGCCCGGCGACGTCATCCGCTTCCGGAACGGCAAGACCGTCGAGGTTCTGAACACCGACGCCGAGGGCCGTCTGGTGCTCGCCGACGCGCTCACGCTCGCGGCCGACCTGAAGCCCGATGCCATCATCGACCTCGCGACGTTGACCGGCGCCTGCATGGTGGCGCTCGGCACGCAGGTCGCGGGCCTCTTCGCCAACGATCAGAAGCTCGCTGACCGTCTCCTCGCGATCAGCGTCGAGACCGGCGAGCCGCTCTGGCAGCTGCCGCTCGTCGCCGAGTACAAAGACGACATCAAGAGCGCTGTCGCCGATCTGAAGAACATCGGCGGCGGTCACGCCGGCAGCATCACCGCCGCGCTCTTCCTGCAGGAGTTCGTCGGCTCGACGCCGTGGGTCCATCTCGACATCGCCGGTCCGGCGTTTCTCGAGAAGGGTCTGCCGTACGCGCCGAAGGGCGGCACTGGCTTCGGCGTCCGCACGCTGCTGCGCTACCTCGCGGCCGTCGCATCCGAGAGCTGAGCACGACGGCGTAGCGCGGAGGCTTCATTCGCTGGGTGCTGCTCGCCGCGGTGCTGGCCGGTGTGCTCCTTCGCTGCGAGGGGCTCGACCGGCGACCGCTCTGGTACGACGAAGCGGCGACGCTGCTGCACCTGAGCGGGCGGAGCGAGCGCGAGCTGCGGGTCTGGTACGACGGTCGGCCGCTCACTCGGGCCGACGTGCTCGGGCGTCCCGCGTCGGTCGACGCCGTCGTCGATGCGGCACTCGCGGACGAGCCGCAGAGCGGTGCAGGCTACTTCCTCGCGGCGGCCGTCTGGCAACGAATCGTCGGCGACACGCTGCCCGCCGTCCGCAGGCTGTCGGCAGTGGCGAGTACGCTCGCGATCGGTGCGGCCTGGTTCTTGGCACGGCGACTCTTCGGGCCCACCGAAACGGCGAGCACCGTGGCGGCGCTCGTGGCGCTTTCGCCGCTCCACCTCCGTTACGCGGCCGAGGCGCGGCCGTATGCGCTCTGGTCGTTGGCGCTCCTGGTCTGGGTGCTCGCGACGCTCCGCGCCCGTGAGCGTGCCGGCGTCTTCCGGTGGCTCGTTGCCGGTATCGCCTTGGTGGCGGCGCTTGCGGTGCACCCGCTCACCCTGCTGGTGATTCCCGCGGTCGCCGCCCTGGCGGGTGGGCGGCGTTTTTGGACCGCGAGTGGGATGGCGGTGTCGGCATGGACCATCGTGAGCGTCGGGGCGTGGTCGCAGACGACACGAATGGCGGAGACGACCGCCTGGGTGGGAGAGCCGACCACCATCGTCGCCCACGTGCGGGCGTGGCTCGGGATCGCAACCAGTGTCTTCCTCCGTCCGGGCGGGGAGGGTGGGCTGATCGGTTCCGAGGTCCCCACGCCGATCGCGACCGGCATCTGGCTGCTGCTCGGGGTCGCGGTGACGGGCGTCGTGGCGCTGAGCCTGCTCTTCTCCGCCCCGACGCTGCCTGGTGGGCGCGGCTTCGTCCGTCGGCTCGCCGCCGTGCCCTGGGCCACCCTCGCGCTGATGGATCTCGTCATGGGCGGCCGGCGATCGGCCGTCGCGCGCTATCTCGTGCCGTCCTGGCTCGGAGCGGAGCTCGCCGTCGGTGGGTGGATCGCCGCCGCGCGGCCGCGTCGGAGCGTGCTGATCGCGCTCCTCGCCCTCGCGACGGCGACCGCGATCCACACGCGGACGGTCGGATTCTGGTGGGACACCGACGGGCCTCGCCTGCGGGAGCTCGCGCGGATCGCCGCCGCCGTGAACGTCGTCCCGCGGGTCGTGCTCGTGACGGATCTCGCGCCGACGGCGCTGGTCGAGCTCGTTGCGCAATGCGACGACGCCGTCGAGCTCCGGCTCGGCGTCGCGGCGGCGGCAACGATCACTGCTGCGGAGTGGGAGCGCGTCCGCGTCGCATTTCCGTCCGCGGCCCTGCTCGCGGCCGCGCGCGCCGCCGCGGGTCCGACCCGCGCGCTGGCTCCGATCGGTGAGCAGGGGACGCTGCTTGCGGTCGCGGACCGCGGCTCGTGATCCGGCTCGTCGTCCAACGGATCGCGGCCGGCCGTTCGGTGACGTACGTTCCGACGCGATCGCCGCCGACGAGCCGCTGACGAATGTCACCTGAGCCGACTTTCGCGGCCGTGCTCGCGCCGTACATCTTGTCCGCAGACGCCGGCGGCGGCATGAGGGACGCGCGATGACGGCGGCGATTTCGGTGGTGGTGAATACGCTCGACGCCGAGCGCTACCTCGCCTACGCCCTCCGCTCCGTCGCGTCGTGGACGGCCGAGATCGTGGTGGTCGACATGATGAGCACGGATCGGACGGTCGCGATGGCGCGCGAGCACGGGGCCCGCGTCGTGTCCCATCCGCGCGCCGATTGCGTCGAGGCGGCGCGGGCCTTTGCCGTCGCGCAGGCGACGCGGCCGTGGGTCCTGCTGCTCGATGCGGACGAGCTCGTGCCCGTCGCCCTCAGCCGCCGGCTCGCGGCGATCGTGGCGGCCGACGCCGTCGACGTCGTGCGCATCCCGCGGGTGAACTATCTGCTCGGTGCTCCCCTCCTGCACACCGGCTGGAATCCCGATCGCGACCGGCATTGCCGCTTCTTTCGGCCCGGGTCGGTCGTCCTGCCAACCCGCATCCACGAGCCGATCCACGCCGTCGCCGGTGCCCGTCTCCTCGAGCTGCCGTACGCGCCGGATGAAGCGCTCGTGCACTTCAACTACACCGACGTCGACGATTTCGTGGCGCGCCTCGACCGCTACACGAGCGTCGAAGCGGATCATGCCCATGCCAGAGGGGAGCGCGCGAACGTCGGCAAGGCGATCGGAGCGGCGCTGCGCGAATGGCTCGTCCGCTATGGCCGCCACGGCG
Organism: Binatia bacterium; assembly: GCA_039917665.1. Classification (GTDB taxonomy): domain Bacteria; phylum Desulfobacterota; class Binatia; order UTPRO1; family UTPRO1; genus UTPRO1. Next base: position 8,031 of record JBDSJB010000534.1, read on the forward strand.
GTTGGCGTGACGGGTGGCGCGGCGTCCATCTCACGCTGCTCATGGCCTGCTACCGCGTGATCGTGCAGGCCAAGCTCGCATCGCGGGCACACTTGGGATCGGGTGCCGACGTGGCCCGCGACTATGCGGGCGAAGCCGAGCGGGTACTCGCCGA
>JBDSJB010000535.1:0-5433 GCA_039917665.1 Binatia bacterium
GCAGCGTACGTGCGACCGGCGCCACCCACGTCGGAACGTGGATGCCGTTGGTGACGTGACGAATGGGCACCGCCGCGGGCTCACGCTCGGGCGAGAAGTCGCGAAACATCTCCCGGCAGACTTCGCCATGTTTCCGGCTGACGCCGTTCACCGAGCGCGCGAACCGCATTGCGAGCGGCGTCATGCCGAAGGGCTCCCAATGATCGTCGGGACGGCGTCGGCCGAACGCGAGCAGTTGATCGCGCGAAAGCCCGAGCTCGGTCCAGTAGGACGCGAGGTGGGTGTCCATGAACTCGACGCCGAACACGTCGTGGCCGGCGGTGACGGGCGTATGCGTCGTGAAGACGCATTGGCTCTTCACCTTGGCCTTGGCCTCCTCGAGCGGCGTGCCCTTGGCGAGCTCCTCGCGAAGGAGCTCCAGCGTCAGGAACGCAGAGTGGCCTTCGTTCATGTGGAAGACGGTCGGCTGGAGGCCGATCGCTCGGAGCGCGCGGACGCCGCCAAAGCCGAGCGTGAGCTCTTGGACGAGTCGCGTGTCCTGGTTGCCGCCATAGAGGTGGCCGGTGATCCAGCGATCGCGCTCTTCGTTGTCCTCGCGGTTGGTGTCGAGCAGGTAGAGCGAGATCCGACCGACGCGCACGCGCCACACGCTCACGTGCACGGAGCGACGATGGATCAGCACGGTGACCGACAGCGGACGGCCGTCGGCCGCCGTCACGCGCTCGATCGGCATGGTGCCGACGTCGAGGTCGACGTAGCGCTCGTTCTGCCAGGACGAGCGGTCCATGTCCTGGAGGAAGTAGCCTTGCCGATACAGGAGGCCGATGCCGACGAGGGGGACGCCGAGATCCGACGCCGACTTGAGATGATCGCCGGCGAGGACGCCGAGACCGCCGGCATAGATCGGCAACGACTCGTGGATCGCGAACTCGGCCGAGAAGTACGCGATTGGCCGCTCGGGGCTGACGTTCGGGTCGAGCCCCACGACCGGCGCGGCCGGCGGCACCATGGCGCCGCGGTAGCGGTCCAGCAGATCGAGGGCGCGCGTCCGGTAGTGCGGATCGATGTCGAGCTCGGTCAGTCGCGTTGCGAGCGTCTCGTCGAGGAGCTTCTTTGGATTGTGTCCGCACGTTTCCCAAAGGCTGCGGGAAATGTCGCGGAAGACCTCCGGGCCGTCGAGCTGCCAACTCCACCAATAATTGCCGGCGAGGTCACGGAGCTCGCGAAACAGTGGCGGAATGATGTCAGACATGGGGCAGCACCCTAGCCGTCGGCGGCCGTTTGGTCCACGTCGTTGCGATCAACGCGAGCGCCTCGCCGCGAAGCGCGGAAGCGGACGGGCGAGGAGCGCGTGGTCGCCGCGGACGAGCGCGACGCTCATCCCGAGGGGAAAGAGCAATGCGAGGGTCGCGCTCGCATTCACGGGGATGCCGCCGAGCGTACCGGCGAGCAGGTAGATCGCGGCGGGAATGCCGAGCCCGAAGAGCGCCGTGCACGCGACGAGCGGCGTGAGCTCGACGCCGAGCTGCACGCGGCGCGCGACGCCGATGGTCGCCGCGGCGAGGGCGAAGCCGAGCGTGGCGTCGCAGGTCGCTTGCACGGCCCGCGTCGTCGCCGGGTCGCCGAGCAGCATCTGCATCGAGATCGCTGCGATCACCGAGGCGGTCCAGGCGACCGGCACCGCCGCGCGGACGAACCGGCCGCGGGCGCGGCCGACGACGAGCGCGAACTGCAGCAGGGTGACGGGCAGGAACGCGGCGGCGAGGGCGTGTATCCGGAGCGACGCGCCCGGCGGGTAGAGGTCGGCCGACGACCACATGAAGAGCCCGCCGACGCCGCCGAGAAAGAGCAGCGCCCGGCCGAGTCGACGCGCCGGCAGTGCCCACGCCGCGAGGATCGCGAGCAGGACGTATCCGAGGCCGGTGGCGAGGTAGGCGCCGAAGACGGCCCAGTAGTCGGCGCGGGTGAAGCGGCGGGAGGCGATCGTCACGGTGTCGGTCGTGGCGCCGTCGGTCACCGTGAAGGCGGTCGGGCTGCCGATCGGCTTCGCGCCGACCCGGCGCTGCAGGGCGTCGCTGTCGCTGACCGGGACGCCGTCGATCGCGACCAGCGTGCGGTCGAAGAGCCGCGTGCCGATCGCGCCCGACCAGTCGGAGCGGCCGATCGCGGCGATCGTCCGGTCGGCGCGCAGAAAGAAGCCGGCGAACGGTTGATCGATCCAGGAGCGCGCCCCGAGCGCCACCAGTGCGGTCATGCCGATCACTGCCAAGGCGGCGGCGAGAAAGGCACCGTCTGAAAAATGGGCAGCACGGCGGTAGTCGGGGGCGGCGTTCGCATGGCGCATGGGGGGCGACCTCCAGTCGGCAGAGCGGTCGAAGCAAGGCGAGGGCCAGCGCATTCGCTCGGGCTGGCGCGGGGTTGCTCCTCGCGGTGTGCCGCCCGCGCGCTCCCGCTCGCGTCGTGGCGCACCGGGCGGGTCGAACTGGCACAGGGCGCGTCCGAAGGACTAGCTGGGCCGCACCCGTTCCGGATGCCCCGACCACGTCCATCCGACCGTGGTCCGGCTGACCCCCATCATCAGACCGCTGAGTGCCTTGGGATGAATGAAGAGCGTGTCGGGGACGGCCTCGTGCGTGGAGCCGGTCCAGTCCGACGGCGCGTGGGTTTCGAGACGCTGCCGGATGACGCCGAGGTCGGGGGCCTCCGCGAAGCACATATACAGAGACGGACCGCGCTTGCTCATGAAGCGGCCCATCGTTTTTGCGAGGTCGTGCGGTGTGATGACCTCGATGCGGTCGAGACGGTCGCGCGGATCGAACATCGTGAGGGTGCCGCGGTAGCCGTACTCGGGGCTCGCGATCGGACAGAAGCGCGTGGCGTCGAGCCCGAAGAGGTCGGTGTAATGCGCGCTTGCGGCTTCCCAATCCGGGACGAGATTGGTCACCTCGTACAGGTGCGTGACGAGCCCTGGGGCCGCCGGGGCGCCGTCGCGCTCAGAGGAGAGTACGCAGCGGAGGCCAGCGTTGCCGGTCGCGGCCGGTGCCAGGAACAGTTGATGGTCGGCCTCGGCGAAGTCGATCCGGCGCTCGGCGAAGCGATGGCGGAGCGCATCGAGATCGGGCGCGGCGAATCCCGCCGCGAACAAGCCCGGCCCGGACGCCGCGAGATGATCGGCGACGGGACCGGCGCCATCGGGCTCGAGCAGCTCGATCGCGGCATGTCCGGCGGCGAGCGTGGTACGGCGCGCGCCGAGCGGACCGACCGCGTCCTCCGACGTGACGGCGGCGTCGAGCAATCGGACGAAGGGCGCCGCGGCGGTGCGCCGGTCGGCAACGACGAGCTGCACGCGATCGACGTGACTCAGCATGGGCGCGGTCCTAGCGCGATCGCCCGCGTCCCGTCGAGCGCCTTATTTCAACGTGGTGAGATCGTCGCCGATCGCTTCCAACGCCCCCAGCAGAATCTGCTCGCGGTGCTCGACGAACTCCGTGTAGCTGGTGGTCAGCACGTACGCGAAGAGCTCGATCTCCGTGGCCTGGGGACTGATGCGGACCAAGCGCGCCCGCGCGGTCGTCTGATCGACCTTCGGTTGCGCGGTCAGCATGCTGCGCAGCCGGTCGAGGATCTCGCGCACGCGTACGGCGCCGCTCTCGTTCCGCAGGGCGAGCGTCGTCATGACGAGAATGCGATCGCGCCGGCTCAGGTTCTCGAGCGGTATCGCGGAGAATTGGGCGTTCGGCACGGTGACGACGGTGCGATCGAGCGTGCGGATGCGGGTAGAGCGGAGGCCGATGTCCTCGATGATTCCTTCGGCGTCGCCGAACCGGCACATGTCGCCGACGCGCACCGGTTGGTCGGCGATGAGGGTCACGCCGCCGAAGAGATTCTCGACCGTCTTTTGCGCGGCCAGCGCGATGGCGAGGCCGCCAATGCCGAGGCCGGCGGCAATGCCGGTCACGTTGAAACCGAAGTTCTGCAGCGCCGCGACGACCGCGAGGACCGCGATGGCGATCTTGATCACCCGCCGGCCGAGCGGCACCATCGACACGGCGCCGAGCTGGCGGCGCTGCGTGAAGCGACGCTGGGCGCGCGTCGCCATCACGTCGATCGCGCGCAGCACGGTCCAGGTGAACGCGACGATGAGGAGCGCCTTCTCGATGCCGATGAAGAAGTGCTGCGGCGCGAGCGCGAGGGCGAGGAACGGCAACCCGGCGGCGGTGATGGCGACCGCGAGCAGCAACCGGATGGGTCCGATCGTGTGGGTCGCGAAGCGCACGTCGTAGCCGGCGCGCTGGAGGATCTTTTCCCCGATACGCGCGAGGAATGCGGTCGCGAACCAGGCGGTCGCCGCCGCGCAGGTGACGAGCAGCACGAGGCCGAGCCACTGCCAAAGCCGCACGCCGAGGAACCGCAGCGTCACGAGCGGCGCCGGCAGGCGATCGGCGAAGGGCCCGTAGCCGAGCTCCGTGTAGAGCGCAGGAATGCGGGCCACCGTGTCGGCACTCACGCGCCACATCTGTCCGGCGTCGACGGAGCCGCGCTCGAGCACCAGCTCGACCGGCCCGGCTTCGGTCTCGACGATGGCGAGCAGCTCGCGGTTGGCGGGGAGGCTGTCGTCGCGCTCGCCCTCGGGCTCGTCGCTCAGCAGATGGAAATCGAGGGCGACGTTGCGCTCGAGCACCGCTTCGAGCTCGCGCGCCAGGAGCGGTCCACGCTCGACGCGGGAGGCGCGTGGGATCTTCCGCAGGTCGAGAAACTCGGCCGCGTGGACGTAGTCGTTGCCGTGACACGCGGTCAGGAACTTTTCGACCGCGCCGCGCGGCACGTCGGCGCCAAGTGATCCGGCGGGGCGGGTGTCGACGGCCGGAGTTTCCGGCGTCGCGTCCGGCGAATCGGCGCGTGCGTGCACGGCCGTCGATGCGAGCACGAGGCAGGTGGCGATCACCCGCCAGGGCACGCGTTGCACGCCTTTGGATAACCGGGCCCTCCCACGGATGAAACCCCCCGGGGCCGTTGCATGCGAACGGACACGCGCGTAGTCGAAGCCCATGCCGACATTGCGGAAGAACGAATTCGTACGGATCCCAGTCCCCGGCGGAAAGATCATCGACGAGCACTGCGGCCTGGCGTCGGATCGCCGCGACGACGTGAGCATCGCCCACATGATCGCGCCGCCCGGATGGTCGGAGGCACCGCAGACACCGCAGTTCGACGAGATGACGCTGATGGTCCGCGGTCGCCTCGTGGTCGAGCATGGCGGCGAGCGCACCGAGATCACCGCTGGCGAGAGCATTACGGTCCCGAAAGGCACGACGGTCACCTACGCGAACCCGTTCGAGGTCGAGTGCGAGTATTGGGCGGTCTGCGTCCCGGCGTTCTCCGTCGCGCGCGCGGGGCGCTGAGTTTTGCCCGCTTCGATCTCCCCGAACCTTT
>JBDSJB010000536.1:0-7371 GCA_039917665.1 Binatia bacterium
TCATGCGCGGCCGCTGGTGTCGCGTCGAACCGCTCGATCCCGATCGCCACGCCGCCGACCTCTTGACGGCCTACGCGCTCGACGCCGACGCGCGCCATTGGACGTATTTGCCCTACGGGCCGTTCGAGGACGCGGCGGCGTTTCGCACCTGGATGGACAAGACCTGTCTCGGCGACGATCCGCTTTTCTACGCCATCGTAGACCCGTCGACCGGGCGCGCCGTCGGCGCCGCCTCCTACCTCCGCATCGATCCGAACGCGGGCTCCATCGAGGTCGGCCACTTGCGGTTCTCGTCGCTGTTGCAGCGGACGCCCGCCGCGACCGAGGCCATGTATCTCATGATGCGCGAGGCCTTCACGCTCGGGTATCGGCGCTACGAGTGGAAGTGCGACTCGCTGAACGCGCCGTCGCGGGCGGCCGCGCTCCGTCTCGGCCTCTCGTACGAGGGCATCTTCCGCCATGCGTGGGTGCTGAAGGGCCGGAACCGCGACACGGCCTGGTTCGCTGCGACCGAGCTCGAGTGGCCGGCGCTCGAGCGTGCATGCACGCAGTGGCTCGATCCGGGCAACTTCGACGCCGCCGGTCGCCAGCGCGTGCGCCTCACCGATCTGACTGCGCCGCTGCTGCTGGCGACAGGGCGCGACGCCGAGTGATCGGGCGCGCGGCCAATGGATCGCGCTCGCCCAAGAGGCCGATTGATACCGCGGTTGCCCGCGCGTCGAATCAATACCGCTTGTCGGTCGGGAGCGTCTCCTCGATCGGGCGCACTTCGATGGCGCCGAGTCGCGCCGACGGCCACCGCGACGCCAGCTGCACGGCCTCCTCGCGGTCTTTGGCGTCGATCAAGAAGAACCCGCCGATCTGCTCTTTGGCTTCCGCGAACGGGCCGTCGGTCACGAGCTTCGACCCGCCTCGCACGCGGACTGTCGCGGTCTTGCGCAAGCTCTGCAGGGCGTGGGTGGAGATCAGGTGCCCGCTGTCTCGCAGATCGGTCACGTACGCGACGGTCTCTTCGCGGAGCGCGTCCCACTCCTTCTGCGACATCTCTTTGAACGTCTGCTCGTCCTCGTAGGCCAGGCACATGAACTTCATCGTCGGTCTCCTCCGGGCTATTGGTTCGCGTCCCGGATAGCGGGGCGACCGACGTGTCGCAACGGAGGTCAGACCTCCTCGACGAAGCACTCGACGGCGCCGAAGTGCTCGTAGTTCTCGACGTGCGGCTGCAAGCCGAGGGCGGCGGGGTCGGAGATGTCCGCCAGCACCACAAAGCCGTCTCGTCTCGTGCATGTTCGATCCCTCCTGTCGTTACGACCCCGCGACGACGTGGACGTGAGAGCCGGCGCCGGATTCGAGCGTCGGCTTCATCACGCTCGCCGCGTGGTCGATCATCGCGCGAATCTGCGGCGCGAGGGCGTGGGGGAGGAGGTCGGCGATCCAGACGAGGCGGCTGCCGCCGCGGCCGTCGTCGTAGACCTGTACCGACGCATTGTGGTGGGTGAACGCGCCGCCGACCACCGACCACACGATGCGGCGCACCTCGTCGTCGAGGTCGACGATCAGCTCGCGCGCCACCATGCCGTTGCCGAAGGTGACGACGCGCGCGCCTTCCTCGAGCACGGTGTTGGTGACGAAGCCGGGCACGAGTCGGGTGTGGAGCGCGTCGACGTCGCGCAGCACCTCCCAGCAGTAGGCGGGTGCCGCGTCGACGGGGATCTCTTTGCGAATGGAAGCCATGGGGTTTTTCCTTTCGGATGCCGTCGTACCGTTCCCGCCTCGCGGCGACTTGGCGAAAATTGCGATCTGTCGTCCTTCGTGCGATTTTCGGCGTTTGACCCCCGCCGCACGGAGATGTGATGGACAAGACCGCCACCACCCTGATCGCGTTTGCCGCCGGACCCGAGAACATCGAACGGCGCGCCGCGGCCATGCTCATGCTGGCCGAGCTCGAGATCGACGACGCGAAAGCGTTGCAAGTCGCCGCCGCGGCCGTCACGAGCCCGACCGTGCTCCAAGAATACGCGCTCCGCTACTTCGAGAAGCTCCGCCCGGCCGACGGACTGACCGCGCTCGTGCCGCTCTTCGACACGCCTGACCACGGCGTGCGGGAACGCGTCCGGCGCCTCATCGTCGACCTCGGCGGCAGCGCCGTCGCGGCCATCGCGGCCGCGGGCAAGACGGCGTCCCGCACCTGGTTGCCGGGCGCGGTCACGGTGCTGGGCGCGATCGGCACGGGACCCGCCGTGCGCGCGCTCTTCGAGCTGCTGGCGCGCGGCGATGCCGAGCTGGTCCGCGTTGCCGTCGCCGCGCTGCACGAGCGGACACGGGAGCTTCCTGAGAAGGGCCGCGCGCAATTTCTCGAGCACGTGCTGACGGCCGCGACGCGGCCGGTGGTCGTTGCGAGCCCGCTGGCGACGCTCGCGGTCATTCGCACGGTGGGCAACCTCGGTCTTGCGGGCGCGCGGGTGTGGCTGCTCGCGGAAGCGACGCGAAAAGATCCGTCGGACACCCGCGCCGAAGCGCTGCGCGCGCTCGCGGCCTGCCTCCGCCACGAGAAGCTGCAGGCGAAGGAAGTGAGCAAGGTCACCGCGATGCTCGCCGATCCGGATTTCCCGCGCGTCGTCCGTCCGGCCCTCGATCTGCTGGAGACGCACCAGTTCGGGAAGGACGCGCAGACGTTTCTGTTGGGTCTGCGGGAGAGCCCGCACACCGCCGTCCGCTCGTTCGCACTCGGCAAGCTCGGGGCGAGCGAGGCGCCGCGCGCGGTGAGCGCGTTGCTGTCGAGTCTCGATGATGCGGAATCCGTGCGGCGGTCGGCGGCTGGGTCGCTCTCGAAAATTCCGGAGGCGCGCCAGGCACTGATGAAGCACTTCATCGCCGCGACCGACGCGAGCGCCGCGTTCACGATGGCCGAGACGCTCGCGGGCTACGGGTTGCCGTGGCGCCGGCCGACGCTCGATCTGATCTGGAAGCGCTACCTGAAGGCGCTCGACGCCGACGATCGCATTCAAGGCGCGTTCTTGCAGTTCCTGCGCGTGGCGGCGCCGGAGTTCGCGGCCGAAGGCCTACGCAAGCAGGCGACGGCTTTTCTGCGTGCCGGACGCGCCCGGGACGCCGCCCGCCTGCGCACGCTCGTCCGCGAGCTGCCGGGCAGCGACGGCGAGGACGGCTACCAGCTCGCGCTCGCGCTGCTGAAGAGCCGGCGGCGCGGGCTCGACAATCCGATTCGCCGACCCGACGCCGCGCTCGACGTGCTGGTCGAGATCGAAGCGGCTGGCTTCGCGACCGGGGCCCGGCTCCGGAAAGAGCGCGCGCTCGACGCCGACGAGCTCTACGCCACCGGCTTCGCGCTCGCCGAGAGCAACAGCGCCGGCCGCGCGATCGCCGAGGACGTGCTCGCGCACCTCGCGAAGAAGCAGCCGCGGACGAAGATCGGCAAAGCGGCCAAGAACAAGCTCGAGCTGCTCTCCGCCTGAACGCGATGATGCGGGGCGGGCTGGTCGTCGCATCGGTGGTGGTCGCGCTCGGAATGCTGGAGCTCGGCCTCCGCGCGTGGTTGCCGGGGTTGGCGGCCGGATCGGCGGCGCGCTTCGAGCTCGATCCCGATTTGATCTATCGCCTGCGTCCCGAGAACGCGGTGCGCTGGTCGAGCCCGGAATTCACCGAGATCTCGCACACCAACGCGCTCGGCCTGCGTGGCGCGGCGGTCGCGGTGAAGCGACCCGGCGCGCAGCGCGTCCTGGCACTCGGCGACTCGTTCACGTACGGCCACGGCGTGCAGGACGCCGAAGCCTATCCCGCCGTCGTCGAGGCGCTGCTCCGAGCCCGCGCGCACGACGTCCAGGTGTTGAACGCCGGCGTCCCGGGTTACAACACCGATCAGTCGTATACCTACGCGCTGCGCGACGGCCTCGCGCTCGCCCCCGACGTCATCGTGCTCGGCATTCATTGCTCGGACGTCTCCGACAACTACGAATCGTCCCTCTACGACGTCGAAGACGGCCGGTTGCTCCGCCGCGACGCGCGCCACACCCGCATGTACGAGCTCGGCTCGGTCGTCGGCTGGATTCCGGCGGCCGTCCGCCAGAGCCGGACGTTCGAGGTGCTGGTATCGTCGATCGAATGGCACGATGCCCCAACTGCGCGGCCCGCGGTCGCTGATCTCGACGCGTGGTCGTATGAGAAGATGCGTCTCGAAGTGACCGATCTGCAGCGGCGCGGGGCCGAGGTCGGGGCCGCCGTCGCGGTCGTGTTGATGCCGTGCAAGAAGGCGCTCGCCACGGCGGCGTCGGATCCATACGGACCGCTGGCGCGCGATTTCCGTGCGGCTGGCGTGCCGGTGTTGACGAGCGCCCGCGCATTGCAGGAGCGCGAACGCGACCTGGCGGCGCTCTTCTTTCGCGACGACCCGCATCTGAACGCCGACGGCAATCGCGCGCTCGCGCGTGTCGTCGCGGATTTTCTCGAAGAGCAGGGGCTCGTCGCCGCGCGACCCGGTGTGGTCGCGGCGCGCGCTGACACCCACTAGAGGAGACGTCATGCAGGTCGAGAATCGCGTCTATCCAACGCCGGAGCAGATCACTGGGTTGCGGCAACCCGCGCCCGGCGCGCCGATCGTGATGGTGAATCTCCTGAAGTATCGCGCCAAGGCCCAGTATCCCGACGGCAGCGAGCCCGAGCTCTCCGGCCGCGAGGCCTATCAGCGCTACGCCGTCGCGGTGGAGAAGCTCGTCGAAGGCGTCGGCGGTCGTGTGCTCTACGCCGGCGCGGTGACCTCGCTCTTCCTCGGCCAGGTCGAAGGGCTCTGGGACGAGATTGCGCTGGCCGAGTATCCGAGCCGCGCGGCGCTCTTGCAGATGGTGAGGTCTCCCGAGGCGCAGGCGATCGCGTATCACCGCGCCGCGGGTCTGGAAGGTCAGCTCAACATCGAGACCGTGCCGTCGCTCGTGGCGTTGCGAGCGGGGAAAGAGGCCTAATCGTGGCGTCACTCGACATCGACGTGTTCTGGTCGTTTCGGAGCCCGTACTCCTACCTCGTGACGCCGCGGCTCGTGGAGCTCGCGGCGGAGTACGACCTGAACGTCCACGTGCGGCCGGTGCTGCCGATCGCCGTCCGCATCCCGGGCTTCTTCGACACCGTGAATCCGCTCTGGCCGCCGTATGTGCTCCGCGACACGATGCGGATCGCGCAGTACCTCGGCATCGATTACGGCTGGCCGCGGCCGGATCCGATCGTTCAGGATTACGCCAGCCGTCAGGTCGCGGCCGATCAGCCCTACATTCATCGGCTGACGCGGCTCGGGGTCGAGGCGGCGCGGCGCGGTCGGGGGCTGCCGTTCGTGGCCGAGATTTCCGCCGTCATCTGGAACGGCAAGATCGACGGCTGGCACGAGGGCTCGCACCTCGCCGACGCGAGCGCGCGCGCCGGGTTGGATCTCGCCGAGCTCGATGCGGTCGTCGCGCGCGACACCGCGGCCCTCGACGCGCAGATCGCCAAGAACCAGGAGGATCATCTCGCGGCGGGCCACTGGGGCGTGCCGACGATGGCGTTCCAGGGCGAGGCGTTTTTCGGCCAGGACCGCGTCGATCTACTGGTGTGGCGACTGCAGCAGCACGGACTATCGAAGCGTTGAGCCGCCTGTCGATCGGCGGTCCCCCCGAACGACGACTGCGTACAGGAGGGATCCCATGAGCGGACAAGGAAGTTTCATCTGGCTCGAGCTGGCAACGACCGACATCCAGGGGGCGCTCGCGTTCTATGAGGACGTGATCGGCTGGACGTCACAGAAATTCGACGGACCCATGCCGTATTTCGTGCTCTCGGCCGGTGACGTCGGCGTCGGCGGCGTGATGGAGCAGACGCCGGAAACCAAGGCGGCGAGCGCGTCGCCGGCCTGGGTCGGGTACGTGAAGGCGGACGACGTCGATGGCCTCACCAAGCAGGCGATCGGGCTCGGCGCCAAGAGCTGGGTCCTGCCCCACGACATCCCGACCGTCGGCCGCATCAGCATGTTCGGCGACCCGCAGGGCGCGGTGCTGGCGACGATCAAGCCCGCCTATCCCGATCGGCCGCTGGACGACGCGAGATTGCCTGGTCACGTCATCTGGCACGAGCTCCTCTGCAACGACGTCGAGCAGGAGCTGCGCTTTTACGGCGAGCTGCTCGGCTGGCAGACGACCCGCTCCTTCGACATGGGCCCGAACGGCCTCTACCAGATCTACGGCAAGGACGGCCGCGAATTCGGCGGCATGATGAAACGTCCCGAGGGCTACCCGTTGGCGCCACACTTCCTGCACTACGTGCGCGTCGACGATCTCGACGCGGCCGTCGAGCGTGTGAAGTCGGGCGGCGGCCAGGTCTGGATGGGACCGATGGCGATCCCTGACGGCGAGCGCGTCGCGCAATGCGTGGACCCGCAGGGGGCCGCGTTCGCCATGCACGGCGTCTAAGGGGAACCGCACGGCGACGAGCCGGCGAATCCTCACCTCATCTCTGACGAAGCGGGACGCTTTTCCCGACGCCGAGCGCGTCTGGTAGAGCGTTCCGCTTCGCATGTTCGATTTCGACCTGAAGCTGCGGAGCGGCTACGACCTGGCGAAGCGTCTGCTCGTCGCGCTGCTGCTCTCGCTGGTGCTCGGCTACGTCGGGTATCTCGCGATCGCGCTCGGGGCCGACTTCTGGCGGCTCACGCTCACGTCGTTCGTGCGGGGCGAGGAACGCATCCTCGAGCCCGCGGACCGGCGCGGCCGCGCGCTCCGCGGCCCGGGCGATCGGGTCTATCTCCTGACGACGCAGTCCGAGCGGATCGTGCCGCTGCGCTGGACGCGTCGGAGCGGCATGCGCCTCGCGCGCCAGATGCTGCACCTCGATCTCTGGGCCTTCGATGCGACAAGCGCGACGCTGATCTGGAAGTCGCGCCTCAGGACCTTCGAGGACCACGGCTCGCTGATGTACGAGCTGCTCGGCCTCGACGGCGGCGTGCTGTGGCTCGACGTGCGCGAGCCCATTGGTGTGTCCGTCACCGACGGCACGATCGTCGCCGATACGACGCGGCTCACGACGATCAATCCGCCGTTTGCCGGGAAGCTCGTCGACGCGCCGGGGTTCGTCGCGTTCGGGGGGCAGGGCCTGCAGATCACGCTCACCGATTCGACCCAGTGGGTCGTCGACGACACGCTCCACGCCGAGCGCCGCGAGACCGCCCCCAAGAACCGGCCGAGCCTCGTGGTGCCCGGTCCCGAGGTTGCGGCGACCGATCGCTTTCAGCTGCGTGGCCTGCCGATCGGCGAGACCCGCTGGCTCGGCGTCCTCACCGACGAGGAAGCCGCGGCACTGCAAGCGGACCCGGTCATCCCCGGACGCGATCCGAACGAG
>JBDSJB010000537.1:0-3603 GCA_039917665.1 Binatia bacterium
GCCGGCAGCAACGAGACGTTCTGGGAGCGCTGGCGCTGGAGCTCGCGCCACGCGAGCTAATTGATTTCGCTTTCGCAATGCCGCGCGCTCGGCGCGGGTCAGTGGTGGTGGGGTGGTGGGAGATGCAGGGCGCGCCCGAGTAAACGCCGCACGGGGGGAGACTCGCGCGGTCGTCGGCGACCGATGAGCACAGGCGGCCGATACGACGCTACGCGCGCCCTGCTAGTACATGTCGGCGCCTGAAGTGAATCAGGCGCCTCCCGCACAACGACCCTACTGCACGATGCCTTTGCGGACGGCGAAGCGGACGATCTCGGCGGTGTTGTGGAGGTCGAGCTTCTCCATGACGTGCTTCCGATGGCTCTCGACGGTGTTGATGCTGAGCGAGAGGATGCGGGCGATCTCCTTGTTGGTCTTGCCTTCGGAGATGAGTTGAAGAACTTCGCGCTCGCGACCGGTGAGACGCGCGAGCGCATCTTCGCCGGCGTTGGGGCCCGACTCGTTCAAGTATCCGGCGAGCAGCACCTTCGACACTGACGGGCTGAAATACGATCCGCCCCGCGCCAACGACTTCACCGCTTTGATCAGGTCGAGATCTTCCGAGTCCTTGAGTAGATACCCCTTCGCACCGGCCTTCAGTCCCTGCCGCACGTACACGTCGTCGGAGTGCATCGAGAGGATCAGCACGCTGACGCCTTCGGTGCCCTTCATGATCTGACTCGTCGCCTCGATGCCGTTCAGGCCTGGAAGCCCGATGTCGATCACGACGACGGTCGGACGGAGACGCTTGGCGGCTTCGACGGCACCGCGACCGTCGCCGACTTCACCGATGATCTCGATCTCGGCATCGGACTCGAGAATCTTCCGGAGTCCTTGCCGCACCACCGTGTGATCTTCAGCGAGCAGTACGCGCGTTTTCGCCATGTCCAGGGTCCCCCTACGATCTGAAGTGCCGATACGACGAAGCCGGCCGCGGCTGCGGCGGCTTTCCATCCGAGCGGCACGATGGCTGACGGAACTTTCCGTCGACATCGCAATCGACCGCTCTGGAGCCCAAGATTGACAGCGGTTTCGGCCCCATCTGTGCTTGCGCTCATCACGCCATGACGTGAGAGCCCGATCAAGCTAAACCGCTGGGATTGCGGATTCAAGGAGAATGATGCCTCACGTCCTTCGGCATCTTCGACGGGAGGCAATTTCGCGCTGGTCTGGCGCAGCTCCGAGCGTTCGTGCCCACTCGGACCGTCGGAAACCGACGGTCCGGGGCCGATCGTTACTCCTCGTCGCTGGCGAGGTCGGCGTCTTCGCCGAGGCGGTCGTCCTCGAACTCGTCGAGGTCGGCTGCTTCGACCGTCGTCTCGTTCACCGGATCGACGAGAGCGAGCGTCTGCTGAATCTCACGCACGTAGATCGGCTCGGCGGGACGGCGCTCGAGCTCGGTCAGCTGCGTCTGCAACCGACCGATGGTGGCGTCGCGCTCCCCCAGCTGGCGTTCGAACTGGATGGCGCGCATTTCGTGGTGGCGGAGGAGGCCGATCTCGCGAACCGCATCGGTGAGACGGCGCTCGAGAGCATTGCGCTCGCGGGAAGCCTTCGCCTTCAGCGCGACGATCTCGGGGCGCTCAGCCGGCTTCTTCGCCGCTTGCTTTGGAGCGGCGGCACGCGTCGGCTTCGCCTGGATCGCTTTCGGTTTCGCGGTGGCCTTCGGGCTAGCAACCGCCTTCAGCTTGGCGACGGGTTTCTTCGACGTCGTGGCTTTCTTCACCGTGCGCGTCCGGGCCGTCGACTTGGCGCCACTCGCGGTGGCGCGACCCTTCGTGCTGCGCTTCGTGGTTGCCATCGCTCGTCTCCTCAAACTCGGTAGAGCTCGGGCTCACCCAGCGGGCGAGTGCGCCAGCGCTTGTGCGTCCAGAGCCAGTGATCGGGGTGTTTGCGGATCATTGCTTCGAGTACGGCCGTGCAGCGTTGCGTGAGCTCGCGCGCGGCTAAATCGCGGTCTTCGATACCGGCAATCTCCACACGAGGCAAGAAGACGATGCGATGACGCGCACTGTCGCCATCGCGCAAAAGGAACGCGGGATAAATCGGCGCTCCCGTCCGGAGTGCGATCCGGGCCAGCCCGTCGCTGGTGTTGGCGGGAAGACCGAAGAAGTCGACGAAGATGCCGGCGCGGCGCGATTGATTCTGGTCGAGCGGCAGCACCACCAGCTTCCGTTCCTTGAGCGCGCGCAACACGGACCGCGCCGCTTCCTGTTTCCGAAAGAGCCGCGTGCCGCCGCCGCTCCGCAGCCCTTCCACGAAGTCGTCGACGAGCGGATTCTTGATCGTCTGGTGCACCAGCGTGACGGGATGCCCGAGGAGCCCGTACGCGTACGCGAACATCTCCCAATTGCCGAAGTGCCCGGTGAGAATCAGGACTCCCTGCGACGCCAGATGCGGCAGCATCTCGTCGGTCCAGATCGGCCCTTCGTCTGGTGTGACCGTCTCCCGGACGTTGGCGGCGGTCATCGCGTGGAGATGGGCGCACTCGGCGATCATGCGGCCGAGGTTGCGGTAACTCGCGATCAGAATGGCGAGACGCTCGGCCTCGCTCTTCTCCGGGAACGCGATCGCGAGATTGACGAGGCCGATCCGGCGCAGATGCCCGACGAGGCGAATGATCGTCGCCGCGACGCCCGCCGAGAGCCGCATGGCGACCGTGAGTGGCAAGGCGCCGAGCACGCCCGTCACCAAGCGCAGCGCGCCGTACTCGAGCCGATAACGCGCGGCCCGTCCCCGCGTCATCGGCTGCGACACGGGGTCAGGACGCCGCGGCGTCCGCGAGCGAGAACCCGAAGGTCACGCGCTCTTTGAGCTCGAGCTCGGCGAAGACGCGTCGGTCGACGTCGCGGTAGCGTGCGAGCAACGCGTCGATCCTCGCGGCGCCCTCAGGCCCGGCCATCTCGCGCACTTTGTGCTCGATCCACGACAGGTGCCACTTCTCGTCCTTGGTGACCTCGTGCAGCACGACGCGCGTCTCGTCGTCCAGCTCGGGCGCCGCCAAGTGCGTCAGGTAGCGGCTGAGTGCGCGCTCCTCGACCACGATGGTCAGCGCCAGGAGTTGCTCGAGCGTTCGCGGGATGCCGATCTCGTGGCCGATGCGGCGTTGATACCCGTCGTCGACCTTCTCGGGCACCCCGCCGAGGTCGGTGATGCGCTTCGTCCAGAGCCAGGCGTGACGCACCTCGTCTTCGAGGTGCTTGGTGAGCTTCACCTGCGCGTCGGGGTCGTCCATGCGCTGCAGGAGCTTCAGCAACAACGTCGCGCCGCGCAGCTCCGCGTCACGGTAGTAGCTGAACAGCGTCACCAGTCTCGCATCGACAGCCATTCACGGCCCTCCGCAGGCATCGCGCTCATAACTGACGAGGTCGGTGGAGACAACCGCCGCTCTGCGTCAGGTTTTCATGTGCCAGATTGGTGCGAAATTTCTTGCTCGCCGATTCCGTTCCATGTTAATCGCGACCGCGTTTTTGGTTGGTGCGAGCTCGGTCGCGCCGGCGAGGCTTCAGAGCAGGAGGATCTTGTGCCCACTGGGAAAGTGAAGTGGTTCAACGCGCAAAAGGG
>JBDSJB010000538.1:0-4830 GCA_039917665.1 Binatia bacterium
ATCTCACGCTGCTCATGGCCTGCTACCGCGTGATCGTGCAGGCCAAGCTCGCATCGCGGGCACACTTGGGATCGGGTGCCGACGTGGCCCGCGACTATGCGGGCGAAGCCGAGCGGGTACTCGCCGAGTACGACGCGCCCTCGCGCTGACCCCGCTGGGTTTTCCTCGCGTGGTCGCGTATCGTGCCGGCGCGTCGGGTCGACGCATCGAGCGTAGCCATACGGCGCGCTCCGGGGGGTGGCGGATGGGTGCGGGGAAATGGCGGACGGTTGCGACCGTCGTGGCTGGCGTCGGCATGGTCGTGGCGATCGGGTGTGCCGCGCATCGCGGGGCCGAGTCGGACGCGCAACGGGACCACGGCTCCACCGCGACGCTGCGCGACGATCAGGGGCGCGAGTACGTCGTGCGGACGATTCCCAAGCAGCAAGCGTCGCGCCTCGACGCCACGCACGTGCGCACCAACTGGGGGATCACGCTCGATCTCGTCGGTGAGGACGAGACGACCTGGCATTACAAGCTCTACGACGTGTCGAAGATCGTGCCGGTGCCCGCGGCGACGCCGCCGGCGGCCGATCGGAAACAGGTGCTCGCGAGCTACGCCGTGAAGGTGCGCGGCAGCGACCGTGTGCAGTTCGCGCCGTTCGGGGCGGGCTTGCCGACGCAGGGTCAGTGGCGCGACGGCTTCGCGCTCGCGGACGTCGACGGTGACGGTACCATCGACCTCGTGCACGGACCGACGCGTACCGGTCGGCCGGTCCCACACCTCTTTCTCGGCGACGGGCGCGGAGCTTGGCGACAGTGGAGCGCCGCGAAGTATCCGCCGTTGCCGTTCGACTATGGCGACGCGGCAGCCGCCGACCTCGACGGTGACGGGCAGGTCGATCTCGTCCTGTCGTCGCACCTCTCCGGCTTCGCGGCGCTCCGCGGCGACGGCCGCGGCGGTTTCACCGACATGGGGCGCGGGCTCGAGCTCGTGAAGCCGGGTACGGGCGGGACCGTGCCGTTCTCGTCGCGCGCGTTCGAGCTCGTCGATTGGAATCGCGACGGCCGGCTCGACATCCTGGCGCTCGGCGAAGGGCCGCGGCTCGACATGTCGCGCGGCGGCGCGCAACGCACCGTGGCGGGTGCGGCGATGGGGACCGCGATCTTCCTGAACGATGGGGCGAAAGGTTGGCGGCGCGCGCCGGATACCGATCCGAAGACCGCGTTTGGACAAGCGATCGCGGTCGGCGACTTCGACGCCGACGGCATCCGCGATTTCGCGACCGCGTCCGGGACGCTTGGGCGCACCGATCTCGTGAACCTCGGCACGCGTGACGGCGGTTGGCGCGCCATTACGGTGTCCGCGCTCCGCCCCTCGGCGTACGTGCGGGCAGTCGCTGCCGCCGATTTCGACGGCGACGGTCGCGACGACCTGGCCGTCGGCTATCTGAGCTTCGAGCTCGAGACCTGGCGCTCGGGCGTGGACGTGCTGCTCGCGCGTCCGGGCGACGCCTTCGAGCGGCGGGCGCTCTTCGTCGCCGAGAACAAGACGGGCATCTTCGCGCTTGCGACCGGCGATCTCGACGGCAGCGGTACCCGTGACCTCGTCGCCCTCAGCGGCGACGGCGAGACGATGGTGTTTCTCGGCGACGGTCACGGTGGCTTCGCGCGAGAGAAGACCGCGCCGCCACCATGGGCCGGCCGCTGTCGTGGGGTGCACGTCGCGCTCCGTGATCTCGACGGCGATGGTCGCGACGATATCGTGGCCGCTTTCGCGGAAGAGCATTCGGACCAGACGGGCGAGGAGCGCTGTCCGAATGGCGGCGGACTCGCGGCGTGGCGATCGGTGCCGCGCTGACGATGGCAAGTCAAACATTTGACGGACGAGCGCGCGTCGGAATCTGCGCGACTCGTCGTTCGTGTGTTGCGGTTCTGTCGAGCCGCATGCTTCACTGTGCGTTCAATTGGGCTGACCGCGGGTGCGCCCGCTGGGGGAGGATTTGATGAGGAACGTGGTTGCAGGTGTGGCCCTAGCGATGATGATCGCCGTCGCCGCTCCGGTGCGCGCGCAAGCGCCGTTCAACGCGGAGCACGTCACCAACGAGCCGGGAGCGACGCTCCTGTTACCATATTTCGCCGTGCAGCTGCCGAAGAAGATCGGTGGCAAGGCGCCCGGCATCAACACCCTGTTCTCGATCAACAACGCGTCCGCGTCCGCGGCGCTGGTCCACGTAACGATCTGGTCGGATTTCTCCGTGCCGGTCTTCGGCTTCAACGTCTACCTCACGGGCTACGACGTACAGCCGATCAGTATGCTCGACTTGGTGAACGGCACGTTGCCGGTCACGGGCGACGCCGCCGACGATCCCACCGACACCATCAGCAACAAGGGGTCGCACTCCCAGGACATCAACTTCCCGGGAAACATGAGCGCGCAGCCCGCGCAGCTCGACGAGGCGACCATCAACCACATCCGGGCCGCGCTCACCGGGAAGCCGTCGCCGCTGCTGAGCGGCCAGTGTCTCGGCCGCGACTATGCCGAGAAGAAGCCGATCGCGCGCGGATACGTGACCGTCGACTCGGTGGTCGACCACACCGCGCTCGAGCCGAACGACATCAACTACTTCACCAACGTGATCGATACGCGAAACATCCTCTGGGGCGACTCTTTCTTCATCAACAAATCGAAGAAGATCGGCCGCGCCGACACGCTCGTCGCGGTGCGGGCCTCGACGACCGACCCGCAGGTCAACAGTATCTTCGAGTATTCCTTCTACGACACGACCAACGGTAGCCTCGTGCCGGTCGACAAGCGTCAGCCCCTCGGCAGTGTCTTTGCCGGCCGCTTCGTCAACGTGCCGAAGCATCCGTTCTACCCGGGCGGTACCTCGGCGATCGTGTGGCGCGACTCGAAGGTTGCTCAAGCACCCTTCATCTGCGGCCAGACGCCGACCTGGTTCCCGCTCTCACAGCGTCAGCTCGTCGCCTTCGACGAGCAGGAGAACCCCGAGCTCCTCCAACTCTCGCCGTTTCCCGGAGCGACGCAGATCGTCAAGGTCGGCGGGCCGACGTTCCCGGTGAGCGCCGCGAGCGGGTGGCTCTACATGGATCTGAACGCACCCACGCCCTCAGCGTCGGGATCGCCCATCGAAGATCCGTCGGCTCAACAGGCGTTCGTGACGATGGTCTTCGACAACGTCGGCAAATACAGCGTCGGAGCTCGTGCCGTCGTCCTCGACGACGCCGCGGAAGTCGACCACAGCTCGCTGCCGCTGCCGTAAGGGGACGAGGAGAACGTGATGCGAAAAATACTATTGGCAATGGGTGTGATCAGCGTCCTGCTCGCTTCGCGGGGTGTTGCCGAGGCACAACTTACCGTGGCTCCAGCCCGGGTGACCAACGAGCCGGCGGCGACGCTGTTGCTGCCCTACTTCGAGGTCGAGCTGCCGAAGAAGATCGGTGGCACGAGCAAAGGCATTACGACACTCTTCACGGTGAACAACGCGTCGGCGACCGCCGTTCTCGCGCACGTGACGGTCTGGAGCGACCTCGCGGTTCCCGTGACCAACTTCAACATCTATCTCACGGGCTACGACACGCAGACCGTCAACCTTTTCGACGTTCTGAACGGCCATCTGCCGCGCACGGGAAGTGACGGCCAAGATCCCCAAGATACGATCAGCAAACAAGGCCCGATCTCGCAGGACATCAACTTCGCGAGCTGCTCGGGACAACTACCGTACCCCGATCCGATCCCGGAAGAGTCGACTCAGCACCTGCGCTCGTCGCTCACCGGCCAACCGTCGGCGCTCTTCGGCGGTAAGTGCTCGGGGCGTGCGCTCGGCGACAAGCGGCCGATCGCGCGTGGCTTCATCACGATCGACACCGTCAACAACTGCACCCTCCGCTTCCCGGGTGATCCAGGCTACTTCAATTTCGGCGATGTGACGAACCAGAACGTGCTCTGGGGCGACTACGTCCTGATCAACAAGTCGAAGAAGGTGGCCCGCGGCGATGCCCTGGTCCACATTCAAGCTTCCTCCACTGATCCGCTGACGGCGAACGCCGGCAACTACACCTTCTACCAAAGCCTCGATGCGAACGATTCGACCGATTTCCGTCAGCCGCTCGCGACGATCTATGCGGGACGGTTCGTGAACGTGCCCAAACACCCGGTCTTCCCGACCGGCACGTCGGTGATCGCCTGGCGTGACTGCAAGGTGAAGCAAGTGCCGTTCACCTGTGGCGCGCTCCCCTCGCCGTTTCCGCTGAGCGAAGAGAGCGTCGTAGTGTTCGATGAGCAGGAGAATCCGGAGATTCCAGTGCTGCCGCCGATTCCCCCGTTTCCGGCCACGGACATCATGCCCTTCCCGGCCGCGACGCAGATCGTGAAGGTGGGCGGATCGGCGCTCCCAGTCGCCACGACCTCCGGCTGGATCCTTTTCAACATGAACACGACCGTCGCGGGCGTGAATGCCCCGGCGACGGATCCGGCGGCGGCGCAGGCGACCATGACGATGGTGCTCGACTCGAAGGGGAAGTACAGCGCTGCGTACCGGGCCGTGAACCTCGACAGCGCCACCGACACGAACTCGAGCCACAGCAGCTTCTGAGGCTCGCTTCTCGGCAGAAGGCGCCGCGCGCGACACGACTCGGGGTCGTGCGCGCCCGGCGCCTTCGCCGTTCTGGGCGTGTCGGCCGGCTATGATACACGCAGGCGTTCATGCAGGAGCGCACCGCATCGGCGATCGCGCGTGAGGCGGTTCGGGGTGGTGGGCTCCTCGGACTCCGTCAGGTCTTCGCGCAAGCGCTGAACCTCGCGGGCTACGCGATCCTCGCCCGTCTGCT
>JBDSJB010000539.1:0-3974 GCA_039917665.1 Binatia bacterium
GATACGGCCTGCAGCTCCGCATGCGGCATCATGCAGGGGCAAAGACGTCAACCTTCGAAGCAAGGTTGACGGTCGGAGCCCATAACCACGCCACTAACAAAATGTCCCCGACGGGATTTGAAACCGCGAGGACGCGCCGAAATCAGTAGGTTCCTCCCTCGCGATGTGGCTGGATGTTTCTGGATCCGGCTCGAAATGACACCCGAGGCCAACCGCCTTCCCTCCCGCTGCCCGACCTCGTCACGGTACGACGTCGCCGCGCTTCGTGGGCGCGTTCTATCCGCGCCGCAGCCGGCGTGAGAGCGCGGCTCGCACGCCGGCGCGCGATTGCTATTTGGCTTTGCCGGTCTTGCCCGTCTTTGCCGTATACGAGAGAGCGACGGTCTGGGTGTAGAGCTTTCCACTGACGGTGACGTCCGCGACTACCTGGACCGGATCGTCTTGGATGGTGCGGCTGGTCAAATTCTCGTCGACGAAACTGTCAGAAAAGGTTCCCTTCTTAATCTTTACCGTGAGCTTCGCATCCTGTTCCGGAATGTCGCCGTTCTCGAACTTGACCTTCAGCTGCGCCCTGTCGAGTTCGGTGACGGCTTTGCCCTTGGCGTCCAGCGTGAAGCTCCGGACGACGCCGCCGACGTCGACGATCACCTGCAGGCCGTCGGGCCTGAATCCGGCGGGTACGGGAACGGTTCCCTGCAGGTCGATGCTGTCGGCTCCGGGCTCCGCGAAGTTGAGCTTGATGGAGAGCTTCTTCACGCCGAGCGGTAGCCCGGGGACGCACTCGCAGCCAAGGCCGGTCTGAGAAGCGTCGCAGGCGGAGCCCGCGGCACACGAGCCGTTGCATGTGAGGTCGGCGGGATCACCGCATTGCTGCGCGACGGCGATTCCGGTCGAAAGTGTGAAGATCGCGAGCGCGACGAGGCGAAGAATTCGCATGCTCATGGGTCCCCCTCCTTTGGGGGCGCGGACGCTAGCCGCGTCGCGAAAGCGCCGTCAAGAAACAACCACTGGGTGCACGATGATGATCACGCTAACGGCGGCGTTTGAAGACGCGCATCATTTGTTTCACCCATCCTTCGATGAGGCGCGCGGGCGCTTCCAGGGGCTCGTCGAAGTCGCGGGTGTCGGCGTCGCGTCCGCGGGTGCTGCAGTAGGCGCGCGGCTCGGAGCCGGCGCGGAAGGCCTCGCGGATGCCGGGGCAGCCGGCCGTGGCCAGGAGGCCCGTCGACGGATCGACCTCGGCGAACGTCACGCCGGCGGGAATCGGAAAACGGCCGGCGCGGCGGGCGCTCATGATCGGCTTCAACGCGGCGCTCCAGACTTCGAGCGCGGTCGCGGAGGCCGGGAGCTTCACGGGACGCCCGTCATCGAAGCCGACCCACGCGGCGGCAAGGAGGTCCGGCGAGTAGCCGACGAACCAGGCGTCGCGGAAGTCGTTGGTCGTGCCGGTCTTGCCGGCGAGCGGACCGGTGAAGCCCTGCGCACGCAGGCGCCGCGCGGTGCCGCGGTCGACGACACCCTCCAGAAGATGATGCACGAGGTACGACGCCTGCGGGTCGCCCGGCGGGAGCGGCGGCGCGTCGCGGCGGTAGGCCGGGCTGCCGTCGCGGCCGGTCGCGCCGCGGACGAGATGCGGGGTGAGGCGCGCGCCTAGACGGGGAAACGCGGTGTACACGCCGACGAGATCGAGCAGAGTCGTGTCCGCGACGCCGAGCGCGAGTGCCGGGACGCGCGGAAGCTCCCCCTGCCATCCTGAGTTGGCGGCCGTCGTCGCGACGTCGTCGATGCCGACGGACATCGCGAGGCGGACGGTCGGTACGTTCAGCGACCGTTCGAGCGCCGTCTGGACGGTGACCGGGCCGCGGAAGCGCTGATCGTGATTCACCGGTTCCCAGACGTCGGTGCCGCTCCGGATCGAGAGCGGACGGTCCTCGAGGAGGGTCGCGCTCGTGAAGCCGGCGGGATCGCGCTGGAACGCGCTCAGGTACACGAGCGGCTTGAAGGTCGACCCCGCTTGGCGGCGGGCGGTGACGGCCCGATTGAAGGGCCGTCGCGGGAAGTCGCGCCCGCCGACGAGCGCGCGCACCTCGCCGCCGACGAGGTCGACGATCACGAGCGCGGACTCGAGCGGCGTCTTTCGGCCGCGGAGCCAACGATGCCCGTTCTCGAGCGCCGTCAGCGCGGAGGCGACACCGCGCTCCGCGTGGCGCTGCATCGCGGGGTCCATCGTCGTGTAGACGTCGAGCCCGCCCTCGCGGACGCGCGTCGCGCCGACGGCACGCTCGAGCTCCTGGCGCGCCGCCTCGAGCAGGAACGCCCCTTCGAGCCTCGTCGGCGGCTTCGGGTTCACGGCGAGCTTCGCGCGTTTCGCGGCGGCGGCCACGCTCGGCGTCAGCATGTGCTCGGCGACCATGCGGTCGAGCACGCGGTCGCGCCGTCGGAGCGCACGCCCGAGGTTGCGGTGCGGTGAGGCGGGATTCGGGGCGCGGATGATGCCCGCGAGCGTCGCGGCCTCACCGACGGTCAGCGCTTCCGCGTCCTTGCCGAAGAAGGTGTACGCGGCCTGGCCGTACCCGATGACGTTCAGCCCCCCGTGACGACCGAGATAGACCTCGTTGAGATAGAGCTCGAGGATCTCGTCTTTCGAGAGACGCGCTTCGAGGATCAGCGCCAGCACGAGCTCGTCGAGCTTCCGGCGGAACGTGCGTGCAGTGCTGAGGAAGACGCTGCGAGCGAGCTGCTGGGTGATCGTGCTGCCGCCCTCGACGAGGGCCTTCTCCCGAAGGTTCACGACGACGGCGCGCGCGATGCCGACGACGTCGACGCCGAAGTGGCGGTAGAAGCGGGTGTCCTCCGTCGCGAGGAGCGCCTGCGCGACGTACGGTGGCAACGCGGACAGCCGGATCGGACGGCGCACTTCCCAGCGTCCATTCCACGTCGCGCCGAGCCACGCGGGCTCGAGCGTGAGGTGCGCGCGCTGCTCGCCGGTGGCGACGTCGTGCACCGACTCCACGCGCGTCCCGACGAGCCGGATGCGGGCGGTGCGCTCCGGCAGCGTGCCGGCCGGGTCGGTGAATCCGCGCGCGCGCACCTCGAGCTCGTCGCCGCGGCGCCGCCACGTGCCCGGCGCCGCGAGCGTCGGATCCTTCCGGTAGCCGAGCCGCTGGAGATGCTCCTGCAGCCCGACACGCTCGGTGTCCATGCCGCGCTCGAGCCGGAGGCGATCCGAAAAGAAACGAGTGTGCAGCCGCTCGGATCCGACAGCGAAGCGCGCGGCGACGCGCCGATCGAGCACGACGACGTAGGCGACGGCGCCGAGGAGGAGCATCGTCAGCAGGAAGCGCGCGACCCGGCGTCCGGTCATGGAACCCCGAGAAGGGACGACCGCGCGGTGCTAGTCAATGCGGCCGCCGCGTGCGCACCGGCGGCGGCGATGCCGTCAACCGAAAGGTGCTGCCCTCGCTTCATTGGTGGCAGGCGGTGACGGACGACGACTCCCTCCGATGTTCGACCCCGTACTCGCGGTCTTCGCGTGTGAACGTTGAAGCAGTGATCATCACACCCTGATCGCATGGTGCGCCGTCATCGGTGCCGAGACGGCACCCGTCACCAGCAACACGCCGTCGTGCGAGCTCTTCAATGGCGATCGTGCACCTCGACTGGCAGATGTCCCCGCGGGTGCCTGGTCGAGCCGCCTTCTCGCCCGGCTGCGCGAGGTCGACTTGTTACGAACGCGCTCCGCGCAGAGCGGCGGCGCGCAGTCGGCGCGAGCGCGCCTAGCGTCGCCACGCGCCGACCGCCCCGCGAGGGTCTCGACTTACGAGCCGCCCCGCACCGCGCGAACCCACAGCGCCGCACCCTTAGATGCCGTGCCAAGGTTTCCGTAGTTCAAGTCGACGGTCCACGCCGCGTTCGGGTTCGGGAAGCTCGCGTCCGTCGTGGACGACCACGTCGGCGCCGACGAGACGGGTTGC
>JBDSJB010000540.1:0-3457 GCA_039917665.1 Binatia bacterium
TTGGCGTCCGCGCTCGGGTCGACGCCGAGCTTCGCGGCTTTGGCCTCCGCCTTGGCGAGGCACGCCTCGTACGCTCCAACGGCCTTCCACTTCGCGGAGTCGCAGGCCGACGCGCGCACGTCGTAGCTGAACGGCGAGCCGGCGCTCGTCTGGCCACCCGCCGTGCCGCGCTGGAAGGACAATCGTGCTAGACGACCTGGCGTGTCGCGATCGCCCCGACCTTGGCTCGCCGCCACGATCGTCGGGCTCGGCTGCCTGCTCGTCTACGTGCGCACGCTCTACCCGAGCGTGCCCGGCGGCGACGCGGGCGAGCTGATCACCGCGGCCGCGCGTCTCGAGGTCGCCCATCCCCCGGGATATCCGCTCTTCACGGCCTTGGCGCACCTCGCGACGCTGCTGCCATGGGGGTCGCTGGCCTGGCGCGTCAATCTGTTCTCCGCCGTGGTGGATGCCGCGGCGGCCGGCGTGCTGGCGGCGACGATCGTCACGGTCGCGCAGTCGACGATCGCTGGGATCGTCGCGGCGGCGCTGTTCGCGTTCTCGCCGCTCGTCTGGAACTACGCCGTCGGCGCGGAAGTCTTCCCGCTGAACAATCTCCTGGTCGCGCTACTCATGTACGGCACGGCGCGTTTCGCCCGGAGCGGCGCGGGCCGCGACGCGCTGGCCGTCGCGCTCACGATCGGGCTCGGCCTCGCGCATCACCACGCCTTCCTGTTCTATGCCGCGCCGGTCGCCCTGTGGCTGCTCTGGACGGGACGGCCCGCGATCCTCGCGCCGCGCCGCCTCGCCATGCTCGCGCTCGCCGTCGCTGCCGGGCTCGCCTGGTATCTCTACCTGCCGCTCGCGGGCCGGAGCGCGACGACGCTCTCGTGGGGCGACCCGACGACGCTCGCCGGCTTCCGCGATCACCTGCTCCGCCGCGACTACGGCACGTTCCGGCTCGCGGCCGGCGTCGACCCCTCCGCATCGAGCTTCGGCGAGCGGCTCGCGGCGTGGGCCGCGCACAGCGCTGAAGCACTCCTGTACCTGGGTGTCGTCCTCGCCACGCTCGGCGCGGTGACGGCAATGCGGCGATCCGCGCCGCTGCGAAGCTGGGCCGTGCTCTGGATCGCGTGCGCGACGTTCTATGTCATCGGCTTCCACGCGCTCGCCAATCTTCCTGTCAGCGACCCGCTCTTTCGCGCGGTGACGGCGCGCTTCTGGCAGCAGAGCGATCTCGTGCTCTTCATGCTGTGCGGGCTCGGGCTCGCGGTCCTCGCCGCGCGGCCAACACGCGTGGCGCGTGTCGCGGTCGCGCTCGGCGGGGTCGCCCTGGTCCTCGCGCAACTGGCGGTCGCGGTCGTGCACCACTTTCATCGGCGCGACGACACCGTCGCCCGCTACGGTCGCGCGCTCTTGGAACCGCTTCTGCCCGGCACGATCCTGCTCACGCGCGGCGACCTCGTGACCAACGTCACGCGCTATCTGCAAGTCGGCGAAAGCGTCCGCACCGACGTCGTGATCCTCGATCAGGAGCTGCTGACCAAGCCGTGGTACGTCGCGCGCGCCGCCCGCGAACACCCAGAGATTGTTTTCCCGGGTGTGGTTTACGATCCGGCCGACCCGCACGGCTTCGTGATGCGCACGTTCCTAGCGGCCAATCTGCCGACGCATCCCGTGGCGGTGTACCCGGAATGGAAGGACGGCGACGCGAGCGTCGCGGGCGTGTACGAGCTCTGGCCGGTCGGGCTCGCGTCGCGCGTCGCGCCGGTCGCCATTGCTCCGGCACTCGAAACCTGGCGCCAGGACAGCGTCGTCGCGCTTCGGACGCTCCGCGCGTACGGCTGGCGACGGCTCGATGCCGATCCGCCAGGCAGCTGGGAGCGCATCGCGCGCGAGGACGTGTGGCAAGCGCAGCAACGCGCCGGCTGGTGGCTTCTCAGCAAGGCGATCGAGCGCGACGGCGACCCGCGCGTGCTCGCGATGGCGCGGGTCGAGCTGGAACGCGCCGAGCACGAGCACCCCGACCCGCCCTTCTTCTTGTTTCGCAATCTCGGGCTGGCCTACGAGCGCCTCGCGCTCCGCGATCCCGCGCTTCGCCCGAAACAGCTCGCCGCGTGGCGGCGCTATCTCGCGATCGCCCCGGCCGACGACGATGCGCGAAGCGCGATCGCGGCGACCGTCGCGCGCCTCGCAACCGAGCCGACGCCGGTCGCGTCGTCGACGGTGACGCCACTCGCGTCGTCGATGGTGACGCCGGTCTCGTCGTCGATGGTGACGCCGGTCGCGTCAACGACAGCGACCCCGGAGCCCCAGCCGAGCCCCTAGGCGGCCGACGGACCGCGCCTCAGCTGCCGCGCTTCATGCCCTCGGGTCCGAAACGATCCGCGGGACCGTCGCCGCCGTCACCGAGTCGTCCACCGGGTCCGAAGTGTCCTTTGCCCGGCACGTGATTCACCTCGACGCGGATGCCGTCGGGGTCCTCGAACAGCAGCGAGTAGTAGCCGGGCGCGAACCCGCCTTGTTCGGGCGGATGCACGACGTGAGCCTGGAGCTCGTCGACGATGAAACGATGGACGGCATCGACGTCCTCGCGGCTGCGGGCGCGGAAACAGAAATGGTGGAGGCCGGCGCGATCCTGATCGAAGCGGCCGCCGTCGCTGCCGGTCGGTGCACCGCGCACCAGAATGCCGGTCCGACTGCCGATGCAGTACACCACCTCGGTGCCGCTGATCAGCGTCTGCATGCCAAAGAAGTGACAGAGCTTCTCCCAGAACGGCACGCAGCGGGCCGGATCATTTACCGTCAACTGAATGTGCGCGATGCCGTTCAGGTCGATGGCCATGGCGCTGGCTTCTGCCGCCGCCACCGAGACGAGTCAACGTTGCCGAATCGACGTTGACGAATCGTCGGGTCACCCGTTAGTTTCGAGCTTGCTACGAGGAGGTGTGGAGTGGGGTGGATGAGTCGGCGTGTCCTTTTCGTGCTCCCGTTGGTCGCGGTGTCCGCGTGCACGTTGTTTCCCGCACCGGTACCGCCCGTGCCACTCACGAAGAGTGAGGTGAGCGGGCTCGCGAAGTGCCAGAAGGCCATCCAAAAGGCCGAGGTTGGATTCGTGAAGACGAAGTTGGCCGCGCTCAACTCGTGCGTGAACGGAGTGCTGACGATCCGCCTGCCGTTCGAGAGCCAACTGATCTCCACCGAAGATTTCGAGGCCGGGCTCGTGAAGCAGCGCGGCAAGTGCACCAAGAGCTACGCCAAGATCACCGCGGCTTCGACCAAGCTCGTGGACACCATCATCAAGGCGTGTACGCCGGTCGAGAGCCTCGTCCTCGGACCGTACGACGGACTCCGCCTCCAGAGCGCGTTCGTATCCATCGGGAGCGGCAGCGGCCCCCCGGACACCGTGGCGCTCGCGAGCGCGATCTGTGCGCTTGCCGAGCTCAGCGTCGATGCCCAGGTGTGGGTCGCGAGCCCG
>JBDSJB010000541.1:0-4021 GCA_039917665.1 Binatia bacterium
TCGCCGACGTCGAGCGGCTCGCGCAGCCGTTCTCGCCGGAAGCGGTCGCGGCAGTCACGGGCCTCGGTGCCGACGTGATCCGCGGCATCGCCCACGATCTCGCCGGCGCCGCACGCGCCGTCGTGTACGGCCGCATCGGCACCTGCACGCAGGAGTTCGGCACGCTCGCGAGCTGGCTCATCGACGTCATCAACGTCCTCACGGGCAATCTCGACCGTCCGGGCGGCGCGCTGTTTCCGAAGGCCGCCGCCGGGTCTTCGAACGCGAACGGCAAGCCCGGCATCGGCCGCGGCGTCCGCTTCGGCCGCTACGCGAGCCGCGTGCGCGGCTTGCCGGAGGTGTACGGCGAGCTGCCCGCTGCCTGCCTCGCCGAGGAGATCACCGCCGAGGGTGACGGGAAGATCCGCGCGCTCGTGACGGTCGCCGGGAATCCCGTCCTCAGCACCCCAAACGGCGGCCGTCTCACCGCAGCGCTCGGCACGCTCGACTTCATGGTGAGCGTCGACATCTACCAGAACGAGACGACGCGCCACGCGAACGTCATTTTGCCCGCGCCGTCGGCGCTGAACCGCTCGCACTACGACGTGATTTTCTACGCGCTCTCCGTTCGCAACATCGCCCACTACTCGCCGGCGCTCTTTCCGCTCGGCCCAGACGAGCTCGACGAGTGGCAGATCCTTCTCAAGCTCGCCGGCATCGCGATGGGCATGGGAGCCGCCGCCGACGTGAATGCGCTCGACGATTTCCTCATCAACCAGGTGATCGGCAAGGACGTCGCGACGCCGGGCTCGTCGGTCGAAGGGCGCGACGTCGGCGAGCTCGTGGCCGCGCTCGGCGACCGGCGCGGACCCGATCGCCTCTTGGATTTCCTGCTGCGAAGCGGACCCTACGGCGACGGCTTCGGGCGCACCGAAGGCGGCCTCAGCCTCGACGTCGTGATACGCCACCCCCACGGCATCGATCTCGGACCGCTCGAGCCCCGCATCCCCGAGGTGCTCCGGACTCCGAGCGGCAAGATCGAGCTCGCGCCCGCGGCGATCGCCGCGGACGTTCCCCGCCTGGAAGCCGGCTTGACGCGAGCCGCCGAGCCGCTCGTGCTGGTCGGGCGGCGCACGCTCCGTTCGAACAACTCCTGGATGCACAATCTCGACGTGCTCGTGAAAGGCCGACCGACGTGCACGCTGCACGTCCACCCGGACGACGCGCGCCGCTTGGGTCTCGCCGACGGTCGCGCGGCCCGCGTACGGTCACGCGTCGGCGCGCTCGAGATCCCCGTCGAAGTGACCGACGGCATCATGCCGGGCGTCGTCAGCATCCCGCACGGCTGGGGCCACGACGATCCCGCAAGCGCGCTCGCGGTCGCGGCCGCCCACGCTGGTGCCAATTCGAATCTCCTCACCGACGAGAACGCCATCGACCCGCTCTCGGGGAACGCCGTCCTGAACGGCATCCCCGTGTCCGTCGAGCCGGTCGTCCAGGCGCACTGACGGCGTGCGACGTTCGCGGCGGACGGCGCCGACCCCGCAAGGTCGCGCCGCCCGCCGCCCACGCCTGATTACTTACAGGTGAGCTTGGTCGCGGCCGCCGTGCAGGCGGGCACGAGCGGCGGCAGGTTGAAGCGCACCTCGCCGCACTGATCGATGCCCGGCATGCTGCCCGGCGGGTTGCCGAGGTCATTCAGTTCGATCGCGACGCTGATCGGTGCCTCGCCCGGCGCGATCGGATAGTTGCCACGAGCGCCTTGGATCACGAACGCGATGAGCCCGCGCGCCCTCGCCGACTTGTCCGCCAGCGTGACCTTCTTGATGCCGTTCTGGACAGCCGGCACCGCCTTGTCGAGGTAGGTGAACTTGGTCGCAGGATCGCCGGCGACCTTCCAGCCGACGGGCGACGACGACGTGTAGAAACCCGGCGGAATGTGCTGATCGAGGATCACGTTGCCGGTCGGCCCGAGCATGCGGATATGGATGCCGCGTGCTTGCGGCGCGAGCGGCTGGCCGCCCTCGGGAATGGTGAACGATCCGGTGATCTTGAGCTTCTGGAATCCGACCGGCTCGTCGAGGTTGGTGATCGTGACCTTCGGCTTGATCCACTCGCCTTCGCCTCCGACGCGGGAGCACGGATCGTCCGTGCCGATCGCCGGCGGCCGCGCGATGGCGCCGATGCAGTAGCCGTCGTGGTCGCTGTCGTTGTCGGTATCGACCGGGCAGAGGTCGTCGCGCGTGCAGAGATTGTCGCCATCGGGATCGATGCGACGACACAGCGTCGAGCAGCACTCGTTGGTGCCGTTGGCGACGCCGTCGTCGCACTCTTCGCCGCTGTTCACGACGTTGTTGCCGCACGATTCGAGACGGCACTGCCCGTCGCACCCGTCGCCCGGCACGAGGTCGCCGTCGTCACATTCTTCGCCCGGATCCCGGAAACCATCACCGCAAACCGCAGGCTGCACACGCGTCGACGGCACGCAGAGGAGCTTCGGCTTTTGCGCCTGCACGCTCTCGTTCCCGAATCCATTCGTGGTGGCGAGGGTGACCTTGGCGAACGACGTCTGCCCGGGCGCTTGCTTGATCTTGTAGCAGTGCAGCTCGGCGGCCGGGCTGATCGTGCCCTGTCCGTCCTGGTCGACGGTGGTGCAGACGCTCTCGGGCGATTGCACGACCGTGAGCTTGTTCTCGAACGCGTCGTGCAGCTGCGTGTTCACCGGGGTGAACTTCGGCGCTCCCGACGGGATCTTCGCGCTGTAGCATTTAAAGCGGTCGAGGTTCAGCGATGCCGGCGTGCCGTTTTGGCCGGCCGGCACGCAGACCCGTTTGGCCTTTTTGAGCGTGAGCGGCTGCGCGTCGCCGAACTCGTCGTCGACGGTCACGTCGGACTGCGCGAAGCGCGCCTGCGCGGGTGCATCTTTGATGTGGTAGCACTGCAGATGGGCGTTCGGGTCTGCGATGGCCTGCCCGTCCTTGTCGACGGCGTTGCAGTACTCGGTCGTCTTCACGACCTTCGTCACCTTGGTTTCGACCTCGTCCGACAGCGTGACGGTCCGCTCGACGAACGCGGGCGAGCCCGAGGCCTTCTTCGCGGTGTAGCACTTGTAATGATCGACGACGGCAAGCCCGGGCGTCGGCGTCGCGGTCGGCGTGACCGTCGGCGTCGCCGTCAGGATCGGCGTGGGCGTCGCGGTTCGCGTGACGGTGGGCGTCGCCGTCGCTGTCTTCGTGGCCGTCGGGCCCGTGGTGGGCGTCACAGTCGGCGTGCCGGGGGTGGGCGTCGGGGTGACGTCGGTCGCCGTCGGACCCACCTCGGTCGTGGTCACCGTGGGCGTCGGCGTCTTGGTGCGCGTCGGCGTTGGCGTGCGCGTCGCCGTCAGCGTCGGCGTCGGCGTCACGGTCGGACACAGGAAGGCGTTGCACGTGGCGTTGCAGCAGGCACCGTCGGCGGCCGCGCCCTTGTCGCAGACCTCGCCGAACTGACGAACGCCGTCGCCGCAGACCGGGCAATTCGGGTACGGACCGATCACGAGAGGGTTGTCGATGCGAGCCGGATTGAACACGACTCCGGAACCGATGACGGGAACCGCACCGGGCGGGTGCGTCGTCGTGACCGAGCCGCCCGGAGGTGCCACGTATTGCGAGCTACTGCCGAGCTGCATCGGTCGGCGCGAGACCAGCTCGATGTCCGATCCTCCGGGCATGTTGTTGAGGGGATTCGTCCCGCCGGTGCCGTCGACCTTCACGCCCGTGGCGACCGTGAGCCCGCAGCCCACGAGGGAGATCGATTGGCCGCTGCCGTGGCTCGCCCCGCTCGTCGCGACGATGTTCTTTTGCAGGATGATGTTGCCGAGGGCGCCTTCGTCGGAAGCCAGGCCGGCCTCGAAGTCGACGTACCCACCCTCGCCGTCGGCGCTCGTCCCGCGCGACGTGATGACGCCGTTCAGCGTCGCCGTGCGACCCGCATTGCCGGTCACGTCGCCGCCGGTGTCCGTGCCGCTGACGTCGACCGCCGCCGTGAAGACGAGGTCGCGGCC
>JBDSJB010000542.1:0-9203 GCA_039917665.1 Binatia bacterium
GAGCGCGCCGTCGAGCTGAACGCCGACGCGACGTTCGGCCTCGTGCCGGTCGGCCTCGTGCACGCGGCCTTCCCCGGTGTGCGCCGCACGACGTTCCGCTTTCGCGACGGCGGCTTCTGCGGCTGCAACCTCTACGCGCTCCTGAGCAGCAGGGGCTACGACGCGCTGAAGGAATGGGCTGCCGTCGAAGCCGAGCGCAAGAAACCGTGGCGAATGGTGAAGATGCTCGGCTGGGGCACGCTCGCGCGCTTCGCCGTCGGACAGCTCTCGCTCGCCGATCTGACGGGCGTCGTATTCGCACGAACCGGGCTTCGCATCGGTCCAGTCTTCCTCACCGATGCCGCCGCGGGGTTCGACATCGACACCCCGGAGAAACGGCTCGTCGCCGAAGCGTACCTCGCCGAGTTATCGAGACGAGGGAATCTCTCCCCTCACTCCCCGGCTCGCTGACGCTCGGCCCGCGCGCGGCGCGCGGGAGTCGAGGCTCCAGGGAGCCTGCGAGTGCGCGGGCAATGCGTCCCAGCGACGCGGCCGTCGGGAAACGCGGACGGGGGGAGGGGATCGTCGGCGGGTCTTACGGAGCCGGAGCGCGCGTACGGTGCATCGGCGGGCGAGGGAGGCGCATGATGCGATCGGCGCATCGGTGCGCATGTCCCTCGTCAGGCGGTCGGCGCGTCGCGCATGACTTGCGGGGTGCGCTCCTGACCGAGATCAGACCCGCCGACGATCCCCTCCCCCGTCCGCTTCCAGCAACGGAAATCGCAAGACGCATGACGTGGGCGCGCGCCGCGCGTCTTCCGAGTTCCGCCGATCAGGGCGTGCGGTGGAGGGGGCGCCCGCGGGTCCGATCTCGGTCAGGAGCACTCCCCGCCAGTTCGTCCGTGCCGCGTTGGTCACCCGGGGAGTGCCATGCGCTGCCACGACGCGCCGATCGATCGATGCGCGTCGGTCGCACGCGCCGCGCCGAGCGCAGTGCTCCGGCTCCGCAGGACCCGCGGGCGACCCCTCTGCCGCGCGCGTTTCCCGACGGCCGCCGTCGCAGAAGCGCCGCGAAGGCTTACTTCGCGGTCGGGAGGATCGGGACGCAGTCGTGCCCGCAGGCCGCTGCCGGATCCGGGTTGGCGGCGGGACGATGCAGCACGGCTTTGGTCGGCGTGATCCGCACCACGGCGCCCTCGACGCGAGCCGTCCCGTCGATGATCAAGCTGTAGTCGTCGGGGGTGCGCAGCGGACAGAGCAGCGACACGACGGAGCGCGCGGCGGCGTTGGCGGCCGTCCGTTTCCCGACCTCCACCACCAAAACGTCGCCGTCCCACTGCAGAGGGACGTGGACCGCGTGCGGGCTCGCTGCGTCGGAGACAGTGAGCAGGTACGCGCTCGCGCCTCGCTCCGCGAGCGCAGCGCGCAGGCCGTCGAGCGGAACCGGAATGCTCATTGGCCGACCATGACCTTTCGCGGCGCCACCGCCAGCGTGCTCAGGCGACGGCGGCGGGAAGCTCGAACGCTTCGGCGGCGACCGGAGCGAGGTCGCGGCCGCGGTCACGATCGCGGGTGATGCGCGTGTAGAGGTCGAGGTTCGGATTGAAGAGCCACTGCATGAGCACGCGCGTCAGCGAGCGGTGCGCGTACAGGTGATCGTAGAACTCGGGCGCGAGTTTCTTCACCTTCGGCAGGTAGACCCACGGCACCTTCACGAGATCGTGGTGCTCGTTGTGGTAGCCGATGTTGAACGCGAGACGGTTCAGGATGCCGTAGTACGAGTACGTCTCCTGGCCTTCGACGAACGTGTAGTGCTCCTGGATCCAGCGCGCGCCGAGCGGATGGAGGCCGATCCCGAAGAAGGTCGAGAGCAGCACGTACGCGAGACCGGTCGTGCCGCAGAGCTCCCAGATCAGTGCGTCGATCGCGATGATGAAGATGATGTTGCTGATCATCCACGCGTCGGTGAACTGCCCGCGGATGCGGAGCGGTCGGATGGTCTCGATGGCGCCGAAGATCAGCAACCAGATCGCCTTTCGCACGGGCGAGTTGCCGACGAGCTTCGCTTCCCAGTCGTAGGCGAGATCGGCGTCGTAGTCGTACTCGTCGAGGTGCCAGTGGTGCAGCAGATGGTAGGTGCGGAACGACATCGCGCTCGGAAAGCCTTGGCCGACGTTGCAGAGAATGCCGATCAGGCGGTTCGCGCGCGTACCCTTGAGGATGAGATTGTGACTCGCGTCGTGGATCAGCACGAAGAGCGCATGGCTCGGGAAGGCGCCGATGCAGTAGGCGGCGAGCGCCACCCAGAGCCAACCGACATCCCGCAGCAGGTATGCCATCGCCAACTGGAGCCCGCCGAGGGCGACCGCGTAGACCGCGGACAGCGGGTACGGTCTGAACAGCTCGCGGACTTCGGGGTGGAGCTTGATCAGCTCGCGCGCGCGCCCGAGGTGCGGAATCGGGCCGTCGCTGAGGACGTAACCTTCTCGCACTGGTCTAACGATCGCTTCCGGCCGGCAGCGCCTGACGAAGAGCCGAAGCTTCTTCGTCCGCCCGCGCCCACGGCCCCGCAGCGAGCTCCGGCTGCTCGGTCAGCCCGGCAACCAGCTCGCGCGCACGCCCGAGGTCCTGCGGAAAATCGATCTCGGCAAAGCGTGCCCCCTCGATGCCGACCGCGTGCACCTGCCCGCGACCGGCGAGCAGGTTGACGGCCGACAGGTACCAACGCCGCGAGCCCTCGGGCTCACGCAGAATCTCGTCGAGCGCGGCGGTGAACAGCGCCGGGCCGCGACCACGATAGAGCGAGAAGCCGATCGCCTCGCCGTGCGAGTCCGCGGCCTGCAGATCCTTACCGACCCGCGTGACGCGCGATGCCGACCGCGACACCTTCATGTCGTCGGCGTCGTACGCATCCTTCTCCGCGATCGCCATGGCGACCGGCGTCTCCGGGCTGTCGAGCAAACGCGTGACGATGCTGGTCTCGGCGAGCGTGTCGCCGTTCAGGAGCAGAAAATCCTCGCTCATCTCGGAGCTCGCCACGGCGCAGCTCACGAGGTTGTCGGCGCGATCGTAGAGCTCGTTGAAGAGCGGCCGAACGGTCATGCCTGGCGGGGTGATCTCGGCGAGCTGGCGCTCCACCTCGGCGGCACCGAATCCAACGACCACGACGACGTGGTGGATTCCGGCGCTCGCGAGCATGCGGAGCTGCCACTCCAAGACCGTGCGCCCACCAATGGAAAGCAGGCACTTCGGAAGATTCTTCGTCATGGGCAGCAAACGGCGGCCCTGACCCGCACTGAGAATAATCCCCTTCAAACCCCGTCCTTAGGTATGGCCGTCGACCCAATGACCCGTCTCTGATCACCGGTCGGTGAGCAGAGTGCTACGGTCGTGTGACAGACATTCAGTGGTGCGTCAAACAGTTCGGTTACGGCCCCGAACCGTTCAGCGGAAGGCGCGGGCGCGATAGAGGCGCCAGGCTTCGGCTCCAAGCGCCAGCAATGGATGGCGTTTCTCGCGCCACGAGCGGTCGGTGAGGACCCCAGAATGGCGCTGGATCTTCCACAGCACGTAGTCGGCACCGCCTTCGAAGATGAGGCCATTCCGCAGGATGCGGAGCAGGAAGAGTCCTTTGGCCTGGAGACGACGACGCCTCCAGGCCCGGAGCGCTTGCGCCCGCTCCCACTCCGGCATCGCGAGGCGGAATGCGGTGCGACCGCCCTCCTCGACGGTGGTCACCGGCCAGGGCAGCGACGGAACCACGAGCGCCGTCAGATCTTCGAAACGCGCGGCGTTTGCTTCATAGAATCCGTCGGCGGCGCCCGGACGCTCGGGACGGACCTCGGCGCCGTACGTCGCGCGCCAGGCGCTGGTCCAGAGAGCACGGGCATCGAACGGTGTCGGCGCGAAGGCGACGCCGAACCGGACGAAGGTCGTGACGGCCGATACGAGGGCGTTCACGACGATCGTGCGCGCGGCCTCGTCGGCGACCCAGACCAGCGCGCACGGCTGGGCGAAGCGCGCCCAGAAGTACGGTTCGGAGTCGGGGCGCGCCGTCAGACGCGGCAGCTCGTCGAGCGCCAACACCGCGTATTTGCTGCGGATGATGTGGTCGTCGCCGCCCTCGCCCGCGGCCTCCAGGTAGAACACGTTCGGCGGCAGCCAGCGATTGGCGGCGGCGAGCGCCCGGCTCTCGTACGCCGCGTCGTAGTCGCTGACGAGGGCGTAGAGGTCGAGCACGCCCTCACGGTCGTCCCCCGCGCGGAGGTTCGATCCATACATGAGGACGGCGCGGAGAGCCGGCCCGAAGCGCTCGCGTAAGCGGGCCGTCAGCGCATGCGCGCCGGGTGGAACCGGACGCGCGAGCTCGGCGCGAATCAGCGTCGCGAGCGCGGTCGTCGTCGACGTGGTCATGGCCGGGCGCGGAGAAAGTAGGCCGACTGGCGGGCCGTCAGGAGGAGGCGGCGCTCGCGCGCCGCAGGCTCGAAGAGCTCGCCGTCGAGCGTGAACCCGCCCTGGAACGTGAGCGCGACTTCGTCGACGTTGTGGCTGCGGTAGCCGTACTCGGGCTGCAGCCACGGGCTCTGTCGGCCGCGCATCGCCGGCACGATCGCGCGACCAAGGTGGTCCGGCCGCTCGCGCATGGCGCTGAACCGCAGCGGTCCCGGCCCCTCGCCCCAATAGGGGCTGACGCCGAGGAACTGGCGATCCATCGTCGACGTGAGCATGCCGACATACGACGTCGGCGGCAGCGCCGTGCCGTCGAGGTGCACGTCGGCGACGAGCGGCGGGAACATCATGCCGATCCGGCCGGTGAAGACGCGCGTCAGGAACGTCGCGAGCGCGATGCCGGCGCCGAGCTGGCCGCGCATGCCGTGCGACGCGAGCTGGCTCCGCGCGAAGACGATGCCGTCGTACACCGCCCCGGCACCGAACATCATCGCGTACTGCGGACCATCCTCGAGATCGGCCCGCACGATCGGGCGCGGCTCAATCGTCCCCGCGAGCGTGCCGCGCGCCGACTCGCCGAGCAATCGCTGCAACGCCGGGAGCGGGCGCGCGCCATAGCCGACGTTTCGCGCCGTCGTGTTGGTGGTGCCGCCGGGCAGCACCGCCAAGATCGGGAGATGCGACGCCGGCGCGGTGAGCATGCTCGTGAGCACCGCTTGCACCGAGCCGTCGCCGCCGTTGACGACGAGGATCTCCGTGTCGTTGGCGACGGCCGCGCGCGTCGCGGCCGTGATCCCTTCGAACGTCGGCTCCTCGAAATGCGCGACGTCCGGGTGTGCCTTCAGCAGATCGTGGATGCCGCCGAGCAGCCCGCGGCGCGCGTTCCGGCCACTCTTCGGATTGCTGATCAGCGCGACGCGGAGCGGATGACGGCGCGGCTCCTCACCGGTGATGCGCGGCGGCAGCAGCTCGGCTCCGGCCGGATCGGCCGGAAGCTTCCGGGCATATGGCGCGAACGAGGCCAGAGGGGTGGTTACTGCACGAGATGGCGCACGGCGGCAAGGTCCGCGATGAACGGCCGCGCATACCCCGGAAGCTCCCCCGAATCGCCGTCATACTCGTCGAGCCAGGAGCGCACCGGCTCCGAGCGCTGGCGCGCAAGCGCGCCCTGCCCCAATCGAAAGGCGAGCACCAGCGTCGACACCACGGTCCAGACCGCCACCGCCGTGAGGCCGACGTCCGGCCGCCCCGCGAGATAGGACGCGGACAGCATCAATAGATTGGGATTTCGTCGCGCCAGGATCAGGCGGAAATACGAGTCGAACGGCCGCCACGCGAACATCGAGAACGTGCCGACGGCTTTTTTGAACGCCGTTTCGATCAGGCGACCGGCGACGTAAAACACGAGAATCGCCGTCAACATCGGCGCCAGATCCCAAATGGCGGGCTCGCCGCCGGCGACGCCCCACGCCCACGCGAAGTACCAGATCGGCGGATGCACGGAGTCGATGCTGTGGTCGAAGTAATGGCCGAAACGCGTCGACGCGACCGTGACGCGCGCCAGCTTTCCGTCGACGGTGTCGAGAAACGTCATCAGCCACGCGAGCGCGAGCCCGATGCCGAAGTCGCCGCGCGCGAAGAGCCACGTCGCGAGCACGACGAGCGCGAAGCTGACCGACGTGACCGCGTTCGGCGGAATGCCGTTGCCGGCGCAGAAGCGCGTGACCATGCGCGCGGGCGCCGGCCATACCCACTTCGTCACGAGGTCGGTAACGCCTTTGTAGGAGCCGTCGAAGAGGTGGCGCTCCAGCGCGGCCGCGCGCTCGGGACGCGCGGCCAAGACGACCGGCGGCACGGACTTGTGGAGCTTCCGGACGTACGACTTCGAAAGGTTCTCCGGGCTCTGCGCGACGACGCCGGGAATGCTGCGCGCGTCGGTGCTGCCTTCGAGCGCGGCGCGCGCAGCCGCGAGATCACACGCCGGCACGTGCGCGGCGACGGCCGCGGAGCCGGCCGGCGCTCCCGATGCGGTCACGACGACCCCCGGTTGGCGGAGCAGATCGACGATCGTGCGATCCTCGAAGAGATAGTCGCTGCGCAGCACCACGACCGAGCCCGCAGGGGCGGCGTCGTGCTCGCGCAGCACGCTCGCGATGCCCGCGGAGCGCAGTTGGCGCGTGAGACGCTCCGCCCCGGAAAGGCCCCAGAGCCGGACGCCGTTGTTGCCGACGATGCAGGCGGCGGACGCGCGATCGCTCATGCGAGGCCCTGATTCCGGAACAGCATCCCGGCCGCGGCGAGCGCGATCAGCGCGGGAACGAGCGCGATCGCGAGCGGCGGCAACCCGACCACCAGTCCAAAGTTCGTGAACATTTCCTGCGACATTTGAAATCCGAGTCCCACGAGTGCTCCGAGGATTGCGCGCTCACCGACCCGCACCGTCCGCCCACTCACCATCACCATCGGCATCGCCAACAGCACCATCACCCCCATGTACACCGGCGCGCTAACACGCCGCCAGAAGGCGACCTCGTGGCCGAGCGGATTTTGTCCCTGCGCGCGGAGCGCTGCCATCGTCCGGCTGAGCTCCACGAGCGAGAGATCGCGCGGCTCGAGCCACAGCGTCTGGATGCTGCGCGGGTCGAAGACGGTGTGCCACCGCGTCGTCGCGAGGTCGCGGTTGGTCGAAACCTCGTCGTGCAAGACGCTCTCGCGCACCTGCTGCAGCTCCCACGTGCCGTCGACCTGCGCCGCGCTCGCCGCGTGCGTGAAGCGCTCGAGCCGGCGATCGGCGTCGAAATCGAACTCATAGATCTGCTCGAGCGATCCGTCGGGTCGGAGCGAGCCGACGTTGACGAAACGCCGGCCGTCGCGCAGCCACAGTCCCGACGTCGTGGTGAGGGCGCGCCCGCCCGACAACGCGAGCGCCCGTTGCGCGTGGGCACGCTGACTGAGCGGCGCCGCGACCAGCTCTCCGAGTGCCAAACCAGCGAGCGCCAGCACGCCGGCCGCCATGAGGGCCGAGCCCGCGAGACGCGTCGGCGCGACGCCCGCCGCCTGCAGCGCGATCAGCTCTTGATCCGTCGCCAGCCGTCCGAACCCGAGCACCGCGCCGAGCAACGCGGCGGCGGGAAAGAGCGTGTACGCTTCGCTCGGGAGCGTCATCACGACGAACCAGATTGCGCGCCCGACGCCCCACCCTGGGCTCCCGGCGTTGCGCAGCTCCTCCGTGAGATTGATCACCGCGAAAACCGCGAGCAGGCCCGCGAGCGCCTGCCCGAAACTGGCGACGACCGTCATCCCGAGGTGGCGATCGACGAGCCTCACGCGTGCACCCAGCGTTGTGCCCGTCCGAGCACCACGGCGACCACGAGACAGGCGCCGTGCACGACCCACAAGCCGGGCAGCGGCGGCAGCATGCCGTCGGCGACCCAGCTCTTCATGGTGCCAAGGAGCGTCCGGTACACGACGTAGAGCAGCGCGGCCAGGAAGACCCGTGCGGCGCGCCCCGAGCGGGCGTCGCTTCGTCCGAGCGGAACCGCGAGCAAGCAGAGCAGGATCGCCGAGATCGGCATGGCGCTTCGCCACTGCAGCTCGGCGACGGCTTCCGGATCACGCGTCGTCGCAAGCGCGCTGATCGAGAGACTCTTTTCGAGCGCGGAGTCGGGTTCGCGCGGCGCGAGCGGAACCTGCATCGCGAGCCGTTCGAACTGCGTCACCTGATGCTTGCCGCCGTCGGGATCGAGCTCGTACTGGAATCCGTCTTCCAGGATCAGATTGCGGAAGCCCGCCGCAGCATCCCGCGACTCGACCGCGCGCGAAGCGGAGAAGACCGCGATCCCGGTCTCGGTGCGACGCTGCACGAAGACGTTCTCGAGATACTCGGGGGCGCTCACCGAGCGCGATTCGGCGAACACGACTTCGTGCGCCGCAGTCTGCAGCTCGTAAAATATGCCCGGCATGAGATTGTCGAGCCCGGAGTCGGCGATCGCCTTGTCGCGCACCTCGTTGAAACGCGCCGCCGCCCACGGCCGGCCGGTGAACGAGAGCACGGCGATCGCGATCGCGGCACAGATCGCGACGCCGAGGACACCGCGCTCGAGTCGCCCCGGCGTCACGCCCGCCGTTTCCATCGCCAGGATCTCGCGATCGCGCGACAGGCGGTTCATCGCGAGCAACACGCCGACGTACAGCACCGCCGGCAGCAGCGACGGCAAGGCCATCACGGTCCGAAGCCCGAGTAACAACGCGAGGACGCTCCCGGGCAGGCTGCCGATCGCCGCATCGGAGAGGAGCGTGCTGAGGCGCGTGACGAGAAAGATGGCAAGCACGACGGCGAAGCCGCCGAGGGCGTGCGACGCAACCTCGCGGGCGACGTAGCGATCGAGGAGAGGAAGGTGGATCACGCCTGCGCGCAAGCCGTTTCGCATCGCACGCACCTCCCAGAGCGTCAAGGCGGTTGCAGCGCCTCGCCGGCTCAGCGCGGCGCGGACGACGACGGCACTCCGCCCGTGCACTCGCACGTCGCGTCGCAGCGATACGTCGCGGGATCGAAGCGGAAAAACGCCATCTCCGCACCGCGATCGTGACAGCGCTCGCGGCAGCCGTCGGCCGTCGTCGGCACCTGCTCGCAATCGACGGGCTCGGCGCGTCGGCAGGCCGGCAGCATCGTCGCCGCAACGACGACGAGCATCCGCAGCGCCGCGCGGCGCGCCGTCACGAGCGCGACGCGAGCAGCATCCGCAACTTCTCGCTCGTCGGCGCCAGGTCGTTCA
>JBDSJB010000543.1:0-4830 GCA_039917665.1 Binatia bacterium
ATGTCCGGCGCACACGCGAGCTGCGGCTCCCCGAACCCTCCCCGACCCGCCCGCCTGCTGCATCATTATCAATCCAATTTGAAGCCGGCGGTTCGGCAGTGCGAGTCTGCGCTGCTGTTGATCGTCCTTGTTGCCATGCATCGCCGGTGGGTGGGTCCGGGAGTGTCCGGGGAGCCGCAGCTCGCGTGTGCGCAGGACATGGAGGCAGCGGCAGGTTTTAAGCGCTGGGTGACGGAGACCCGGCGACCGTAGGAACACTCCCGGACCCACCCGCCGGCGACACTGCGCCGTCAGTCGACGACGGCCGCTTGTACGAGATCGGAGAGCCGCTGACAGCGATCGAGATTCCGGGTTTCCTCGAGCAAGCCGGCAGTGAGCAGCACGAAGGTGAGGTCGCGCTCGGGATCCACCCAGAACATCGCCGAGCCGGCGCCGAGCCCGCCGAACGTCCACGGCGACGAGGTGTGCCCGAAGTAGGTCGGGAAGATGCCCTCGCCGCGCAGCCAGAAGCTGAGGCCGATGTAGGCGGGGAAGGGCGCCCAGCCGCGTTGCTCGCAGGCGAACGCGTAGAAGCCGTTCGGGCGGTCGCCGGTGTGGTTGGTGGTGGCGAGCTGGACCATCGACGGCGCGAACAGCCGGTGGCCGTCGAGCTCGCCGCCGCGCCGCAGCGTCTCCGACCAGCGGAAGAGGTCGGCGACCGTCGACACGGCGCTGCCGGCCGGAATCTCGGTCGTCGGGCCGACGATCACGTTGAAGGCTTCGAGCAGCTCGGGCTCGAAGATCCCGGGCGTCCGGTCGCGTACGACGACCGGGACCTTGCGCGCGGCAAGGTCGGCGCGAAGTCCGAGCGCGGTGTCGTGCATGCCGAGCGGCGCGAGCACGTCGGCGGCGAGGATCTCGGTGAAGCTGCGCGTCCCGCCGTCGAGCCGGCGGACGACCTCGGCCAAGAGCGCGTGCGCGGTGACGGCGCTGTAGTGCACGCTCGTGCCGGGGATCGCCTCGAGCGGCTGGTTGCACGCCGCGGCGACGTAGGTCTGGAGATCGCCGAGCAGCTCGGGTGGGAGCGGCGGGATGCCGATCGCGATGCCGGCCGTGTGGGTCAGCAGCTGGGCCACGGTTACGCGCTGCTTCCCGCGATTGCCGAACTCGGGGAGGATCTCGGCGATCGGGGTCGTGAGCGCGAGCTCGCCGCGGTCGACGCGCATCAGCACGGTCGCGGTCGTGAGCGTCTTCGTGACGGAGAAGATCGAGAAGACGTCGTCGAGCCGGGCTTTGCGGCCGGCGGCGCGATCGGCGAAGCC
This sequence comes from Binatia bacterium, assembly GCA_039917665.1. GTDB lineage: Bacteria > Desulfobacterota > Binatia > UTPRO1 > UTPRO1 > UTPRO1. The sequence continues at coordinate 1,302 of JBDSJB010000543.1, forward strand.
GACGGCCTCGTGGAGCGCGACGGCGCCACCGCGCGCGACGAGCACGACCGCGCCGTCGTAGCGCTCGGTGGCGACGTCGGCGGCGATCGCCGTCGTGAGGCGCGTGAGCCGCGCGGGGTCGAAGCCGAGATCGGTCGGGTCGGTCGTCTGCATGCTCATGTGTGGTTCTCCTGGTCGGCGATGGCGCGGGCCGCGGCGCGTCCGGCGAGATGCCCCGTCGCCCATGCCCATTGAAAGTTGAAGCCGCCGATCCGGCCGTCGCAATCCAGCATCTCCCCGATCAGGTGCAGACCGGGAACGAGGCGCGACGCCATCGTGCGGTAGTCGATCTCGCCGAGCGGGACGCCGCCGGCGGTGACCTCGGCATAATTCCAACCCCGCGCCCGTTCAACCGGCAACGCCAGCGCCGTCAGCGTGTGGACCAAGCGGCGGCGCTCGACGCGCGTGAGGCGCGAGTTCGGGAGAGCCGGGTCGAGCTCGGCGAGCCGCACGAGGGTCGCGGCGGCGCGTTCGGGCAGGTGCTCGGCGAGCAGCCGCAGCAGCGAGAGCTTCGGACGCGCGACCGCGAGGGCCGTGAGGCGCCGATCGACCGCCTCGAAATCCTCGCCCGGGTACACGCTCAGGCGGAGCTCCGGCTTGGCGCCGTTGGCGGCGGCGATGACCCAGTGGCGGCTCGCGTCCATGACGACCGGGCCGCTGATGCCGACGTGGGTCCAGAGCAGGCTGCCACGCCGCTGGTCGACGCGTTTCCCTGCGGCGAAGGTTGCGAGCTCGACGTCGTGCGAGACACCGGCGAGCGCGGCGAACGGCGTTCCCTCGGCAAACACGAGCGGCACGAGCGCTTGGTGGGTCGGCGTCACCGTGTGACCGAGCTTCGCGACCATCTCCCAACCGCGGCCGTCGCTGCCGCTCTTCGGCAACGAGCGGCCGCCGGTCGCGAGGACGACGCGGCGGGCCGCGAGGAAGCCGCGCTCGTGCTGCAGGCGCAGCGGGTGCGGAGCGCCGTCCGATCGCGTCAGGTCGCCGACGCGGTGGTCCGTCAGGACCGTCACGCCGAGCGCGCGGCAGCGGTCGACGAGCGCCCCGACCACGGTCACCGCCTTGTCGCTCACCGGAAAGAGCTTGCCGGTCTCTTCGCGTTTCAGGACGACGCCGAGGCTCTCGAACCACGCGACGGCTGCCGGCACGCCGAACGCCGCCAGCACGTTCCGCACGACGGGAGGCGTGCCGTTGAAATCGGCGGGCACGACCTCGTCGTGGGTCACGTTGCAGCGGCCGCCACCCGACACCAGGATCTTGGCACCGATCTTCTTGGCGCCTTCGAGGACGACGACGCGCGCATGCGGCACCGCTTCCGCCGTGAAGATCGCGGCGGCGAGCCCGGCCGCGCCGGCGCCGACGATCGCGACGTCGGCGGTGGTGGTGGGTGCGGTCGGTGCGTCGTCCACCGGGCTCGGCTATCCCACGCGGCGCACGCTCGCCATCGGCGCGCGGGCGCGCGCCGTTCGTCTCGCCCGCGCGGGCGCGCGCCGTTCGTCTCGCCCGCGCGGCTCGCGCCGTTCGTATTGCCCGCGCAGCTCGCGCCGTTCGTGTCGACCCCACGGCTCCTCCGGTTGTCGACCGCCCCGCTGCGTCGCTATCGCGCCAGCCGCTGAAATGGACTAACCCCGGCGCATGGCGAGCGCCGGTCCGACCCGCGGGTTCTTCGACGCGTGGTCGCGCGTCTACGACTTCCCGCTCGTGCAGCGCGCGACGTACAAGCCGGTGCACGACGCCGTGTTGCGAGCCCTCGCCGCCGGTCCGCGGGCGCGCGTGCTCGACATCGGCTGCGGAACGGGTCGGCTCGCCGAGCGCCTCACGACCGCCGACGGCGTGCGGGCGATCGTCGGCTGCGACTTCTCCGCCGGCATGCTCGAGAATGCCTCGGAGCGTCTCGCGTCGCCGCGCGCGGCGGGTGTCGCGAGCCTCGTCCGCGGCGACGCCTCCCGACTCCCGTTTGCCGACGCCGCGTTCGATGCCGCGGTCTCGACCGAGGCGTTTCATTGGTTCCCGGATCAGGACGCCGCGCTGCGCGAGCTGCGCCGCGTGCTCCGGCCAGGTGGCCGCTTGTTGCTGGCGCTCGTCAGCCCACCGTTCGAGATCATCGCCGACGTGTTCGAGATCGGCATGCGAGCGGTCGGTCAGCCGCTCTGGTGGACGACCCCGAGCCGGCTCGCAGGGCAGGTCGAGCGCGCGGGCTTCGTGGTGGAACGGCAGCACCGGGTGTTCCGCATCCCCGGTTTCTTGTTGCCGCCGGCGCTGACGGTGGCGCGCCGGCCGGAGTAGCGACGAGTATTCGTAGGCTGCGCGCGTGCTGCCGTGCTAAGCCCGGAACATGAAGCAGGCCCGGCGCCCGGCGACCTACGACGACCTCCGACGCGTTCCCGAGCACCTGGTCGCGGAGATCGTCGACGGTGAGCTCTTCACGTCGCCGCGGCCAGCGACGCCGCACGCGCGCGCGGCGTCACTCTTGGGCTCCGAGCTCATTGGTGGATTCGATGGCCCCCCAGGCGGCGCGGATGCTCCGGGCGGATGGTGGTTACTGATCGAACCGGAGCTGCATTTCGGGGCCGACGTCGTCGTCCCCGACTTGGCTGGCTGGCGGCGCGCCAATCTTGCGGCGATTCCCAATGCGCCGGCGATCACGGTCGCGCCCGATTGGCTCTGCGAAGTGCTCTCACCAAGCACGGCGCGGCTCGATCGTGCCCACAAGATGCGTGTCTATGCGCGCGAGGGCGTCGGCCACCTGTGGCTGCTCGATCCCGTCGCGCGCATTCTCGAGATCTATCGACTGGAGACGGAGCACTGGGTCCTCGTTGCGACGCACGAAGGCGACGACGCGATCCGTGCCGAGCCGTTCGAGGCCATGACCCTCACGATGCGGCGTTGGTGGCTCGAGCCGTAGCTCTCAGCGCTGGGTCGCGCGCGACAACATCTCCGCCCGCGTCTTGATCCCCGCGCTCATCGCCGCGAACCCACCCGCGAGCCGACCCCCCAGCAACGCTTTGACGACCGGCGCCAACCATCCCCGCAGCTCGAAGCGCGAGTCGTAGCGCGTGCGGTCCGCGCCGAGGGCCGTCACCTCGTGCGAGCGCGTGCTGGCGAGCATCCCGAGCGGCATGGGCGCGACGCCGTAGCTGAGGAATCGCCCCGGGACGTGCTCGAAGATCGTCTCGCGCTGGGGCTGGGCGAAGCCCGGGAACACCCGTACGCGCATGTCTATCGGGCGCCCTGGCTCGAGCGTGGAGCGGCAGGCGATCACGAACGGGTTCCACTCGGGGTAGCGATCGAGGTCGGTGATTACCGACCAGACGGTCGCGGCGGGAGCGGCGATTTCGAGGGTGTGATCGATCTTCACGTGGCACGAAATGTCAAAGGAATGGCGTCGACCGTCAAGACCTGCCGAGCCTGAATCGCCTACAAAGCGACCATCTCACGCAGCCGAGGAGGCGACCATGTCGACGATGGACCGATACCCCGAGCCCATGAA
>JBDSJB010000544.1:0-5241 GCA_039917665.1 Binatia bacterium
TCGAGTCGCAAGTCCAAGTCGTGGACGGCGTGGTTTTTCTCAGCGGCCGGGCCAAAAGTGATGAAATCAAGAACTGGGCTGGCGACCTGGCGCGCAACACCCAGGATGTGGTCGCCGTCGCCAACCAAATCGAAGTGTCCCAGCCGTCCGCATGGGACTTCAGCGGGGCGTGGGGTGGGCTGTCGGGACTCTCTCAAGACTTCATCCGCTCCCTCCCGTACCTCATCGTCGCGCTGTTCATCCTGGCCCTGTCGGCGGGGGCCGGCTGGTTGACGGCGCGCGGCGCCCGAAAAGTTCTCGGCGGGCGGATCCGGGCGAAACTGCTGCGGAGCGTCCTTGCGGGGGGCTTGGGCGTGATCGTGTTTCTTGTGGGTACCTACATCGTCCTGCGGGTCTCCGGGCTGACCCAACTGGCGTTGACGATCGTCGGCGGAACCGGCCTGGTCGGCCTGGCGGTCGGCATCGCCTTCCGGGATATCACGGAGAACTTCCTGGCCAGCATCTTCCTGAGCATCCAGCGCCCATTTGGCACTGGGGATCTGGTCGAAATCCTCGGAGTCACCGGCTATGTGCAGCAATTGAATGTCCGCACAACTGTGTTGCTGACCCTCGACGGCAATCTCGTACAAGTCCCCAACGCCGCCGTTTACAAGAGCACGCTTCAAAACTTCACGGCCACTCCCAACCGGCGCGAGAACTTCATCGTCGGGATCGGTTATGACGACGCGATTGATGAAGCCCAGGAGGTCGCACTGAAGGTGCTGGTGGATCATCCAGCGGTCTTGAGAGAGCCCGAGCCTTGGGTGCTGGCGGATGACCTGGGCAAGGCGACCGTCAATCTGAAAATCTACTTTTGGATCAATGGCCATGATCACAGTTGGCTCAAGGTGCGGTCTTCCGTGATCCGGCTTGTGAAGCGCGCCTTTCAGCAACACGGCATCAGCATGCCGGATGAGGCACGAGAAGTGGTGTTCCCGCGCGGCGTCCCCGTCACCCTGCTCGAGGCTAAGCCAGATTCGACACAGGAAGGCGGATCGCTCCAATCATCCGGCCAGTTGCCGCGTTCGGAAGGATTGGACGCAGTCTCCACGAAGGCGGAAGCGGGTTTGTCCAACGAGGCCGACATCCTTGAGGAACAAGCTCGTCAAGCCAAGCCGGTGAATGAGGGGGAGAATCTCCTGGGGGCCACCACCGGCGCTCGCCCCGCCAGGCCCGACGTCAACGCCGACCGTAAGTCCTGAAGCCATGAATAAACTCAAACTGCTTTGGAGCGATCTGCGCTCGAGCCTTTGGTTTCTGCCTCTCCTTATCGTAGCGGCCAGCGTTGTCCTTGCGGTTGTCCTGATCGAAGCCGATTCCTCCGTGTCCGACCGTTGGCTGGCCCGATGGCCACGCTTGTTCGGGGCCGGAGCAGCGGGAGCGCGCGGGATGTTGTCGACCATTGCCGGTGCGATGATGTCCGTGGTGGGGGTCACCTTCTCGATGACCCTGGTGGCGTTGTCAATGGCTTCAAGTCAGTACACCTCGCGCATTCTGCGGAACTTCATGAGCAGCCGCGTCACGCAAGCGGTGCTCGGAGTCTTCGCGGGCATTTTTACCTATTGCCTAATCGTGTTGCGAACGATCCGTGGGGGCGACGAGGGCGCGTTTGTTCCAAACCTGGCGGTCTTCATTGGCTTCGTGTTGGCGGTCGGCGGCGTGGGTGTGCTGATCTTGTTCATTCATCACGTCGCCTCCTCGATCCAGGCTTCCAGCATCATTGCGTCCGTCGCTGACGAAACCATCCAGGCGATTGACCGGTTGTTTCCAAAACAACTGGGTCATGGCCCCATTGAAGCCGATGACGACCCATCGCCGCACCCGCTGACCGGGCGGAAGTGGCAGTTCGTGGCATCCAGGGAAAGCGGTTACATTCAAAGCGTGGATAGCGCCGCACTCCTGCGCCTGGCGCGCGAGCACAAGACCGTCGTGCGGATGGAGCGAGGCATCGGTGAATTCGTGGTCCAAAACACCGTGCTGGTGTCGCTTGCTCTGGATGCTCCGCCAAGTCCTGAGACGACAGCCGCGCTGCAGGCGACTTTTAGCTTCAGCCGCTATCGCACACTGGAACAGGATGCGGCCTTTGGCATCCGGCAGCTCGTGGATATCGCGTTGAAGGCACTCTCACCCGGCATCAACGACACCACGACGGCCGTGATGTGCGTGGATTATCTGACGGCGATTCTGGCACGGCTGGCGCCTCAGCTTATTCCCGCATCAAACCGTTATGAGGATGGGGAACTGCGAGTAATCGCTCTCGGACCGAGCTTTCAAAGCCTGCTGTCCGAAGCGTTCGACCAAATCCGGGAAAGCGCCAAAGGCAATGTCGCCGTCATGTCAAGGATGCTCGCCGCACTTCAAACCATCGCCAGTCTGACGGCCAACCCCAGCCGGCTGCAGGCGCTCCATGAACACGTGGAATGGGTCGCCGAATTGGCCCAACGCACCATCGAGTCGCCGCACGATCGGGCCTGTTTTGAGCGCCGCTTGGGGCAAGTGCGTGAAGCACTCTGTCGGCTCTCAGAACCTATCCCCCCGTGTTTCTCAGATTGATTCCCCCCTCGCCCTCCGATGGCGTGACGAGTTGAACGTCGCTTAAGCCTCCTGAAGTTGTCCAGCGTGAAGTCGTGGCTTCTGCCGTCGTCGATACGACTCGCCCTCGATCACGAGGTCGTAGGCGTTGCTGGTGAAGCGGTCGATGGCGCTCTGGGCGCGGACCGGGTCGGCGAAGGTGGCGAGCCACTCGTCGGGGCCACGGTTGGAGGTGACGATCATCGAGCCGGCACGGTGGCGCTCGGTGAAGATCTCGTAGGCATCGCGACTCTCGTTGGGATCCATGGCATCGAGCCCGAAGTCGTCGACGATCAAGAGGTCGACGGAGATGAGCTTGCGCAACTCGATTTCGTGGGACTGGTCGAGGCGTGCGTGGCGCAGGGTCTTGAGCATATGGTCGGCGCGCAGCGTGAGCACGCTGTGCCCGCGGCGGCAGGCGATGTGGCCGAGGGCCTGGGCGAGGAAGGTCTTGCCCACGCCGACCGGGCCGACGAGGGCGACGTGGGCGTGGGCGGCAAGGAAGCGCAGCGAGACGAGCTCGTTCAGGAGCGCCTGATCGAAGCTGACCCTGGCGGTGGAGTCCCAGGCCTCGAGCTGCATGGCGGGATCCAGGTGCGCACGCTGGGCGCGCAGGGTGGTGGACTGGCTGTCGCGACGCGAGGCCTCGTCCGCCAGGACGAGCAGCAGGAAGTCGGGGTGCGGGATCTTCTGCTGGCGGCCGAGGGTGAAGCGCTCGGGCAGGGTGTCGAGCATGCGCGAGAGCTTCAAGCGGCGCAGCACGGTCTTCAGGTCGGTCGAGATCACGTCGGGCACGGTCATCGCTCGTCTCCTTCGGGAGTGGTGGTGGACAGGGGCAGGGCGTACTGCTCGGGAGTGCGCAGGAAGCGGGCGATCGGGAGGACGCGTCCCGAGCGGGCGGGTGGCGCAGGCGGCATCGCCTGCTTGAGCATGCGTTCGAGGCGACGAACATCGAGCATGTCGGCCGCGAGCGCGGTGCCGCAGACGGCCTCGACGCGGGTGTCGCCATAGCGCTTGGCCAGTCCGATCAGGGCGTAGACACGGCGCATGCGGGTCCACGGCAGCGGGCCCTCGAGCAACGCATGGGCGAAGCGGCCGACGGTCTCGCCGTGGCGGGCGGCCTGGCGCTCGAGGAAGGCGACATCACGCCGGGCGTAGGCGCTCTTCTCTTCCGGGAAGTCGTTCTGATCGGTGGCGCGCCCGCCGGGATGTTGGCGGGCATGGGTCTTGATCAGTTCGGCGCCGTGGTAGAAGCGCACGGTGACCGAGTCGGCGCGAGCCCGCAGCGTCTTGCCCACCCAGCGCGTGGGCAGCGAGTAGAGAGCCCGGGCGACCTGCGCGAACTGATCGCGAGCGACCTTGGGCTCGGCCCACAGCGGCAGATCGTAGGGCAGGGTCGGCGCCGGAAGGAGCGTGGCGCGTTCCACCGCCAGGAAGTGCTCGCGCGGCAGGCGAGCGGTGCTGCTGTGCCGCCGCATGCCGTACTCGTGCTCGCACCAGTGGTGCGCGTGTTCGCGGGCGCGGTCGAGATCGCGCAACGTCTCGCCGGCGAAGCAGTCGTCGCGCACGGTCGCCACCGCGCGCTCGACGCGGGCCTTGTCGCGCGGATGGCGCACGCGGGTGGGGTCGATATGGAAGCCGCGCGCCTGGGCATACTCGAGGAACGCGCGGTTGATCCGCGGCTCCAGGGCATCAGCCTGGTCGACGATCACGCGGGTGTTGTCCGGCAGGAGGGTCCGGAACACGCCGCCATAGAACGCCCACGCCGCCTCGCAGGCCTCGATCGCGCTCGCCGTCGTCTCCTGGAAGCAGGGGTAGACGAACCGATAGCGCGACAGGACCGCTGTGAAGATCCAGGCCCGGATGCGGCGGCGCTTGCCGGTCTCCTCCGGCTCGAGCAGCGTCATCCAGCCGGTGTCGACCTGCAGCTCCTCGCCCGGACCGCAGTCGGCGACCGGGATCGTGGCCGCCGTCCGGCCGAAGCCGAGCTCGGCTACGGCGTAGCGGTGCAGGGTCGGGTACGGCACCCGCACGCCATGGCGCTCGAGCAGCCGGCGGATCTTCGACAGCCGCACGCGTTGCTTCAGGAGCGGCTCGATGAAGCCGCGCTGGCTCTCGCACAGCGCCCAGGTGTCGCCATGTGTCCGCCCGGGGCTCGCATGCAGCTCCGACATCAGCACGACCAGCCGCGCGTCGGTGAGCGATGCCGCCGAGTCGATCCCGGCCGCCGCTGCCGCCTTTACGTAGCGACGTACCGTCTTGGGGTCCAGCCCCAACCGGGCGGCGATCTGCTTCTTGGCGATCCCGGCGAGCCAGAGCCGCACGACTTCCTTGACCTCGAACATCGTGACCTCGCGGTAGGGCATCGACTCCTCCTGCCGAAGCCCTCATTGGCCACGGTTGCCGGAGTCTTACCCGGAGGTCACGCCACAGGGGGGGATAGGTTCTGAGAAACTCCCGGTTCGAGGGGGGAAAGGTTCTGAGAAACTCAGGCTTCAGGGGTCCCTAGCCCGGATTATTCAGTGCGCCGTGAAAAGGCGTACATCCTCAGCGGGTGAAAGTCCCGCCCGGCAACTGTCGCTCCAGCCGGTAGCAATCGTGGCGTCGGGGGAGGCAACGAACTCGACGGAG
>JBDSJB010000545.1:0-7395 GCA_039917665.1 Binatia bacterium
CAAGCTGAATCCGCAGATGGCGTTCATGAGCGGCAAGCTGAAGATCGCGGGCGACATGGGCCTCGCGATGAAGATGCAGCAGCTTTTCCCGATGGGCTGAGCTTCATCGACGACTACGTCGACGAAAGGGGAGTCCCGGCCACTTGGACGGACTCCCCTTTCGTGTTTTTGGGAAGCCGATCCGCCGAGCCCGACGGCCGTTTCGTAGCGCCGGAAACGGCTTAGATGTCGCGGCCGGGATCGTTGAACGCGGTGTGGATGCCGCACTCGATCTTGCCGCGGCCTGCCCACCGACCCGCGCGCTCGTCTTCTCCGGCCAAGACCGGACGCGTGCAGGGCGCGCAGCCGATGCTGGTGTACCCCTGCTCGAAGAGTGGATTCAGCGGGATCGCGTGGCGGGTCATGTACTCATACGTGTCTTTGGCGGCCCACCGCAGCAACGGGTTGATCTTGACCATCCCGTTCGGAAGCTCCTCGAGGACCGGGAGCGCTTGGCGCGTCGACGCCTGGTCGCGGCGGCGACCGTTGATCCAAGCACGCACCCCGCGAAGCGCTCGTCGCAGCGGCTCGACCTTGTTGATCTCGCAGCACCGATCGGGATCGTGTCGGAAGAGCTCGGGTCCGTACGTCTGCTCGACCTCGGGCTTCGCGATCGCAGGCCCGACTTCGACGAGATTGAAGCCGATCCGCTCGACCAACAGGTCGCGATACGCGAGCGTCTCCGGAAAATGGTAACCCGTGTTGATGAAGACGATCGGCGTCTCGGGAGCGATCGTTTGCAGCATGTGGGCGAGCACGACCCCCTCATGTTGAAACGAGCACGTGAGCGCCGCATCGGGAGCGTAGCGCTCGACCGCCCAGCGGAGGATCTCTTCCGGCTCCGCATTCTCGAAGCGGAGCGCGAGGTTGGCGATGTCCTCGTCGTGCGGAGCGTACTTCAGCATCGACGGGTTCTATACCCTCGACCCCCAGTCGGAGCAACGTAGAACGGCAGACGGTGACCGGGTCTCGTGGCGGGCCCATCATGGGAAGGTTTCGATGCCGCGCTCGTGCAAGTCGGGTGCCGACGCGAGAATATCGGCGTCCGCATCGAGGAATTTCGCTACGTTGCCGATCCGGCCCCAACGGATCAGGCTCCGCGCGCGCCGCTGAGCGACGCGCGCGGAGTGCCCTCAGGCCTTCGCGACCGAGATCGCGCGCGTCGGGACGTCGCGGGTGAGGAAATCGCTCGCTTCCTCGGGTGTTTCCCCGGTCCGCATGCGTTGCATCCCCTCGCTCACCGTCTTCCGAGTCATGAGGATGCCATAGCTTTCCATGATCCGCCGGATCATGTCGTAGTGAATCTCGATCGACTGCGTCACCGACTCGTAGCCGTGCTGAGCGGCGCGCCGGCGCTCCCAGAACGCGAGCGGCGTCATCTGGAAGAAATCGAGGTCTTTCTCGGTGGGCTCGATCAGGATGATGTCACCCTTGAAGTTGGAGTCGTCCTGGTATTGTCGAAGGCCGAGCTGCAGCCGCGAGTGCAGCAACGTGCGGAGCACCTGATTCAGGATGGTCAGCATGCCGCGGTCGGCGAGCTGCACACCCTCCGCCACGTACTCGTCCTTTTGCGGATCGTACTTGCGCACGACACGGTTCGAGAACGGGCGGAATGGGTTGTAGCAGATGACGAGATCGGCACCGTGATCGATGGCGACGTCGATGTTGGCCGTGCGGCGCACGCCGCCATCGACGTAGTCGATGCCGCGGATGCGGGCCGGCCGATAAAAGCCGGGGAGTGCCGTCGAGGCCTGCACCGACTCGGAGATCGACAGCGAGCTGTCCTCGTCGTGCCCGAACACGACCCGTTCCGCCGAATCGAGGTTCATGGCGACGATGTAGAGCTCGCGCTTCCGCGCTTGGAACAGCGCCTTGAAGCTGTTCGGCATGTGCCGGCGCTCGAGATTGTCGCGCAGGTAGTGCTCGATGCTGGCGTTATCGAAGATGCCCGAAGGCAGATAGTCGAGCGGAAAGGGAAACGAGCGCCCCGAGAGCAGCGCTTGGCCGATCGGCCGCGCCACTTCGGTCGCGGTCGCGATCGATGGTGACCGTACGAAGGCGCGCACGGGATCGGCAATGGTCTCCGCGAGCGCCGGGCTCTTGGCGACGAGATCGAGAATCGATCCCGGGATGAACGCCGCCAGGTCGAGCAGATAGCGAATCGGCCGCTCGACGAATTCCGGATAATTCGGCTGGTAGAAGTCGAATGCACCGAACTGTGTGAACTCCTCGGAGCTGCCTTCCAGACTGCGGAGCATCTCGGGCGGCGTCACGCCACTCGCGAGCGGCGCTGCCAGGAACGCACCGGCGGAAAGACCAACGTAGATATCGAAGTCGGTCGTCTTCCGGTTCACCAGGAAGTCGTCGAAGGCCTTCAGTCCGCCGAGCTTGAAGCCGCCGCCGCTGATGGCGCCGCCTGCCAACACGAGCGCGATGCGCGGATTGCGCTTCCGAACGGTGAGGTCGCTCTTCTGGACGATCGTTATGCCCATGTCACCCTTCCATACGGTGCGAAGCTGGTCGCGTTGTCAGAGCAGCAAGCGTGCCACGACTTGGCCATCGCCCACCGTTCCATCGACCCATTGGTAGTTCCCCTAGAGAACTTCAAGAACCTGTAAAGCAGAACGAGAAACTGGGTCAAGCAAAGACGCCCCTTCGCCGTGCACACGTGCGCGAGCCGACACGGATCCGGCAGTCCTGCGACGGGCGACTCATGCCTCCGGAGTGCCGTCGATTTGTAAATGATGGAAGCGCGTCGTCACGAGATCACGGGTCGCGCGTTCGCGGTCGGCAGGCGTGTCGATGACGCGCCAGAAGCCGTCGAACGGAAACCCGCAGAGCGTCGCACCGGCTGCCAGCATCGCGGGATACGTGTCGTGCGTCATGCTGAAGGCACCGCCCGCGGGCATGAAGCGAAACACTGCGGGCGACATCATATGCGCGCCGGCGAACATGAACGCCGTGAGCGGCTCGGTGACGACAGGCGGGGTGCCGAGAAAACGCCGGATGCGCTCGTCGCCATCGATCTCGATCTCGCCGTAGCGCGCTTGTTCCGGGTCGTGTCGCAGGACCAGCGTTGCGGCGGCGTTACGCGCGCGGTGACTCGCGATCAGCCGATCGAGCGGAAGATCGACGATCGTGTCGCTGTTCATCACCAAGAAGTCGTCCCCTGAAAGCAGCCCCTCGGCGTGCTTGATGCCACCGCCCGTGTCGAGCAGCGAATCCTCGGGCGAGTAGGAGATCCGAAGGCCGAAGGCCGACCCGTCGCCGAGGGCGGTGCGGAGCGCGTCGCCGTGATGGTGCAGGTTGATCACGACGTCGTGAATGCCGAAGCGGCGGAGCAGGGCGAGGTTGTAGGTGATGACCGGACGGCCGCCGACGTCCACCAGGGCCTTCGGGCGATCGTTGGTGAGAGGACGCAAGCGAGTGCCGAGCCCGGCTGCGAGCACCATCGCGCGCACGCTCAGCTCCCGGCCGGGTTGCCGCTTGCGGCGGCGATCCACGATGCGGCGGCAAACTCGCTCGCGAGCGGGCCGGGAATCTCGAGCTCCGCGAAAAATCGCGTCGCGGTGGCCACCTCGTCGGGTAGGAACACCAGCGGTCCCGGCTTGCCCTTGGCGAGCGCAATATAATGAAGGCGACCGACGACCTTGAGCGCGCGGTGCAACGCGACGAGCGCGTAGCGCCGTCGATCGTAGTCGACCGCGCGTCCGCGCGCCGTCCAATAGTAGTCGACGAGCCGTGCCTCCATGGCCGGATCGATGAGGTGCGGCGTGATGCGGTCGGTGAGGAGCGACGCGACGTCGTACTCGGCCGGCGCCAGGAACGCGTCCTGAAAGTCGATGATGACGGGACGATCGTCGCGCCAGAGGATGTTCCAGCTGTGATAGTCGCGATGGCTGAGCACCGTCTCGGCGGCAGCGATCTCACGGGCGATGAAATCGAAGCTCTCGTCGTAGCCCCGCCGTTCGTTGGGAGAGAGCGTGATCCCGAGCCGGCGCTCGACGCCCCACTCGAGATAGTGCTCGAGCTCCCAGCGGAGCAGGCGCTCGTCGAGTTGCTGCTGGAGCGCGATGCTCGTCGCCGGCCGATGCGTCGTGCCGCGCTCGTGGAGGATGAGCAAGGCGTCGATGGCACGCCGATAGAAAGCCTCGGCCTCGCGGGGCGCGGCGGTCGCCGCATCCCACAGCACCGTGTCGCCCGCGTCTTCGATCAGCAGCAGGCCCTGGTCGACGGCCGCGACGTAGATCTCCGGAACCGGGGCGCCGATCGCGTTCAGCAGCCGATGGACGTCGAGGAAGGGCAGCTCGACGAGCGGCTCCGGAAAGAGCCCGAGCTCTTCGGAGCTGAAGGGCAGGCCGCTGCCCGCCAGCACCATCACGACGATGGTGGCGGGGGCGTTGCCCCCAGCGAGGCGCGCACGGAGATAGCGGCGTGCGGAGAAATCACCCGCGAGGTGGACGAGTTCGGTGAGATCCGCACCCGGCCATCGTCGTCCAACGAGCGCGCTGATGACCGGTGTGAGATCGTCGTGCATCGTTCCGTCGGCGGGCTACCAGCGGCCCGTGTCGTTGTCCAGGCGCAACCTTGACATGCGAGAGACCATCGGCATAACGGGGTGCGCCGCGCGAACCATAGCCGCGCGGGTCACGGTCATCGCGGGGGCACGCAGTGTTGAGCCAATACATCGGCGTCGTCATCACGTTCGCGCTCGGCGCCGTGATCGTTCTCGGAATGGTTTCCGGGAGCATGATCTTCGGCGCCCGCAGCACGTCGCGTCGCGCCGACAAGGACGAGGTCTTCGAGTGCGGGAACCCCTCGTCCGGTCCCGCCCGCGGCCGCTTCTCGGTGCATTTCTATCTCGTCGCCATTCTCTTCATCGTGTTCGACGTCGAGGTCGTGTTCATGTACCCGTGGGCGATCGTGTTCCGGCAGCTCGGCGTTCCTGGTCTCGTCGAGATGCTGACCTTCGTCGCCATCCTCGGATTCGGTCTCGCTTACGTCTGGAAGCGTGGGGCGCTGGCGTGGGATTGATCGAGGTCGGGATCGCCGGGGTGAAGGCCCTGGCCGTCCTTTTGATGGTCTTGAACCTGAGCGCGATCCTGCTCTGGGTGGAGCGCAAGGGTAGCGCGCTCATTCAGGATCGCATTGGCGCCAACCGCGCCAACATCCTCGGGATCATGCCGTTCAACCTCGGCTTCATTAATACCCTCATCGCCGACCCCCTGAAGCTCCTCACCAAGGAAGACGTCGTACCAAAGGGCGCCGACAAGTTCTTGCACTTTCTTGCCCCATTCATGGCCGTCTTTCCCGTGCTCGTCACCTTCGCCGCGGTCCCGTTCGGTGACCAGTTGGTGATCGGCGACACCGTCATCAACCTGCAAGTCGCCGACCTCGACATCGGCATCCTGTACGTCCTCGCGATGTCGTCGCTCGCGGTATACGGCGTCGTGCTCGGCGGCTGGGCGTCGAACAGCCGGTGGTCGCTCCTCGGCGGCATCCGCGGCTCGGCCCAGATGATCTCGTACGAGATCGCGATGGGCCTCGCGCTGATCGGCGTCATCATGACGTTCGGGACGCTCGACTTGCAGGCGATCGCTCGCGCGCAAGGCCACCATTTCTTCGGCGTGATCCCGGCCTGGGGCATCATCTATCAGCCGCTCGGATTCTTGATCTTCCTGATCGCCGGCATCGCCGAGTCCAAGCGCGTCCCGTTCGACCTGCCCGAAGGCGAGTCCGAGCTCATCAGCGGCTACTTCACCGAATATTCCGGCATGAAGCAGGCGGCATTCATGCTCAGCGATTTCGCCGAGAGCGTCGTCGTCGCCGGGCTCGCCACCACGCTGTTCTTCGGCGCCTGGCAGGTGCCGTTCCTGTTTCGCGACGGCTTCCACTTCCCGGGCGGCGCCATCGTAGCTCTCCCGCATCTCCTCATCGTGGTGATGCAGATTCTGAGCTTCACCATCAAGGTGTTCGTGCTCTGCCTCTTCCAGATCCTGGTGCGTTGGACGCTGCCTCGCTATCGCTACGACCAAGTGATGGATCTCGGCTGGAAGTACCTCCTGCCGCTGGCGCTCGCCAACATGTTGGTCACGGGCGTCGCGATCGTGTTGCTCGGCTGATCATGGGCACGATCCTCTTTCTCGTCCTCGCCGTTCTCACCATCGCTGCCGCCCTCGGCGTGATTCTGCATCCCAATCCGGTGAAGAGCGCGCTGTTCCTCATCGTGACGCTCTTCTTGTTGGCGGTCGTCTTCGTGCTGCTCGAAGCGCACATGATCGCCGCGCTCCAGATCATCGTCTACGCGGGCGCGATCATGGTGCTCTTCCTCTTCGTCATCATGCTGCTCAACCTCCAGATCGACGATCCCGACCGTGGTCGCCGCCAAGTAGTGCTGCGCGGCCTCGCGTGGCTCGGGGGCATCATACTCGCCGTCGAGCTCGCGCTCTTGGTGCGCGGTGGGCCCGCGGGCAATCCGGCTGCGGCCCCAGCGGGCTACGGTGGTGCTCTCGCCGTCGCGCAGAGCCTCTACACCGACTTTCTCTTGCCCTTCGAGCTCACGTCGATTCTCCTGCTGGTCGCGGTGGTTGGTGCCGTCGTGCTGGCCCAAAAGCAAAGGCGGCCGACCATTTCATGATCGTTCCGACGGAATGGGTGCTGATGTTGTCCGCGGTGCTGTTCGCCATCGGCGTCGTCGGCGTGCTCGTGCGGCGCAACATCATCGTCATCTTCATGGCGATCGAGCTGATGCTGAACGCCGTCAACCTGACGTTCGTCGCCCTGGCGCGGAGCCGCGGTGCGGTCGACGGCCAGGTGGTGGTCTTCTTCGTGATGACGGTCGCGGCCGCTGAGGCCGCCGTCGGTCTCGCCATCATCATCGCCTCGTTCCGTAACCGGACGACGGTCAACGCCGACGAGCTGGCGTTGCTACGCGGGTGACCGATGCCTGAAGTCCATGAAGCGCTGATTCTGCATTCGCAGGTGCTCTGGCTGATTCCGGTCTTCCCGTTGCTGGGATTTCTGATCGCGGTCGCCGCCAACAATTCGCACGGCCTCGTGAAGATCACGTCGCCGCTCGCCGTCCTGGCCTCGTTCGTGGTCGCGCTCGCCTCGGTGGTGAGCGTCGCCGGAGCGGGCGAGGGCGCGCGGCTCTACCAGCACGTCTACACCTGGATCGCCGCCGGCCCGTTCCATGCCGACATCGCCTTCCGCATCGACGCGCTCTCGGCCGTCATGGTGCTGATCGTGACGGGCGTCGGGTTCCTCATCCATGTCTACTCGGTCGGCTACATGGGTCACGACCACGACTGCGCCCGCTTCTTCGCCTACTTGAACCTCTTCATGTTCTCGATGCTG
>JBDSJB010000546.1:0-3654 GCA_039917665.1 Binatia bacterium
TGGACATCCACACGCATTACGACGCGCAGGTCTTCTGGGACCGCATGTTGACGATCTCGCCCTGGCACGGTGTGACCTCGGTCGTGGTCGGCAATTGCGGCTTCGGCATCGCGCCGACGCGGCCGGAGCATCGCGAGCTCGTGCTGCGGACGCTCGAGAACGTCGAAGGCATGGCGCTCGACGCGCTGAACGCCGGGCTCGGGGCCGAATGGCCGTTCGAGACCTTCCCCGAGTTCCTCCAAGCCATCGAGCGCCGCGGCACCGCCATCAACATCGGCGCCCTGATCGGGCACACCCCGCTCCGCCTCTATGTGATGGGAGAAGCGGCGACCGAGCGCGCCGCGACCGACGACGAGATCGCCGCCATGCGCCGCATCGTCGACGACGCGCTCGCCGCGGGTGCGCTCGGATTCGCGACGTCGAAATCGCCGACCCACGTCGGCTACGCGGGGAAGCCCGTGCCGAGCCGCGCCGCGTCCATCGCCGAGATCACGATGCTCGCCGGCGCGCTGAAGCAGGCGGGTTACGGCCTCATGCAGGCGACGATCGGTCCCGAGCTCCTGCTCGCCGAGCTCGGCGACGTGCAGCGCGCGATCGGCCGTCCCGTCACGTGGACGGCGCTCCTCGCCGACATGCTCGGTCCCGGCGGCCATCGCCCGTTCCTCGAGCAGACCGAGCAGCAGCATCGAGACGGGGTCACGGTCGTACCGCAGGTCGCGTGCCGGCCGCTCCGATTCGAGTTTCAGTGGAAGGCGCCGTTTCCCTTCGAGAGCATGGCGCTCTTCAAGCCCGTGTCGGCGGCGCCCGACCGCGCCGGCAAAGCACGCGTGTACGCCGACCCCGCGTTCCGCGCCGCCTTTCGCGAGCGCAGCAGTCACCCGCGTCTCGCGCCGCTCTGGCGGACGATGGAGATCGCGATGTGCCCGAGCGAGCCGGCGCTGGAAGGTCGGCTCGTCGACGACGTCGCCGGGGAGCGCGGGGTGCACATCGTCGACCTCGTGCTCGACCTCGGGCTCGCGTCGGATCTGGAAGCGCGCTTTCGCATCGCCGTCATGAACACTGACGAAGCCGCGGTCGGTGAGCTGCTGCGTCATCCCGCGACCGTGCTCGGCCTTTCCGACGCGGGTGCGCATGCCAGCCAGCTTTGCGATGCGTGCTTCTCGACCCACTTGCTCGGCCACTGGGTCCGCACCAAAGGCGTGCTCACGATCGAAGAAGCCGTCCGCATGTTGACGTCGCGGCCGGCGGAGGTCTTTGGCATCCACGATCGCGGGCGCCTCGCGCTCGGCCTCGCGGGTGACGTCACGATCTTCGACCCGGCGACCGTCGGCTGCTCGCCGCTCCGGCGCGTGCGCGATCTGCCGGCCGGCGCCGACCGCCTGATCGCCGACGCGACCGGCATTCGCGCCGTCGTCGTGAACGGCACCGTCATCCGCGCGGATGGTCACGACCAGGTCGATCCCGACGGCCCGCTACCTGGCCAAGTGCTGCGAGGAGGAGCGCGATGAGCACGTACCCGATCATCTCGGCCGACTCGCACATCACCGAGCCGCCGAATTGTTACACCGACTACGTCGACAGCGCGTGGCGCGCTCGCGCGCCTCGAATAGACCGACGCGCCGACGGCGACGTCTTCGTGATCGACGGCATGAAGCAAGCCGTAAACCTGGGGCTCGTCGCCGCCGCCGGCAAGCCCGCCGAGGAGATCACGCTGAAGGGCGGCAAGTTCGAGGAGCTACACCGCGGCGGCTGGGACCCCGACGCGCGCATGAAAGACCAAGCGCGCGACGGCGTCGCGGCCGAGGTCATCTACCCGACCGTCGGCATGCTACTCTGCAGCCACAAGGACTTCGCGTACAAGCGCGCGTGCTTCGCCGGTTACAACCGTTGGCTCGCCGAGTTCTGCAGCGCGCATCCGACGCGGCTCGTCGGCATGGGGCAGACGGCGATGGCGTCACCCGAAGATGGCATCGCCGAGTTGCAGGCGGTCAAGAGGCTCGGCCTTCGCGGCGTCATGATGCCCGGCAATCCCGCCGTCGAGGACTACGACTCGCCGGTCTACGACGATTTCTGGCGCGCCGCGCTCGATCTCGAGCTGCCGATCGCGTTCCACATTCTCACCAGCAAGGACGACGTGCTCGTGAAGCCGCGCGGCCCCAAGATGAACGGCTTCCTCACCATCATCCGCGGCTGCCAGGACGTGATCGGCACGATGCTGCTCGGCGGTGTATTCGAGCGTCACCCGCGGCTGAAGATCGTCTGCGTCGAGGCCGATGCCGGCTGGGTGCCGCACTACATGTACCGCATGGACCACGCCTTCAAACGGCATCGCAATTGGCTGCCGCCCGGCCAGGCGTTGTCGAAGCTGCCGTCGGAGTATTTTCGCGAGAACGTCTACACGACGTTCCAGGACGACTGGGTCGCATTCAAGACCGCCGACCTCATGAATTGGGAGCGCCTCATGTGGGCCAACGATTTTCCACACAGTGATTCGACGTGGCCGTGGTCGCAAGATCTCTTGGCCGCGCACCAGGCCGACCTCCGCCCCGAGCAGCGCGAGCGCATCCTCTCGGGCAATGCCGCCGATCTCTTCACGATCGACGTCGCGGGCCTCATGGGCGAAGCGAATCGGAGTGATGGATGAGTGAAGCCCGACGCATACCCGGCGACCTCGCGCGCGAATCGCTCGCCGAAGGCGACGCTGTCGGGTGGTTCGAAAAGGTCTACGCCCAAGCCGAAGGCGACCCCGGTGCGATCTCCTGGGCCGACCTCGCGCCCAATCCGAACCTCGTCGACTGGCTCGATCGCGAGAAAATCGAAGGCAATGGGCGGCTCGCGCTCAAGATCGGGTGCGGCCTCGGTGACGACGCCGAGGAGCTATCGCGCCGCGGTTTTCTCGTGACGGCGTTCGATGTGTCGCAGACCGCGATCGATTGGTGCCTCGCACGCTTCCCGAGCTCGACGGTGCGTTACGTCGTGCACGATCTCTTCCTGGAGCACTGCGACTGGGCGTGCGACTTCGATTTCGTGCTCGAATCATACACGCTGCAGGTGCTGCCGGCCGGTCTCCGCGCGGCCGCCATGACCAACGCGGCGCGCTTCGTCGCGCCCGGCGGCGAGCTGCTGCTGATCGCGCGCGGTCGCGAGCCGCATGACCCGCCGGGCACCATGCCCTGGCCGCTCATGCGTGACGAGCTCGCCGCCTTCACGCAGGCGGGACTCGAAGAGAAGAGCTTCGAGGATTTCATGGACGTCGAGTCACCGCCCGTCCGGCGCTTCCGCGTCGTCTATCAGCGACCTTGATGGTCCACCGGAGGCCGTGATGGCGACGTACGAAGGTGGCTGTCACTGCGGTCGCGTACGCTTTCGCGTGACCGGCACGCTCGACGAGGTGTCCGACTGCAATTGCTCCATGTGTACGAAGAAAGGCTTCCTGCACTGGATCATGGCGCCGGCGCAGTTCGAGCTGCTGCAGGGGCAGGATGATCTCACGACCTACCAATTCAACACCAAGGTCGCGCGCCACACGTTCTGTCGCCACTGCGGCATGCACCCCTTCTACGTCCCGCGCTCCGACCCCGACAAAATCGACGTCAACATCCGTTGCCTCGACGACGTCGATGTCTCTCAGCTCCGCATCCGCAAGTTCGACGG
>JBDSJB010000547.1:0-2736 GCA_039917665.1 Binatia bacterium
CTGAGTCGCGCCACAATTGCTCCCTACGGCGGCTGTCGCGTATATCGTCGGGCGCATGCCGTCCGCCACGTCCGCAGAGCGGCTCCTCGTCGCGGGTGTGCTCGTTGGCCGCGGCGACGGCGTACGGGCGCGCCGCCTGGTGCTGCAGGCGACTTCCTCGCCAGATGCATCTCTTGCGGTCGTTCTCGCCGGCGCGCACACGTTGGTGGCCACGTCCGACTATGTCGGCGCGTTGGCGCTCACGGAGCGCGCGCGCGCAATGCCGGGTGGCGCCGAGCGCGACACCGCGTTGCGGTTCGGGATCGAGCATCGCCTCGGGTTCTACCGCGAATCGCGTGCGACGTTGGCGCGACTCGACGTCGCTCGACATGCCGAGCTCCACGAGCGCCAGCTCCGCGTCCTGCTGCGCGTCGGCGACCTCGATGGGGCGACGGAGCTGCTCGAGCCATTGCTCGCCGTGCGCGCCGACGACGAGCGGCTGCTCGCCACCCGCGCCGAGCTGGAAGCCAGGCGTACCGCTGCTGCGCCCGGGACGCCGCGCGGCGATGCGCGCGTCGTACTCGATGCGATCCGGACGGCGGCACCCGAGTCGCTCTTGGCGCGTCTCGATGCCGTGCAGGCGGAGTATCCGACCAGCGGCTTGCCCATGGCGCACCACGGCGAGCTGCTGACGTGGCTTGGCCGTCACGACGAGGCCCGCGACTCGCTCGAGCGCGCGATTGCCATCGAGAGGCGCACGCGCTGGCCCCACTACGGCCTTGGGGTGCTCCACCTCGTCGCGGGACGGCCCGACGAGGCGATCGACATGTGCGCCCGCGGCTATGCGGTGATGGGCAACACCGACACGCCTTTCGAGCAGGCGGTCCGCGGCGAGGCGCTGCGGATGCTCGGCCGCTTCGATGAGGCGGCGACCAAGCTCGAGATCGCGGTCGCCGCACATCCGCGGCGGCTCTCGACGCACGTCAATCTCGGCCTCCTGCACGCCGAGACGGGCCACTCCCGCGAGCTGGGGGAGAGATTTCGCCATGTCGCGGAGCACGCCCCAGTGCTGCTCGTCGGGGCGGCGGCGCAGTGCGGGGTCGATCTCTGGCAGGCGGCGCCGGGTTTGCCGCCCTGGTCGGGGCTCGATGACGATGCGCGCACGCGCGTGCTCCGCGCGGTCCTCGCGCTGATGCACGGCAATCGCTCGGCGAGCTGCCTCACCTGGCTGAGTGACGCGGGTGTCGTCCGCACCGTCGACGGCCCGCTCGCTGGTGTGGCCACCCGTCACCTCGAGGACGCCCGGCGTTTGCTCGCGAATCGAACCTTCGCGGCGGCGCCGCGTCTCTGATGGCGGCCGAGTCGCGTGGCCGGCCGTGCATCGAATGGTCCCGCGCGGCGCCTCGGCACTGTCTCAGGTTGATTCGCGCGGCGGCGATGTGGTGGCAGCAGGCGGGCGGGTCGGGGACGGCTTCTACGGTCGCCGGGGTGTTGCCACCCAGCGCTTGAAGCACGCTGCTGCCTCCCTGTCCTGCGCCCACGCGAGCTGCGGCTCCCCGAAGCCATCCCCGACCCGCCCGCCTGCTGCCACCACATCGCCGCCGCGCGAATCAAATCAAACTGCGGCACCACCCGCATGACGCGGCGGCGGCACGTACCGGCGTCCGGGTCAGCTCTCGAGCGCCGTCACCTCGCGGCTCAGGCGATTCACCGTGCGGTGCACGTTCCGCAGCAGGTTCCGCATGATCGCCATCGTGATCTGCGGGTGCGAAGTGCCGAGCTCCTCCAGCGCCGCCGCCGGCAAGACCAGGCATTCGACGGCCGTATCGGCGCGCACGTCCGCCGTACGCGGCGAGCGATCGACGACGGTCAGCTCGCCGAAGACCATGCCCGGCGACACCGTCGCGAGGCGACGGCGGGTCCCGCCGGGGATGTCGACGGTGACACTCACCCGCCCGCGCATCAGGAGGAACAGCTCCTCGGCACGATCGCCCTCGCGCACGATCGTGTCGCCGGCCGCGAAGGCGACGAGCTGGAGGCGCGCGGCGAGCACGACGACGTCCGCGACACTGAGACCGACGGTCAGATCGTGCTCGGCGAGCATGACGCCCTCGTTCTCGGCCCCCCGCGCCGACAAGAGGCGTTGCTCGCACCATTCGAGCGCCGCGTCGAGATTGCTGAAGCACTGCACCGCGCCGCCCTGATGGGCCGCCGCCATGGCCTCCTCGAGCTGGCGGACGAAGCGGCCGTGCGACTCGACGCCGACCAGCACGAGCGGCGTCCCGACCTCGACCAGCGACGCGACGAGCTCTGCGAGCATCGTCACCGCCCCGCCGTCGGTGCGGGCCACCCTGCGGAGATCGAGGGCGACCACGGTGAGCGAGCGACTCACGTCGACGACGCGGCGGACGACCGCCTCGATCGCGCCGAACGAGAGATCGCCTTGGAGCGCGTAGACTCGGGCGCGATGGCCGTCGGCATCGAGCGCCGTGCGCTCGGCCTCGGGACGCTGGCGCCGCGACCGGAGCGCGGTGAGATCCCATTCCGCGCGGATGACCGCCTGCGCCGAGCGCGGCACCCGAAAGCAATGCAGGTTGAAGTCGCGTGACACGTCGGTACAGACCGCGACTCCGCGGACGCTGTTGCCGCGCGCGTCCAGCCGCGGAGAGAACACCCCGATGCCGAGCTGCCCCGGCAACACCGCGAGCACGCCGCCCGCAACCCCGCTCTTGGCGGGCAACCCGACCGCGTACATCC
>JBDSJB010000548.1:0-2873 GCA_039917665.1 Binatia bacterium
CCGCCGGTGTCGGCGAGGGTCGCCATTTCACGGAGCGACGCGATCGAGCCGCCGCTCATGCCGCCGATCTGCAGTCCGAACTCCATGCGGCGTCCATACGTGCGGCGTGGCGAGGAGTCTATGACGACCACTACTCGGTCTGTCTCAGTCGGTGTTGGCGGGTCGCCGGTGGGTGGGTCAGGGAGTGCTCCTACGGTCGCCGGGTTTCCGCCACCCAGCGCAGACAACCCGCCGCTGCCTCTCCGGCCTGCGCACACGCGAGCTGCGGCTCCCCGGACACTCCCTGACCCACCCACCGACGAGGCATCCCACGAGAACGATCGACGCGCAGACTCGCACTCGGGAACTTGAAGCTCCTGAGAGTGAGTGATGATGCAGTCGGCGGGTGGGTCGGGGATGGCTCCGGGGAGCGCCAGCTCGCGTGTGCGCATGCCATGGAGGCAGCGGCAGGTTGTACGCGCTGGGGGCCAGAGACCGCGCGACCGTAGGAGCCATCCCCGACCCGCCCGCCGGCTGCCACCAACGCGGGCGCGACTGAAGCAGTAGCGACGACGCGCGCCTGTAGTGCTCGCTGAGTTTTTGCGCATTGCGGACCCGACATGAACTCTTTACCCTCGACGTGGGTCTTTCTTCCGTATGTCCTTGATCGATCGTTCCGCGACCGACCTCGCCCGCGCCATCGCTTCCGGAGAAACCTCCTCCGAGGAGGTGGTCCGCGCGTTTCTGGCCCGCATCGAGGCTGTGAACGGCAGCCTGAACGCGATCGTCTGCCGTCTCGACGAGGACGCCCTCGCCGACGCGCGCCGCGCCGACGCCGAGCTCGCCAAAGGCAGGCGCCGCGGACCGCTCCACGGCGTCCCCGTCACGCTCAAGGAATCGTTGTCGATGGCGGGCAAAGTGACGAGCTGCGGCTCGACCACCCTGCAAGGCAACGTCACGACGAGCGACGCGACGGTCGTCAGCCGCATCAAGAAGGCGGGCGCGATTCCGATCGGCCGCACCAACGTGCCGGACATGGGGATGGACGCGCAGACCCACAATCTCGTGTGGGGCACGACGCGGAATCCCTGGAACCTGCAGTACTCGCCGGGCGGCTCGTCGGGTGGCGAAGGCGCTGCCATCGCATCTCGCATGTCACCGCTCGGTCTCGGCTCCGACGTCGCCGGCTCGATCCGCATTCCCGCCGCGTTTTGCGGCATCGTCGGCATCAAGCCGACCCAGAATCGCGTCTCGATCGCCGGCCACGTGCCGTACGTCTTGCCCGACTATCTGCAGATCGGCCCGCTCGCGCGCTCGATCGACGATCTCGAGGTCGCGCTCGCCGCGATCGCGGGCCCCGACGGCCTCCAATCTCTGGTGGCGCCGGTGCCGCTCGGTGAGAGCACCGCGCTCCCCCAGAAGCCGCTCCGCGTCGGCATCCTCGACGGCAGCGCCGGCGTGCAGATCAGCCGCGCGGTCCGCGCCGGCATCGCCCGCACGGCCGACGCGTGCGCGCGACTCGGTTGCGACGTCGAGCGCGCCGAATTCGTCGAGCCCGAGCTCGCGGTCATCTGCCTGTCGCGCATCTTCGCGGTCGAGTTTCACCGCTTGCGCAGCGACGTCACCGCGCAGCCGGCCGCCTACCATCGCTACCTGCACGACTTGATGCAGACGCTGCCGCCGCCGAGCCTGGACGAGCTGCACGAGGCGTTCACGCTCCGCGAAAAGCTGCGGAGCCGCATGATGGCGTGCTTCGAGCGCTTCGACGTGCTGATCGCGCCGCAGGTCGGCGTCTCGGGCGTTCCGATCGGCACCACGATGGAGATCGACGTCGACGGCACCGCCGTCCCGTTTCTCGCGACGCTCGGCTACTCGCTCCTCACCAACGCGACCGGCAACCCGAGCCTGGTGCTGCCGAGCGGTCTCGATGGCGGCCTCCCGGTCGGCGTGCAGATGATCGGCCGCATGTGGGACGAGGCGACGCTCTTCACGCTCGCGCGCCCGCTGCTCGACGCCCTCGGTGGCGTCCGCCTTCCGCCCGACGGGTTTTGACGCTATGCCGTGCCCATGAGCACGGTCACCGTCGGCGACGTCGAGCTGTTTTACGAAGAGCACGGAAACGGCGATCCGCTGCTCCTCGTCATGGGGCTCGCCGCCGACTCGACGGCGTGGCTCTTCCAACTGCCGGCGTTCTCCGAGCGCTACCGAACGATCGTATTCGACAATCGCGGCGTCGGTCGTAGCTCCAAGCCCGTCGGCCCGTACACGATCCGCCAGATGGCCGACGACGCCGCGGGACTCCTCGCCGCGCTCGGCATCGACCGCGCCCACGTCGTCGGCGTCTCGATGGGTGGGATGATCGCGCAGGAGCTCGCATTGCAGCACCCGGAGCGCGTGCGCAGTCTCGTGCTCGCGTGCACCTATCCCGAGCCCGACGAAGAAGTGCGGCTCGGCCGCGCGAGCTCGATGGCGCAGCTCGGCGGCACCGTCGACGCGAGCGGCGCCGCCAGCATCGACATGGCGACGCTCGATCCGATGATGATCTTCTCGACGCTGCTGCCGAAGGTGTTCAGCCCGACGTTCCTGCAGAACCAATTGCCGACGTTGATGCAGCTCTTCGGCGGCGCGCTGCAGTGGGGCTTCAGCATCGAAGCGATCATGGCCCAGGTCGACGCCGTGATGAGTCACCAAACAACCGACCGTCTCCGGCACGTCACCGCCCCGACGCTCGTCCTCACCGGCGACGCGGATCTTCTCATTCCGCCCGCGAACTCCGACGTGATCGCCAAAGAAATCCCCGGCGCGCAGCTCGTGAAGATTCCCGGCGGCACCCACGGCTTCAACTTCGAAACCCCCGACCTCTTCAACAAAGCCGTCCTCGATTTTCTCGCCGC
>JBDSJB010000549.1:0-3334 GCA_039917665.1 Binatia bacterium
CGACGCCGCTCGCGGCACCCTTGTAGGGCCCCGATCGGAACTGCGTCTGACGCGCCGATTGTTTGATCGGCGGCTCGGCGTCGTCACGCACTTTGAACTTGCTCGCGCGCACGCTCGCGATGGCGAGCGTCGCGGTGGGCATCGGGGTCTGGGTGGCCGTCGGCGTCGCCGTCCGGGTGGCCGTCGTGGTGGCGGTGGCCGTCGCGGTCGGGGTCGGCGTGCGAGTGCTCGTGGCCGTCGCGGTCACGGTGACGGTCGGCGTCGCCGTGGTCGTCGGCGTTGGCGTGCGCGTCGGGGTCGCGGTTTCGCCCGGCATCGGCGTCTGCGTGCGCGTGGCCGTCGCGGTACGCGTCGGCGTGGGCGTCCGCGTGGCCGTTGGGGTCGGCGTCGGCGTGATGCCGGGCGGGATGCTGCCGGGATCGGCCGGATCGCTGCCGGCATCGAGCTCGTCGCGATCGCGATGGCCGTCGAGGTCGCGGTCGATGCCGATCCGCGTGCCCGATCCGGGCGGCACGCAGGTGTACGTCAGCTCCTGGCCGACCACCGCGGACAACGCGCGCAGAGCCGCGTCGCTGAGCGCTGCCTCGGCCCCGCGATCGCTCGTGAACGTGCCGCCGGAGTTGCGCACCCAGCCGCGCGCCTCGCCGGCCACCGTGCCCTTCACGACCACGTCACATTCGGTCACGTTCCCACCGAGCACCTTCGAGACGAACGGCACGGCGGCGCGCTGGAGCAGCAGGTCGACGCGCGGGTTGGTGACGGCCCCGTTGGTCGACGTCAGCGTGATCTGCTGGCCGACGATCGGGGCGATGTCGCTGTCGAACGCCATCATGAACTGCTCCATCTGGCGGCGCTGCGCGTCGCCGCCCGTGAAGCCGACGCCGTTCGCGTTGTTGAAGACCGTCGCCTGAAAGAAGCGGAAGACGCTGTCGATGCTGCCGTCGTGCAGGAAGCCGAAGCCGCGGATCTGATCGCCCTTGGCGCCGTTGTCCCCGGAATTCAGGAACGAGATCGCCGGCATGCCGAACATGCCGACCTTTTGGTACAGGTTCCGCAGGTGGGCGACCTTCACGATCTGTTCTTCGTTCTCGAAGCTCGCGTCGCCGTTGGTGCCGAAGAATCCTTGGCTCGCGTCGGTCACGTGGCAGCCGTTGCAGTTGAAGCCGAGGCCGTTCCCGAATGAGACGCCGTCGGCGCGCCGGCTGCCGAAGAAAAAGTCGCGACCCGCCTGCTGATCGATCGTGAGGGAGTTGTCGAGGGAGCGGACGGGATTCGGCGGCAGCGTCATCGTGAGAGCGAAGTCGGTGAAGGCGTGCATGTCGCTCGTGCTGATCAGCGACTCGCGACCCAGCAGGCCCCCGAAGGCCACGATGAAGTTGTCGAATGAGAGCGCCTCGTCGGTACCGACGCCGAAGAAACCGTTCGACCGGTCGCCGCGCCAGTGCATGGGGCCGCTGTTCGCGAGCCCGCGCAGCGTCTGCGTCGTCATCGGGCCCTTCATCGGATGAAACTCGTCGACGTTGGCGCCACCGTTCACGTTGGACCCGGCGGCGATCGAGAGCTTGATGGTCATCGGGCTCGACGTCACGTTGTCGTCGGGGTTGCCGAGGTCCCAGGCGAGCTGGTCGAGATCACCGAAGACGTGGCAGCTCGAGCACGACGCTTCGCCGTTGCTCGAGGACAGCGTCGCGTCGTAGAGCATCGGGCGGCCGAGCTGCACCGTCGGCGGCTCCGGGTCGTAAACGGACACGTGACCGACTTCCTGCTTGGTCGTCGTGTCGATGACGGAGATCGCGTTGTCGAAGCGCGTGAAGACGTAGAGGCGGGAGCTCGCCTCATCGAGCACGAGGCCCGACGGTCCGCCGCCGCTGACGACGACGTGATTCGCCGCATCCGGCACGAACGTGTTGTTCTCGAGCGTGGCGGTATTGAAGATGCCGACCTTGCTCGACCCGAACGCAGCGACATACAGCGTGGCGCCGTCCGCGCTGATCGCCATGCCGACCGGCGTCGCGAGACTCTTGGCGATGGTGCCCGGAGGGCTCGGCACCACCTGGTAGTCGATGTGTTTGTTCAGGTGGCGCGGCGTCACCGTCGCGCCGTTCAGCACCGTGATACGGGACTCGGCGAGGTGGCCGCGGACCGTGGTCGAGCCGAGCGCCAGGCCCGGTCCTTCGAAGCGGACCTCGTTCCGCGCTTCGGTGTTGCTCACGTAGATCTTGCCGGGCGTGGTCGGGCTCGCGACCATGTTGAAGATCGTCGTACCGACCCCCGAGAAGCTCTGCACTTGGTTCGGCGTGGTCGCGTTGGCGTCGATCGCGAACACGTCGAGATCGGGGAGCGTGAAGCGAAGGCCGTTGTTCCAGCTGCGGCCGAGCTCGTCCTGCCATTGGCTGGAGAGCGGATTGAACTTGACGATCAAGCCGACCTCGGGGGCTGCGATCCCTTGCGCGTTGGCGTTCGGAGCCGGGAGACCGCCGGGGACGGTGAGCCCGGAAACGGTGCACGGCCCTGCCCCGGCGCCGCCGTTGCACACGATGCCTTCGGAGAGCGTCGTCGTGCGGTTACCGGAATAGAGGACGGCAGCGTACACGCGGCTGCCGTCGGTGCTCGCGGCGAGCGCGCGCGGCGTATCGCCGAAGAGCGTCACGATCGTGAGCGGCGTGCCGCCGAGCGTGGTGCCGAGGCTGAGCGCGTTGAACACCCAGACGTCGGCGCGGCCGACGCCAGCGGTCGTCAGCTGCGGATCGGACGGCCGGTTCTGGCCCCGGTGCGCGGTGGTGATGAAAGCGCGATTGCCGCCTGGGCCCGCGAAGACGATGTCACGCGGCTCGTCGCCGACCAGGAGCGTCCGCACGACGCGCGGCGGATTGGTGGATACGTCGACGATGCTCACCGAGTCCGACAGGTGGTTCACGACCCACACCTCGGAGGCCGTCCGGACGGCAACCGCGACCGGCTCGAGGCCGACGGCGACCGAGCCCGTATGCGTGAGGTTGCCGCCGGTGACGGTGAAGATCTCGAGGCGATTGTCGGGCGTGTTGACGGCGTAGAGCGTCCCGCCACCAGGGGCCAACGCGAGCGGCCGCACCTGGCCGGACTCGAAGTTCACGAAGGACGTCTGGGCGAAGGTGGCGGATGCGCACGCCAGCCAGGCGCACAGGGTCAATAGACTGGTGGCAAGATGCGGGCGCAAAGCGGTTCGGGACATTTCGGCCTTCTCGACGACGGTCACGAGAAGGCGGACAGCGGCGGGCGCTCCCTCTCGACGTGCACGGCACTAAAGCGTGCAGAACTCCTACGATTCGGGTGGGCCGGCGGTCAAGAACAAATG
>JBDSJB010000550.1:0-3257 GCA_039917665.1 Binatia bacterium
CTGATGATCGGGTAGGGGTAGTAATACCGGTCGATCGACGGACCCTGCAGGTGAACGTACGCGGGGAAGAGCGCCATCTCGACGTGGTCGTAGCCGAGGAAGTCGTCGAGGTCGGCGTAGAGCGGGAACGCCGAGTAACGGCCCCAGCGTTCCGGGTTGTCCCATTGGTAGAAATAGACGGGGAGCACGGCGGCGCGTTGCGATTCGAGCGTCCGGCCGTCCTCGCTCGTGCGGGTGCGATAGGTGAAGAGGCCGCCGAAGCCCTTCGTCATCTGCTCGGTCTGACCCCAATGCGAGGTGAGGACGGGGCCGAGGAAGCTGACGTCGTCGTCGTGGCCGACGCGTGACTGGCTGATCGAGACGAACGGGCGGAAGTGGAATTGATGGCGCCCGGCGTCGGAGCGGTACTCGAGCAGCGGACCGAAGATCGCGAGATGGCTCGTGCGCGCCGCGGGGTCGGACTCGTATGTGAAGAGCGGCCAGAGGTTGACCGAGCGCGGCTTCGCATCGACCGGCGGTGGCTCGATGGGCTCCTTGCGCGCGGCGACGCCGGGCTCGACGGGCGCGTTCGGCAAGGCCGGCTGCGCGGCCGGCTCGGGCGTGGCGGCGATCCCCGGGACGGCCGGTGCGGGCGGTCCGCTCGCGCTGCCGCCGCCGCTCAGCGATGACGGCGTGTCGTCATCGGCGCGCGTCGCCGCGACCAGCGCGAGCGGCGCGATGAGCGCGATCACGATGGCGCAGGATCGCCATGCGCGTGCACCGGATCTCGCACGACTCGATGCCATGCCGGTCGCATAACAATGGCGATCCACGAGGGCAACTCATGCGCCGGCGAACGCCATGGCGACGCGACTCCAGGGTTGACAGCGAGCCTTTCCGCAGAGAAGTCTGCCCGCTACCCCACCTTTCGGAGGCCTGCATGGCGTCGCCAACCGACATCGAGTCCGTACTCAAAGAACAGCGTGTTTTCGCGTGTGATCCCGCCTTCGCCGCCGATGCGCACGTGAAGAGCGCGGACGAGTACGAGAAGCTCTATCGGCAGTCGACCGAGGATCCGGAAGCGTACTGGGCCGGCATCGGCCGCGAGCTCAGCTGGTTCACGCCGCCGACCAAGACGCTCGAGTGGCACTGCCCCGACGCCAAGTGGTTCGTCGGTGGGAAGATCAACGTCTCCTACAACTGCCTCGACCGTCACCTGACGACGTCGCGTCGCAACAAAGCCGCGATCATCTGGGAAGGCGAGCCCGGCGACACGCGGGTGCTGACGTACCAGATGCTGCACACCGAGGTGTGCCGCTTCGCCGCGGCGCTCAAGAAGCTCGGGCTGAACAAGGGCGATCGGGTCGCGATCTACATGCCGATGATCCCCGAGGCGGCGATTGCGATGCTCGCGTGCACGCGTCTCGGCGCCACGCACTCGATTGTGTTCGGCGGCTTCAGCGCCGAGTCGCTGCGCGATCGCATCAACGACGCGCAGGCGCGCTTCGTGATCACGGCCGACGGCGGCTGGCGGCGTGGCAGCATCGTTCCGCTCAAAGCGACCGTCGATGCGGCTCTGAAAGAGACGCCTTCGATAGAAAAGGTCGTTGTCGTGAAGCGCACCAAGAACGACGTCGACATGCAGGCGGGTCGCGACCTCTGGTGGGACGACGCCGTCGCCGGTGTGCCGGCGGTCTGCGAGGCCGAGCCGCTCGACAGCGAGCATCCGCTCTTCATTCTCTATACGAGCGGCACGACCGGGAAGCCGAAGGGCGTCGTCCACACGACGGCTGGCTACTTGGCCCACGTCTACCTGACGACCAAGCTCGTCTTCGATCTGAAGGAAACCGACGTCTACTGGTGCACGGCCGACATCGGCTGGGTCACCGGTCACAGCTACGTCGTGTACGGCCCGCTCGCGAATGGTGCCACGACCTTCATGTACGAGGGCGCGCCGAACCAGCCGCAGCCCGACCGGTTCTGGGACATCATCGAGCGCTACCGGGTGAACATCCTCTATACGGCGCCGACCGCGATCCGCACATTCACGAAGTGGGGCGACGAGTGGCCCGAGAAGCACGACCTCTCGAGCCTCCGCCTCCTCGGCACCGTCGGCGAGCCCATCAACCCGGAAGCGTGGACCTGGTACCAGCGCGTCATCGGCGGCAATCGCTGCCCGATCGTCGACACCTGGTGGCAGACCGAGACCGGCGGCATTCTGATCTCGCCGCTGCCCGGCGCCGTCCCCGCGAAGCCGGGCTCGTGCACCAAACCGTTTCCGGGCATCGTCCCCGACGTCGTGGACCGCGAGGGCAAGTCGGTCGGCCCGAACGAGGGCGGCTACCTCGTCATCAAGCAGCCCTGGCCCGGCATGCTGCGGACGGTGTGGGGCGATCACGAGCGCTTCAAGCAACAATACTGGAGCCAGATCCCCGGCATGTACTTCACCGGCGATGGTGCGCGGCGCGACCAGGACGGCTACTTCTGGGTGATGGGCCGGATCGACGACGTCGTGAACGTGTCGGGGCACCGGCTCGGGACGATGGAGATCGAGAGCGCGCTGGTGTCGCATCCGCGCGTGACCGAGGCCGCCGTCGTCGGGCGGCCCGACGATCTGAAGGGTGAAGCGCTCGCCGCGTTCGTGACGCTCGCCTCCGGCACCAAGGCCGACGACGCGCTCAAGAAGGAGCTGCGCGAGCACGTCGGCAAGGAGATCGGCGCCTTCGCCAAGCCGGACGACATCCGCTTCACCGACTCGCTGCCGAAGACCCGGAGCGGCAAGATCATGCGTCGCCTGCTGCGAGATCTCGCGTCGGGCAAGGAGACCGTCGGCGACACGACGACGCTCGAGGATCTGACGGTGATGGCGAAGCTCCGCGAGGAAGACGAGTAATCGAACATGGCTCTCGTTCTGCACAACACGCTCACCGGCAAGCAGGAACCGCTGACGACGCTCGTTCCGGGCAAGGTCGGCCTCTACGTCTGCGGCGTCACCGTCTACGACCGTTGCCACGTCGGCCACGCTCGCTCGCTCGTCTTCTTCGACACGGCGGTGCGGTACCTGCGCTTCTCGGGCTACGAGGTGAAGTTCGTCCGCAACATCACCGACATCGACGACAAGATCATCAGGCGCGCCGCCGAGGAGACGATTCCGTCGGAAGAGCTCGCGTCGCGCTACATCGGGACGTTCCGCGCCGACGTCGCCGCGCTCGGCTGTCTGCAGCCCGACATCGAGCCGTGCGCGACCGATCACATTCCCGAGATGCTCGACCTGATCG
>JBDSJB010000551.1:0-3245 GCA_039917665.1 Binatia bacterium
GTATGAATCGAGCGATCGCACCCAGCGCGTGTCGGAAATCGCCTTGGTGGCAATATGGGCACATGATATGGGTCACCCATATGAAAACGACACTCGAGATCGATGACCGGCTGTTGGAGCGCGCCAAGCGTCATGCTTCGGCGCACGGCACGACGCTACGAGCCGTCGTCGAAGAGGCGCTCCGCGCCCGGCTGGCTCCTCGGCCAGAAGGGCAAGCGCGCTATCGCTTCTCGCCCCCGATCGTGGCGGGCTCACAGCCCCCCGGTGTCGACATCTCCGATCGGAACGCTCTCTATGACGTGCTCGACGAGCACAAATGACCGCCGTCGACACCAACGTGCTGGTCTACGCGCATCGGGCAGAGACGACGTTGCACGCTGTCGCACTCGAGCGGCTGCGTGGTCTCGTCGAAGGCAGCGCTCCATGGGCGCTGCCGGTCTTCTGCATCGGTGAGTTCGTCCGCGTCGTCACCCACCCTCGCATCTTCCGGCCGGCGACGACCCTCGAGACCGCCCTCGACTTCATCGCGCAAGTCCTCGCGAGTCCCTCCGCGAGGCTACTCGTGCCCGGCCCCACGTTCCCGACCGTATTCACCGAGGCCTGTCGCGACGGAAAGGTGCAGGGGAATCTCGCCTTTGACGCGCAACTCGTCGCGGTGTGCCGGGAGCACGGAGTCACCACAATCCTGACGGAGGATCGTGACTTCTCACGCTTCGGAGTGCCGACTCCGCTGCGGCTCGACTCGTGAGCTGGCTACGCGAGCTTGTCGAGCAACACGTCGAGTCCCTTGGTGTGCACGTGGAGGTGCAGCACCGACGGGCCGAGCTCGGCAAGGATGTCGCCGGCGTCGCGACCGGCCCGACGCGCGCTGTTCAGTCGCTGCCAGAGGCGCCTGAAGCGCGCACATTCCTCGTCGAGCTCCGCGAGCTCGCGGTCGATGAGGGCGATATCGTGCGTGTCGGACGCCCGCTTCACGACCGGGGTGGCTTTCCGAGCCGCTTGTGGGCGCGTGCGACTGACCCTTGGAACGATCGAAGCTCTTTGAGCCAGTGTCCGATGACCCCTGCGTTCGGTCGTTCGCATGTCGCCTCCAAGAGCATTTTGGCTTGGTGTTCAGCGATCCGCAGCTCGAGACTCCGGATCCGCCTTCGCAACTATTCTTGCCTATGGCCAGCCGCAAGACAGCGAGCCAGCTACTCGCGCTCGCAACAATACTCGCAGCCGGTTTGACTGGACGTCGCAGGCCCGGATGGTGAGGCGATGATCGATCTCTACACGTGGACGACGCCGAACGCGCAGAAGATCTCCGTGATGCTCGAGGAGATCGCGCTCCCCTACACCGTGCACGTCGTGAGCCTCCCGAGCGGCGAGCAACATGCGCCCGCGTTTCTGGCGGTGAATCCGCAAGCAAAAGTGCCGGTGATCGTCGATCGCGACGGGCCCGGCGGCACGCCGCTCACCGTGCTCGAATCGGGTGCGATCCTGATCTACCTTGCGGAGCAATCGGGGCAGCTGCTCGCCCGCGACGGTGTCGAGCGCACCGCGGCGCTGCAGTGGCTGATGTTCCAGATGAGCGGCATCGGGCCGACCTTCCACGACTTCTACTATTTCGCGGCGCTCGCGCCCGAGCGGCTGCCGCTCGCGATCGAGTACTTCGCGAAGGAAACGACGCGCGTGCTCGGCCTGCTCGAAGCCCATCTCGCCCAGCACGAATTTCTCGCGGGTGCCTACTCGATCGCCGACGTGACGACCTTCCCGTGGATCACGGCGGCAATGACGGGCGGCGTTCCGGGCTTCGAGCAGCTCCCCCACCTCAAGCGGTGGCACGCAGCGATCGCCGCGCGGCCGGCCGTCGTCCGCGGCATGGCCGTTCCTCGAGTCTGAGAGCGTAGCGGCGGCTACTCCTGGGCGGCGCTCCCGCCGGCGGGCCACCAGGCCGCCGGCCATCATTCCCGCCGGCCGATACTTCCGCATCTCGATCGCCCGTGCTTTACCGGGCGACGAGCGGGCCGTGAAGCACGACCACGACGGCGACGATGGCGAGACTGCAGAAACCTACGATCCACTTGCTCGCCGCATTCGCTCTCGAATCCTCGACGCGGCGGCTGCAGCATTTTCTCCTGGCTACATCGCGGACGAGTTGCTCACGCGAGCTCCCTCGTGACACTGGAACGCATGCGTCCGCACTCCCGAAACGCACCGATGCACCTCCTCGTCTTGGCTCTCATTTGCGGCGCGGCCTGCAGCGCCGTTCGGACGCCCGCCGATCGAACGCCACTGCCGCTCCGCGTCGGCACGAGTGGCGACTATCCGCCATTCTCCCTGCGCACCGACACCGGAGCCGACGCCGGCACCTATGCCGGTTTCGACGTCACCGTCGCGCGCGCCTACGCCACTGAGCGCGGCCGTGCGCTCGTCCTGGTGCCATTTCGCTGGCCGGAGCTCGCGACGCGTCTCGCAGCCGGCGACTTCGACGTCGCGATGAGCGGCGTCACGGTGCGCGGGGACCGTTTGCTCACCGGCACGCTGACCGCCGCGGTTGC
The DNA here is from genome assembly GCA_039917665.1 of Binatia bacterium. Classification (GTDB taxonomy): domain Bacteria; phylum Desulfobacterota; class Binatia; order UTPRO1; family UTPRO1; genus UTPRO1. The sequence goes on from JBDSJB010000551.1 coordinate 2,544, forward strand.
CCGTGCGGACGCCGTCGTGCTCGTACGCCACGACGAGAAGATCGCCGGCAGCTTCGACGACCCGCGCCGGCGGGTCGCCGTCAATCGCGGTGGCCACCTCGAGCGCGTGGCACGGGCGCGCCTGCCACGGGCGACGCTCGTCACCGTCGACGACAATCGCAGCCTGCCGGGGCTGCTGCGGGATCGGCGCGTCGACGCCGTCGTCACCGACACGCTCGAAGCCGCGACCTACGCGCCGGGCGGGTTCACGATCGCCGCGCGGCTTGCGCGGGATCGGAAAGCCTACTGGGTGGCGCCGGGACGCGACCCGCTCGCCCGCGATCTCGATGCCTGGCTGCTCGCACGCGAGCGCGACGGCTCGCTGGCGCGCTGGCGTGCGAGCGAGCTCCACGACCCAAGGCCGCCGTCGGTGTCGCCCGAGATCGCCCGCGTCGTCGATCTCGCCGCGCGTCGGCTACTCGTGATGCCGGCGGTCGCGGCAGCGAAGCGGGCCGCCAACCTGCCGCTCGTCGACCCCGCGCGAGAGGCCACCGTGATCGCCCGCGCGGCCGAGCGCGCGGCGAGCGCGGGGCTGGATGCCACGGCCGCCCGACGGCTCGCGGAGGCGCAGATCGCGGCGGCGCGCGCCGTGCAGGAAGCCACGCCCGCGAACGCCGCCAGCACCGTGGCGGGAGATCCGCCGACACTCGCGACCATTCGGAC
>JBDSJB010000552.1:0-2569 GCA_039917665.1 Binatia bacterium
AGCAAGACGAGGAGGACCGCGAGGATCCTGCAGACTGCACGCATCTACGGGGCTTCCCATTCGAGGCGCAGCGACGCGACCCCGCCGAAGTTCCGGGTCGCGCGGGCGAGCGCGACCTGCGCGGGCGGTCCGGCGAGCACGGTGCCTCGGAGCGGCTCGGAGTCGACGCGTGCCGATTTCTCCGAGAAGTGCGTGCCGGGCGCGCGCGTCGTTTCGGGCATGAGCTCGAGCCAGCTGCCGTCGTCCCCCAACACTCCCGCCGATATAACCTGCTCGCGGTCGAGAGCAACCTCTACGCGCAGACGATCGCCAGGGCGAACCTTGGTGCTGCTCGTGAATCTCACTTGCTCGCCGGATCGCTCGCGAATGATCGCGATCGGGAGCGCACCTTTGAACGTGGTTTCAGGTTCTGGCTGGTCGATCGAGGGCCGCGGGAGGGGCGTCACGACGTCACCCGGCGGAGGCCGACGCAGCACGAAGAAGAAGAGGGCGGCAGCGGCGAGAGGGACGATCAGGCTGATCACGGTTCCGAGCCGCAGCGTCGTGGACACCTTCGGCGACGTGAGCTCCGGCATCTTCGCAACGGGCAGGGCGCCGAGCTTCTCGACGAACGAGCGGCATGCGTCGCACGCCTTCAGGTGCGCTTCCACCTTTGCGTTCGGCTCACCGACGGCAAAGGCTTCGAGATCGAGGCTATTAGGATGCATCTTCGTGAATTCCGTCGGTTCCTAGCCCCAGCCGCAAACGAATCTCCCGCGCACGCTTGTTCACCGTGACCCGCGAAACGCCGAGCTCGGTCGCCGCTTCGCCCTGAGACATACCGTCGACGAAGAGCATGATCGCGAGCGCTTGCTGATCGCCCGTGAGAAGCGCGAGCTGCTGGAGAGCGGCGTAGCGCGCTTCGGGATCGACCCCAGGCGCGGGGCCGGCGATATCGAGGTCGTCGAGCGGGACCGCGTTTCGCACGCGCTTTCCTCTCCTCATCAGATCGAGGCAGGTTCGATCGACGGCACGACAGAGCCATCGATACGGCGACTGCGCCTCGCGGAAGGTCTCGCCGCGGCGAAGGAGCGTGGAGAGCATCTCTTGCAGTGCATCTTCTGCGAGGCTGCCGTCGCGCATGAGGAGGCGACTGCGTCTCGTAAGGAGCGCACCGAAGCGGTGATACACCTGGCTCACCTCGTCCGCGGAGAGTCCGCGTTCGGGCACGTCTTACTCTTGGACGCCGGAGTCGATGCCGATGCTGATGGGGCCAGCGTCGACGGAGGGCGGCGCGCTGGCGTCCGCAGACGCGTTGATGACCGACCCGCCGTCCGGGTAGGCCGTGGTGCCGCCTGGGCCAGAGCCGCTGGTTGGGTAGTCGTCGCTCCAGCAGACGGAGTGCGCAGCGTCGACCACGACGCTGGTGAAGTTGCCATCGTCGTAGAGGGCCGAGCACACGATGCTGGGCAGGGAGGTCTGCGTGACCTCGAGCTGGACCTGGTCGAGGCTCCACCAACGCCAGCCGTCGCCGCCCTCCCAGCGAAGGTTGAAGCCCTCCTGGGGAAGAGAAAGCGCCGTGTTCGCGCGATCGCGGTACTTCTCGTAGTCGACGGTCGAGCCGTTCTGCAGGTACGTCAGCACGAAGTCTCGGTTGGCACCGATGATCGTGTCGGTCGTCGAGCCGTGAGCGTCGAAGTCGAGCTGATGGTTGTCGTTCTCGTCCACGTAGACGATGAAACCGGCCTGCCCGATCCGAATCGGGACGGAGATGGTGGTACCGCTCGCAACCGTCTGCGTGGAGATCCCGCCATCGGAGGAAGCGGTGACCTGGTCCGGACCGCCGCTGCCGCCGCCGACGGAAGGAGGAGGATCGTAGCCGCCGATGTTCGAAGAATCATCGACGCTCGGATCGAAGAGGGCGTCCGCGGGGACCGCGCCGAGATCGATCGTGAAGTGGCCGTTGTCGACGGCGACGTCCGCGCCGCGTCCGAGACCGGTCTTCGTGGCCCACACCACCGCGACGCGCGTGTGCGCGGGGACGGTGCCTGAGAGGGCGCCCGAGACGCGAGCGGTCGGGCCCTCAGGGGTCGTGTCCTTCCCCGGATCCGAGAGGGAGTCACAGGCCCAGAGGCCGGAGAAGAGGGCTGCGCCGCCAAGAAGGAGAGGAAGTCGTCGAATCATGGTCGGTAGACGCAGGGACCCCCGCGCGCTGTAAACCGGGGTCGTACGATTTATTTCCCCCGGCGTCGAACCTGGGCAAAAAACGCGAGAATCATGCATAGCTACTGCACGCCCGCGTCGGTCGTGAGGGCACACGGCCAAGGGGATGGCGCGTTCGGCTGACCGAAGTACACGGGGGCGCTGCTGGAACATCGCACGGTCCCGAAGTTCACCGCCGAGCAAAGGGTGCCCAGCCGCGCCTGCCAGCACGATTCTTCGTTGTAGCGATTCCCATCGCAAATGGGGCGAACGCCAGCGTCGACATAGAAACGATCGTTCTGCTGCGAGACCATGTTCTCGCAGATCACCTCGGGCAAGGACTTCACCGTGAGGGTGAGCCCGATCTTGTCGAGCGGAAACCATCGGC
>JBDSJB010000553.1:0-9979 GCA_039917665.1 Binatia bacterium
GGCCGACGACTTCGAGTACAGCCCGTGTCACCAGCACTACCATTTCCTCGGCTTCGCGACGTACGAGCTGCGCGACGTACACGACAATCGCGTCGGGTTCGGCCACAAGCAGAGCTTCTGCATGACCGATTCGCGGCGCTACACGGGTACCCGCGGGCGCCGTTTCGATTGCCGGTTCCAGGGCATCACGGCCGGGTGGGGCGATCGCTACGGGTTCGATCTCGACGGTCAGTGGGTGGACGTGACGGGTCTCCCGTCCGGCGATTACACGCTGGTCGCGACGGTGAACCCGGAAGGCAAGATTCCCGAGCTCGTGGGTGGCGCGCCCAACGTGGTGCGCGTCGCCGTCACGATTCCATGACCGTTCCCACGGGCCGCGCGTGTCCCGCGGCCGCCACTTCGGCGGCGGCGGGCGCGGCGGAAATCAGGTAGCCTTGGCAGCCATGCACGAGATGCTGAAGCGGGTTGTGAACGCGCGCGTGGCTGAGGTGTTGCCAGAGCCGACGCCGCTCCACCCGGCGCCTCGCCTTTCGGCCCGTCTCGGTCTGACGGTCCTCCTGAAGCGCGAGGACATGACGCCGATCTTCTCGTTCAAGCTGCGCGGCGCCTACAACCGGATCGCGCACCTGGACGACGCGGGCCGCGCTGCCGGCGTGATCGCCGCCTCGGCCGGCAATCACGCTCAGGGCGTCGCCTACGCGGCGACGCGGCTCGGCGTCCGCTGCCGCATCGTGATGCCGCGGACGACCCCCGCGATCAAAGTCGCCGCGGTCCGCGGCTATGGCGTCGAGGTCGAGCTCGTCGGGGACGACTACGCGGCCGCCGCCGAGCATTGCGCGGCCGTCGCGGTCGCGACCGGCATGACCATCGTGCCGCCGTTCGATGACCTCGACGTGATCGCGGGACAGGGCACCGTCGGGCTCGAGATCTTGCGCCAGGCGCCACGCGATCTCGGCAGCATCTTCGTGCCGATCGGCGGGGGAGGGCTCGCGGCCGGGCTCGCGGCCGTCGTGAAGGAGCTCCGCCCCGAGGTCCGGATCGTCGGCGTCGAGCCGGACGACTCCGACGCGATGACCCGTTCGCTCGCGGCCGGGAAACGCGTGACGCTCGATCACGTCGGCCGCTTCGCGGACGGCGTTGCGGTGCGCATGGTCGGCGAGCACACCTTCGAGCTCTGCCGCCGCCACCTCGATGACGCGCTCACCGTCACGACCGACGAGATCTGCGCCGCCATCAAGGATTTCTTCGAGGAGACGCGCACCGTGCTGGAGCCGTCGGGCGCGATCGCGCTGGCCGGCCTCAAGCGCGCCGCCGAGGAGGGCACGGTGCCCGCGGGCGCGGCGGTCGTGATCGCGTCGGGCGCCAACATGAACTTCACCCGCCTCGGGTACGTGACCGAGCGCGCCGAAATCGGCGAGCACCGCGAGGCCATCCTCGCGGTCACCATTCCCGAGCGGCCGGGCGCGTTCCTCGAGTTCTGCCGCACGATCGGCGAGCGCAGCGTGACCGAGTTCAACTATCGCCTGGCCTCACGCGCCGAGGCGCACATCTTCGTAGGCCTCGAAGTGTCGGGACGCGAAGAGGCGGCCGACATCGCGTCGAAGCTGGAGGCGCGCGGTTACACCTGCACCGACCTCGCCGGCGACGAGCTCGCGAAGACCCACGTTCGCCACATGGTCGGCGGACGGAGCCCGGCCGTGCAGGATGAGGTGCTCTACAGCTTCGAGTTCCCCGAGCGTCCCGGCGCGCTCATGCAGTTCCTGACGAGCCTCGGGAGCCGCTGGAACATCTCGCTCTTCCACTATCGCAACAACGGCGCCGCGTACGGCCGCGTGCTCTGCGGCTTCGAGGTGGCGGCGTCCGAGCGGCCCGCGCTCACGGCGACGCTCTCGCAGCTCGGGTTCCAGTGCAGCGACGAAACCGAGAACGCCGCCGCCCGCTTCTTCCTCCGGTGAAGGCGCTCCGGTGAGCGCGCCGCAGCGCGACATCGCGCTCGCCGCGACGCTCCACGACCCGCCGGGCGCGCTGCTCGGCGACATCGCGCGCTTCCTGCCGAGGTTGCAGCGGCTCTACGGCACGGTCGCCGTCGCGACGAGCCCGCCGACCGACGATCGCGTGCGCGCGCTCTTGGCCGAGCACGGCGCCGACGCCGGATCGCCGCCGTCGAACACGCGCGGCCCGCTCTATCGGTTGTCGCTGCGGAAGGCGCTCACGGGTGACGCTGCGCGCGTCCACTATCTCGACTTCGATCGTGCGCTGCATTGGATGGCGCGGCGTCCCGCCGAGCTCGCCGCGTTGCTGGCGCGCGCCCGCCGTCGTCCTGCGTTGCTCATCGGTCGGACGCCGCGCGCGCATGCGAGCCATCACGAGGCTCTGGTGGTGACGGAAGCCGAAGCGGGCGAACGATTTGCCGCGCGGCTCGGCCTCCGCGGCCGGGTCGACTTTCTGGTGCCGTCGTTCGTGCTCCGCCGCGCTGCCGTGGTGCGGCTGCTGGCGCGCTCACGCGCCCGCGACTCGACGATGTACGGCGAGTGGGTCGGCCTCCTCGCCGGTCTCGGCGAGCCGCTCACCTATGTCGAGTGCGCCGGCCTCGACTTCGAGACGCCGGATAGCTTTCGCGCCGAGATCCGCCGCCTCGGCCTTCCGGCATGGCGCAGCGCGCTCAGCACGCCCGCGGAATGGGCGATGCGCGGCGCGCTGAGCGCGGAGTTTCAGACCGGGTTGGAGCGCGCGCTGCGACGCTTCCCGGTGCGAACGCCGGTGCGCCTCAGTCGCTGGTCGAGCGCTCTTCGAACGAGCGCGTCTTCGGATCCCAGTAGAAGATCGAGCTCGCGCTCCCGACCTTGAAGAGATCGATCGCGGGAACGTCGAGCCAGAGGGGCTTTTTGCCGTCGGACCCGCAACTCGAATCGTGGTCGAGGCACATCACGCGCTGCACGCCTTTGGGCGCCGCACTCACTCCCATGACCTCGATGAAGCGCGGCTCGTCGATCACCTCGAGCTCGCGCGCGTCGACCTTCGCCTCCGCCCGCGCCAGCAACACGAAGAGGCCGACGTAGGCCGTCGTTTCGTTCACGAGGAGCACGGCTTGATCGACGCGGCCGTCGCCGTCGAAATCCGCTGTCGCGCGGAGATGGCGTTCGGCATCGTCGGACCGCCAGGCGTCCTTCGTCTCGGCGGCGGTCGGGAGACGCCAGCCAGCGGGCAGCTGTGGCGGGCTGGTGTGCGCGGCGCACCCGGCCAGAACGAGCGTCGCCATGAGCGCGATGATTCCCGACGGCCGGGTCATGCGCTCACCCGGCCGGCGTTCTCGGCGCGTGGGATGCGGACGGGAACGGTCACGGTGAAGGTGCTGCCGTCGCCCGGGACGCTTTCGACGCGGACGGCGCCGCCGAGCGCTTGGGCGAGCCGCATGACGATGTAGAGGCCGAGCCCGACGCCGCCGTGGCGGCGCGTGTCCGAGCCGTCGACCTGGCGGAACATGTCGAAGACGAGGCCGATCTGCTCTTGCGGGATGCCGATGCCGGTGTCGCTGACGGTGATGACCAGCTGATCGCTGCCGGCGGTGGCGTACGACGGGTGTGCGCGCTCGACCTGGGCGTGCACCGCCACACGGCCGGCCTCCGTGAACTTGAGCGCATTGTGGACGAGGTTGCGGACGACGGTCACGAGCTTCGGCGCGTCGAGCATCACGATCGGCAGATCGGACGGCACCGACCATTCGAGCGCGACGCCCGTCTTGCCCCAATACTCGGGGATGCCGGCGCGAAGCTCCGCCATGAACGGGCCGAGGTCGGTCGCGGTCGTGTGCAGCGGCAGGCGCCCGGCTTCGAGGCGGCTCACGTCGAGCGTCGCTTGGATCATCTCGAGCAGTTGGAGCGCGTAGAAGCGTACGCGGCCCAGCGTGTCGCTTCGCGCCTCTGCCTCCGGATCCGTCGCGGTTTCCGCCTCGTCACGGAGGAGGTCGGTGTACCCGATGATGGCGTTCAGCGGCGAGCGCAGCTCGTGCGACATCGTGCCGATGAACTCGGACTTGAGCGTGCTCGCGGCGCGAAGCTCGTCGACGAGGCGCGCGTTGTCGAGCGCCAGCACGGTCTGCTGCGCGATGCCGACGAGCAAGCGGTCGGTGCTCGGCTGAAACGCGGTCTCGGGGTCGTCCTGGCCGACGAGCAGCATGCCGAGCGCGTCGTCCCCGCGCCGGAGCGCCGCCCCGAAGAACGGGCCGATCAGCCAGCGCTGACTCAGCTTGGCCGAGATCGGGGAGTCGGTGGGCGACAGGATCACGGCGCACCGATCGACGGGGAGCTGCGCCAGCGCGGTGTCGAAGCCTTGGGCGCGGAAGGCGACGCTCTTGATCTCCTCGTCCATCTTCCCCGAGCGCGACGCGATGCCCATCACGCGATACTTGCCGGTCGGCTCGCGGACGATGGTGCACGCCCACGTGCCGCCGGTGATCTCGCGCGCCAGCTCGGTCACGCGCTGGAGGAGCGAGCCGCTCGTGGTCTCCGTCGCGAGCGCGCGGGCGACCGAGAGCAGCGCTTCGGCCATGCGCGCGCCGTTCTCGGCCTCGCGGCTCTTGGCGACGAGACGATCGCCGTAGAAACGGCTCTGCTGCGCGACGAGAAAGAAGACCGCGATCGGGATCGTGACGCTCGTCGCCAACGACCACACCGGTGTGAGCAGCAGATGCCCGGCCGTCGCGAGGGCCGCCATGACGAGCCCGCAGAGCAGCGAGAAGAGCGCGCACGGGACGATGATCAGCAGATAGAGAAAATGGAACTCGTTGGAGAGCTGGGGGGCCACGCACAGACCAATGGTAAAGAGGACGGTGTCGACGGTGAACTGCGTGTAGATCAGCGCCCCGACGCCGCGGCGGGTCGCGAGCCAGCCGCGATACGGGATCGTGATGAGGACCTCGATCGCCGAGAGCCCGAGCAACGCCGCGACTGGCAGGTCGGGGAGAATCGTCTGATGCAGCGCGAGAGACACGAGGGCCAACGCGACCGCCGTGATGCAGCGGGAGACGTCGAGCCATGCCGCGATTCCCACCAGATCGTCGACGGGCAGGTCGAAGATGCCGGCGTTCAGCCTCGCGAAAAGGCTTGGACGCGGGACGGGAGTGGCGGCCACACTGCGACGAACGAGCAAACGCCATGCCCGATGCGAGCCGTCGCAGCGCGCACGAAGTCGCGGACTTCGCGTCGCGCACCACCGCCACCAGCGTGGCAATTCGCATGCGCCGCCATCCTGGTGACGCTGCGAGCGCTGGCGCTCGTGGAACGGGTCGCGGGAGCTCGTGGGCGCTCACGGCGGAAATGCAGTAGACCCTCGCCCGCGTGGACGGCCCCTACATCCCCGGCGGCGTGCTGCACAGTTTCCTCCGCGTTGCGGCGGCATTCGGCATCGACGCGAGCACGGTGTTCGCGACGGCCGGCTTGCCGGTCGATCTCGCGAGCCTCGGCGATCGTTTCATCACGGTTGCCGAGTTCGATCGGCTCGTCGACGGCTTCACGACGGCCTCGGGCGATCCCGCGTTCGCGCTCCACCTCGGCGAGATGTTCAACCTCTTCGACCTCGCGATCCTGACGACGCTCATCAACACCAGTCGGAATCTCGCGGAAGCCGCGGCGGGGTTTGCCGACTTCCGCGCGCTCTTCAATCCGCTCTTCCACATGACGATCGCCGTCGATGGAGCGCGCGCGGTGGTCGCGTACCAGCCGACGCCGGACGAGCCGCTCTCGTTCCAGCCGCGCTATCCCGAGTTCGTGCTCACGTTTCATCTGAGCTACGCGCGTTGGCTGTTGCGGCAGCCCATCGTGGTGCACGCGGCAACCTTCCGCCACGCGCGACCGACGTATGCCGCCGAGTACGACCGGATCTTCGCGTGTCCCGTCGAGTTCTCCGCCGCGGAGGATGCCTTCGTGGTCGACGCGGCCGTCCTGACGCTCCCGATCGGCAGCGCCTTTGCGGAGTACAATCGCCAGGCCGCCGAGCTCGCGCGAGCGGAGCTCGGACGGTTGCCGCAGGCCGACGTCGTGCCGCAGGTGATCCACCTGATTCGGACCCACCTCGCCGAAGGCGCGTTCGACCTCGAGCGCACCGCCCGCGAGCTCGGCATCGGCGCCCGCACCCTGCAGCGCCGGCTGCAGGACGTCGGCATCAGCTTCAGCAGCCTCCGCGACCAGGTCCGCTCCGAGGCCGCGCTGGTGCTCATCCGACGCGCCGATCTCTCGATCGACGAGCTCGCCGACCGCCTCGGCTACGCCGAGCGCTCGAATTTCACTCACGCCTTCAGCCGCTGGACGGGGATGACTCCGGGGGCGTTTCGGCGGCGGCTACTGCCGGGAGGGTAACTCCGCCCGATCCGCCCCCTTCGCCGTTTTCCGCGCTCTCGGTTACACTCTCGCGGATGACCCGCCCGTCCGACGCCCCGCCTCCGCCTGCCGACCAGATCCGTAACGCGATCGAGCTCCTCGAATCGCTGGTCCAGGATCGGGCGCAGCTCGCCGGGATTCCGCGCGACGAGCGCGTGCGGCTGCTCGAGGCGGCGGGGCGGGTGTCGCGGCCGGATGCTTCCATGCGTCGGCACGTCGCGAAGGCGGCGCGGCGGGCCCGCAAGCAGGCCGCGGTCGCGCGCGAGGAGAGCATCCTCTCCGAAACCGGCATTCGGAAGCTTCGCCGTGAGGTCGTCTTCACGACGCCGAACGTTTTCGTGCCGACGGATTTCACGCAGACCGACGTCCCCGACGAGCCCGAGCCGACCGCCGCCGCCGAGGCCGTCGAGTCGCGGCACTGCTACGTCTGCAAAGAGCACTTCACGACGCTGCACCATTTCTACGATCAGCTCTGCCCGTCGTGCGCGGTGCTCAACTTCACGAAACGCGGCGAGCTCGCCGATCTCCGCGGCCGCGTCGCGCTGCTGACGGGTGGCCGCGTCAAGATCGGCTACCAGGCCGGCATCAAGCTGCTGCGCTGCGGTGCGCACTTGATCGTGACGACGCGTTTCCCGCGCGACTCGGCGGCGCGCTACGCGAAGGAGCCCGACTTCGCGGAGTGGGGCCATCGGCTCGAGATCTTCGGCCTCGACCTTCGCCACACGCCGAGCGTCGAAGCGTTCTGCCGCCACCTGCTCGCGACTCGCGATCGCCTCGACTTCATCGTCAACAACGCGTGTCAGACCGTGCGTCGTCCGCCCGACTTCTATCGTCACATGATGGAGAGCGAGGTCGCGTCGCTCCGGACGCTTCCCGAGACCGAGCGCGCGCTGCTCGGCGCGTACGAAGGCGTGCGCGGCTACCACATGCTGCCCGAGGGCCACGCCGGCGCGCCGGCCGTTGGAAAACCATCGGGTCTGCCGGCGGTCGCCTCGGCGAGCGAGCTGCCCGACGACGTTGGCCTCACGCACGCCGCCGCGCTCTCACAGGTGCGGTTGCTCCCGGAAGAGCTCGCGGCTCAGCAGGCGCTCTTCCCCGAGGGCTGTCTCGATCAGGACCTGCAGCAGATCGATCTCCGCGACCGCAACTCGTGGCGCATGCTGATGGCCGACGTGCCGGCGGTCGAGCTGCTCGAAGTGCAGCTCGTGAACGCGATCGCGCCGTTCATCCTGAACGCGCGCCTGAAGCCGCTCATGCTCCGCACGCCCGAGCGCGACAAGCACATCGTCAACGTCTCGGCCGTCGAAGGCCAGTTCTATCGGCGCTTCAAGACGACTCGGCACCCGCACACCAACATGGCGAAGGCCGCGCTCAACATGATGACGCGTACGTCGGCGACCGATTACTTCAACGACGGCATCCACATGAACAGCGTCGACACCGGCTGGGTGACCGACGAGGATCCCGCCGAGGTCGCCGCCCGCAAGACCGCCGAGCACCGCTTCCACCCGCCGCTCGACATCGTCGACGGCGCGGCGCGCATCGTCGACCCCATCGTCGCCGGCATCAACACCGGCGAGCACGTGTGGGGGCAGTTCATTCGGAACTACAAGCCGACCGACTGGTAGTCCGAATTGTGGGTGCGTCGTCGCGCGCACGGCACTTCGCATGGCGACGCAGTGTCACAACCGTGACCATCGCGTCGACGAATTAACGCTGCGCGATGTCCTGACGCGCGCTTCCGCTGGACATTTCGAAAGGCACGCGCGTTGCTCGTCAACGCTGCATGGAGACGCCGCCGGGCAAGGTCATCCGTTCCCTGCGTCAGGCGCTCGACATGACCCAGGCCGAGTTTGCCCGTGCCGCGGGGTGGTCAGCGTCGACGATCTCGAGCTGGGAACGCGGTTTGAAGCAGCCGAGTCGGGTCGCGTTCAAGACCATTCTCGCCTTCGCGGAAGAGCGTGGCGTGCGCTACCAGCCGAAGGGCGAGGCGCCCGCTGGCGCGCCGGCGCATGCGGAGACGCTGCCGGTGCTGCGCCTCGGCTCGCGCTTGCCGTCGTCGCCGGTCGAAGTCGTTCCGCTGCGCACGCTCGACGCCGGCCGCGGGGAGTCGTTCGGCAGCCGGCGCTGGACGGAGATCGCGGCCCACGGGCCGAGCACGGCGTTCGAGGCGCGCCCGGCGACCGTCGGCGAGCGTCCCGAGTGGCAGGTCGAAGCGCGGGTGCACGTGCGCATCGGCGCCGGCTCGGAACGCGTGCGGCGCATCGGCTACGTCGCGGCGTCGCTCGCGGCGCTCGTGATCGGTGCCGGCGCCGGGGTCATGATGCGCTCGGGTACCAGCGCGCCCGCGCCGCACGACGCGAGCGCCAGCCGCGCGGTCGAACGGATGACGGCGCCGGCAGCGCCGGCCGTCGCGACGGCCCCCGAGCCCGCACCGCCGGTCGAGGTCGACGAGCTCGCGCTTGCTGCGCTGGCGGTTCCGCGCGTGCCTGGTCCGCCGCTCGCGGCCGGTCAGCTTGCCGAGACGGCTCCGCGCGGTGATGCGTCGTCGGCGCACGCGCTCGTGCCGCCGTCCTTTGCGCGACTGGAAAGCATCGTGTCCCTCGACGGCATCCGGCGCGCGACGTTCCGCGTCGGCGATCGCTCGATCGCGCTCGTCGAAGGCGACGAGATCGGCGGCCGCGCGATCGCGATGATCGCGAACGATGAGGTCGCGCTCGTCGGCAGCGGTATCGCCGAGCGGGTACGGCTCGGGGCCGAGACGCCGCTACAGTGACCGCGCGGCGCGCTTAGGCTGACCGCCGCAGATGCGGAGGCTGACGCGCGGCGCTTGGACTCCCCGGGCGCCGCTTACGAGGTGGCGCCGGTCCCGATGTCGAGGCGGAAGCTCGCCGTGCCGCCGCCGGGTTGCGTCGCCGTCACCGCGGCGGCGCCGGAGCCGTCGAAGGTCAGCACCATGCTCGTGAAGCTGTCGGCGATGTCGCTGTCGGCGAGGTCGATGGTGATGCTGCCGCCGGTCAGGATGCCGGTCGAGACGATGACGTTGTTGAACGTGAGCGTCAGCACGCCGGCCGAGTCGGTGGTGACGTCGACGGGGCCCGTGAGCGAGCGCGCGCCGCCGCCGGCGCTGCCGAGCATCAGCTCGCCGTCGAAGTCGGAGATGAAATCCTCGTCGCCGACGGTGTCCGACTCGAAGACCGAGAACGTCAGCAGCGTTGGGCCGACGATGATGTCGCCAAACAGCTCGACCTGGTCGACCTGACACGCGAAGAAGCTCGTGTCGGTGCCGTCGGCGTCGGTCGTGACCTCGATCTCGCCATCGGCGCCGTTGGCGCACGACGTGACGGGCGTGCCGGTCGCGAATCCGACCCCGAACTTCAAGAGCGGCTGGATCTCCTTCAGGACGCTCGCCGGCTGACCGGCGAGCCCATTGCAGCGCTCGTCGACGACGAGGCCGGCGGCTTTGCGGAGCACGCTCACGCCGTCCGTGACGGAGATCGCGCCGCTGCCGTCGATGTCGCAGGCCGCGAGCGTGCAGAGGCTCTCGAGACCCGCCGCCGCGCGCAACGTCTGCACGCCGTCGGAAACCCCGACCGAACCGCTGC
>JBDSJB010000554.1:0-9259 GCA_039917665.1 Binatia bacterium
GCTCCGTCTCCTCCAGGCTGAAGGGCGCGCGGCTCTCGAGCAACTTCTCGAGTGTCGCCCGATACCGATTCGGGTGCGCGCGCGGATCCCAGTCGGCCGTCATCTCGTCGATCAGCTTCCGGGCCATGCGCTTCTCGGGCTCGCTCGCGCGCGCCGACGGAATCGTAAAACGATCCGCAGCGCGCAGCTCGTCGTACGGACGCAGCACTTCGAGCGCCAACACGTCGCCGTGCGGCAGAATCGCGGCGAGCACCGGCCGCCGCAGATAAAGGCGCGCCACACCCACGTGGCCCGATTCGCGGATGGCCTCGCGCAAGAGCGCGTAGGCCTTCTCGCCGCCTTCGCCGGGCACGAGAAAGTACGGCCGTTCGAAGAGCAGCGGATCGAGCGCCCCCGGAGCAACGAACTGCATCAGATCGATGCTGTGCTGCCCCTCGCCCAGCTCCGCTTGCACCTCATCGAGCTCCTCGCCCTCGACCAGCTTGTACTTGCCCTTGCTGGTTTCGTAGCCGCGCACGATCTCGTCGGCGGGAACCTCGACGTCCTCCCGACTGCAGAACTTCTTGTAACTGATCGGCGCCCGATCCTTCCGATGGAGCAGCCTGAAGCCGACGTGCTCCGCGGCGTCCAGTGCCGCGAAGATCCGGACCGGAACCGAAACGAGCCCAAAGACGAGGTGCCCGTTCCAGATCGGGCGTCCGCCACCCGTGCTCCGACCGGGGGGAGACGCGCTCGCGCTTCGGGATTTCTTTCGACGATGAGGGGTCGCCATCGTCGTTACCGTCCCGCCGCCGGCGCATTGGGGCCTGGAGCCACCCCTACGGCACCCGTTGGGGGCGGCGGTACCGCGCCGGCCGCCGGAGGAGCAATCGCCCCAGTGTTCGGCAGCGTCCCTGCCGCTCCGACTGGCGGGGCACCCACGGCTCCCACCGGTGGCGCTCCGAGACGGTTTTCGTTCATCGCACCGAGCCGCCCAGCCGGATCGGCGGGTATGGCCGAGCCATCGCGGGCAGCGCCGTCGGCCTGGGCCGCGGCTGCGTCCGCGGTGCGACGAGCCTGCGCAGCCTCCCGTCCAGCCTCGACACTCCCGGGAAGATGGCCTCCCGGAGGCGCGCTTCCGAGCCCAGGATTGACGGCTGGCGTCGGCAGAGGCCCGACATTCTGTGCGAGCTGCAGTTCCGGCGCCGCATCGCCGCTCGGCGTCGCGACGATCCGGTCGAAGCCCACCCCTAGCATGGCGACCGCGAGCAGCATGAGATCCGTTCGCATGAGCACATCCTCCCGTCCCGACTGCAACATTTTTCGTGCCGATGCCGAGGCGTGAAGAATCACGTGCGTGGCGGCGCGACTTGTAAGATCGGGGCCGCCGCGCCGTGTAACAGTGTCGCGCCCGCGCGCCGGCTCAGCGCCGTGCGACGCGCCGGAGCGCCGCCGCGAGCTCGTCGATCGGGACCGGTTTGGCCAAACACTCGTCGTAGCCGGCTGCGAGAATCCGGGTGCGATCGATCAGCCGACCGTACGCGGTGAGCGCGACCGCGGGCGTGCCGCCCCCGGCCTCCGCCGCACGCTCGCGCAACCGTCGAATCAGCGAGTAGCCATCCTCCCCCGGCATGGCGATGTCGCCGATCATCACGTCGGGCGCATGCTCGCCGATGGCGCGGAGTGCTGCCTCGACGGAGGCTGCGGTCACGACGCGCGCACCGCGTTGGTCGAGCGCGGTCGCGACGGCTTCGCGCGCGTCGTCCTCGTCGTCGACCAGGAGAATACGCAGGCCGGCGAGCGCGTTCGGATCGGCGCTGCCGCTGCGCGCCTGCGACACGTCCACGGCCGGCGTCCCGGTTGTGATGGCAGCGCCTGGGAGACGAACGATGAACGTCGTGCCGCGGCCAGTGCCCTCGCTCCGCGCTTCGACGGAGCCGTGGTGCATCTGCACGAGATGCAGCACGATCGCGAGGCCGAGCCCGAGGCCGCCTTCGAACCGCGTCGTCGACGCATCGGCCTGCCGGAAACGCTCGAAGATGTGCGGCAGAAACTCGCGGGCGATTCCCTTGCCCGTGTCGCTCACCTCGATCTCCACGACGTCGTTCACCAGCCTGACGGCGACGGCAATACGGCCACCGGCGGGCGTGAACTTGACCGCGTTGGAGCAGAGGTTCTGCACGACCTGCAGGAGCCGCATGGCGTCGCCCGCGATGCGGGGGACCTCGGCATCGATGTGACTCGATACCGTGAGGCGCTTGGCGGCGGCGGACGCCGCGATGCTTTCAACCGCGGCGTGCACGACGGCCACGAGATCGACGCTGCCGATGTCGAGCCGGGTCTTTCCCGAGAGGATGCTGGAGACGTCGAGCAGATCACCGATCAGCTTCACTTGGAGCTGCGTGCTGCGCTCGATCGCGTCGAGTCCTTGTCGGCTCCGCGCCGCGTCGAGGCGGCCTTCCTTCAGGAGCGTGACCCACGTGAGGATCGTGCCGAGCGGCGACCGCAGCTCGTGCGAGAGCGTCGCGAGAAACTCGTCCTTGGCCCGGTTCGCGCCTTCCGCGGCTTGACGCAACGCCTGCTCGCGCGTGAGGGCCTCGCGGAGCGCCTGCTCGGCGCGCCGCATGCGCAGGAGTGCTCGGACCGTCGCGACCAACACCGCGGGATCGATCGGCTCGGTCAGGCAGGCGTCGGCGCCGCCTTCGAGCGCCTTCACCGTGTCGCCGTCCTCGACGTACGTCGCCGACACCTGCAGCACGAGCGGCGCCTCGAGTCCGCGCTGCTTCAGCTGCTTGCACACTTCCCATCCATTCGTATCGGGAAGTTGCGTATCGAGTACGACCACATCGGGCGCGTGCGAGTCGACGAGCGCGAACGCCTCGGCGCCGGTTGCAGCCTCGAGGACTTCGAATCCCGCCTTCCGCAGGATACGGCTCTTCGCGTAGCGGTTGGGCTCGGTGTCGTCGACGACAACGACGCGAATGGGCGGCGTACTCATTTCAGCGTCCGCTTTCGCCCCGGATCGCCGCTTCGATCGTCGCAAGCGCACTCGCGCGCGAGATGCCCTGCTTCGGCAGCAAGCCATCCGCTGGCCCCAAGCGTCCTCGCAGCTCGTCGTCGAGCGGCTGCGCAGTGACGATCACGATCGGAATGTCGCACGTAGCCGGGTCGGCCTTCAGGCGACGCAACACCTCGTGGCCGTCAGCGTCCGGCATCGTGAGATCGAGGCACACCACGTCGGGTCGTTCGTCACGGGCCACGCGCACCGCCTCGTCGCCGTTCGCGGCTTCCCAGATGACGTGCTCGGGCGTCATCAGATGCTGGCGCAGCACGTACCGCGAGATCTCCTCGTCGTCGACGATCAAGATGCTCCGGAGGGCGTGCGGGGCGGTGAGGCGCGTGAGTGCGTGCAGCAGCTGACGACGCTCGACCGGCTTCAGAAAGAACCCGTCGGCGCCGAGCGCCAGCGCTTTCCGCTCGTCCTCGACGGTGGTCACGACCAGGACCGGCACACCCTGCAGATCGTCACGACGCTTGATCTCCATGAGGAGCCCCCATCCGTCCTCACCGCGGAGCCCGATGTCGAGCACGACCGCGCGCGGCCGAATGCTGGCCAGACCCTCGCGCGCCTCCCGCACGCTATAGGCGGGCAACATCTGAAACCCGCTGCCTGCGAAGTACTTCTCGTAAATGAGGAGCGTCTCGAGACTATCCTCGACGACGAGCACGGGCGTGCGGAGCGGCTCGAGCTCCCAGGTCGCCGCGACGTCCCCGCCTGCGACCACGTAGACGGTCGGGATCGTAGCGCTGAAGGTCGAACCCAACCCCTGCCGACTTTCGACGGCCACCGTGCCGCCGAGCAGCTCTGCGAGCCGACGACAGAGCGGTAAGCCGAGGCCCGTCCCCTTCACCCGGCGCTGGATGGGATTATCGATCTGCGCGAACTCCTGGAAGATGCGCTCCTGATCCTCCTCGGCGATGCCGATGCCCGTGTCGCTGACCCGAAACACCACGGTGCGTCCGTCCGCACCGCTCTCCGCCGTGACTCGCACTTCACCGCTGGCCGTGAACTTGAGCGCGTTCGAAATGAAGTTGCGCAGGATCTGCGAGACCTTGGCCTCGTCGGTATGAAGGTTCGTGAGATTCGACGTCTCCTCGAATACGAGGTTGACGGTATCGCCGACGAGCAGGGGGCGCAGCATGCCGCGGAGCGCGCCGAAGAGGTCGCGGACGACGAACTCGTTGGCGCGCACCACGGTCTTGCCGGCCTCGATCTTCGCCAGGTCGAGCAGATCGTTCACGAGCTCCGAGAGCGCGTCGGCGGATTGGCGGATGAACAGCACCTGCCGCTCTTGCTCGGGCGTCAGCTCGCCGTCGGTACGTTCGATCAAGAGCCGCGCGAGCGCCTGAATGGAATTTACCGGCGTCCGGAACTCGTGGCTCATGTTGGAGATGAAGCGGGTCTTGATCTCGTCGGCGCGGCGGAGATGGTCGGCCTTGTCGTTCAGCTCCGCATAGAGCGCGACGACGCCGCGGTTGGTGTCTTCGAGCTCCCTGTTCACAGCGGCGATCTCGCCCTGCCGTCGCGTCAGCTCTTCGAGGGCACGTAGCAGCTCCTGATTCTGCTGCTGCACCTCTTCCGCGGCCGTGCGCGGCGTCTCGCGGCTCAACCGTTCGCTGAGCATGCTGATCGCGTCGGCGCCGAAGAGCGGCGTCTCGCGCGGGACGATTTTACGCAAAACGACCGTCGTCCCGCTCGGCGACGATTCGATCGTGAAGCGATCCATCAGACGGCGCGCGCCCATGATGCCGACGCCCATTCCGGTCTGCGATCGGTAGCGACCGTCGAGCACGGCCGGAAGATCCGCCACCCCCGGCCCGCGATCCTGAACGACAATGCTCAAGACCTGCGGGCGCGTCACACCTTCGAGCAAGAACTCGACCTTGGCGTCCTTCGCGTAACGAAAGGCGTTCCGTGCGATCTCCGAAACCGCGGTGGCGATGCGAGTCTGATCTTGGCGATCGAACCCGACGGCCGCGGCCATCTGGCGCGCCCGCTGCCGCGCGAGGACGACGTCCTCGTCATAGCGCAACCGAACGGAGAGGAGCGGCGTGCTCACGCTTTCCCCCGTAGCACGACGACGATCGTGTCGTCCTTGTGACGACGACAATCGCGGTACAGCACGGCGGCGACGAGCGAAGGCGCACGCTCCGCCAGGCCAGGGTATTTCGCCAACGACCAATTGGTCAGGAGGCCGTCGGAGTTCAGCACCAACGTCGACGAGGCGGACCACGGGTACTGAAACTCTGCCATGCGTCGGGCATCGTGGCCGAGAGTGCCGTGATGCGAAACCAGACTCCGCGTCGCACCGTGATCGAGGATCGTCGCCGCGATGTTGCCGACTCCGCAATAGCGGACGACCCCACGCCGCGCATCGACCTCGGCCAACGCCGCAGCCGCTCCACGCGTCCCTCGCATGCCCTCGTGCAATCGCTGCATCAGCCCCACGGGGGTCGAAGTGTCATGCCCGGCGAAGAGCGCCGCAGCCCTGCTCGTGGCCTCCGCGGCCAAGGGACCATGCCCGAGACCGTCGGTCACCAAAACGAGCGCTCGCCCGTCCTCATTGCGAAGCGCAACCCCGTCCCCGCACACGTGCTCGCCCGGATACGGCACGCAGACCGCCCCGATGTCGAATCCGCGCCGGCTCGGCGTGGTCTGCGGCGCAAGCGCCGCGTACACCGCGGTGCCGGTGGAGGACGAATAGACGTCGAAGCGTGTCGCCAGGCGGCGAATCGCGCCGAGCCCAGTTCCCGAGCTTCCGGCGGTGGACACACCATCCTGCATCGCCTGGCCGATGCTGGCGATGCCCGGCCCGCGATCGAGCGCGAGGAGCTCGATCCACGTCGGCGCGTCGACCGCCGACTGGATCACCATGACGCCGTCCCGAGCGTGCTTCACTAAGTTCGTCGCCATCTCCGTCGCGACCAGGCCGACGCGGGCCGCACCTTCGGGGTCGAATCCGAGCTCGATCGCAAGGTCGCTGGCCGTCCGTCGGACGCCGCCGACCTGACTCGATTCCTGCACGACGATCGGTACGGGCGCGGTCATCGCCATCGCGCGATCGTGATCCGGGTGCCTTCGCCGACCCGGGAATCGATGTGGAACTCGTTGGAGAGCCGCTTGGCGCCCCCGAGGCCGAGTCCGAGCCCAGACCCGCTCGTATAGCCGTCGCGGAGCGCCAGCTCGAGGTCGGGAATTCCTGGCCCCTGATCCTCGAACGTCAAACGCACGCCGCGGCGCGGACCGTCGTTCAGCACTTCGAGCAGCATCGTACCGCCGCCACCGTAGTCGATGAGATTCCGCGCAAGCTCGCTCGCGGCCGTCACGATCTTGGTCTGATCGACGAGACCGAATCCTGCGGCGATCGAGCCCTCGCGAACGACTCTGCGAACACCGACGACGTCCTCGCCCGTGCGCACTTCGCGCGTGTCAGTGCGAACGACGGCCATGCACCTGATTAGGCGCACCCGTACGAATCAGCGCCATGCCTTTCTCGACGTCGAGGGCCGTTTGGACTCCGGGCAGGGAAAGCCCGAGCTCGACGAGCGTAATGGCGACGGCCGGACGCATACCGACGACGACGGTGCGGGCATCGAGCACGCGCGCCATCGCCGCAATGTTCGCGAGCATACGCCCGATGAACGAGTCCACGACTTCCAGCGCGGAGATGTCGATCAACACGCCCCGGGCGCGCGTGGCGGCGATGCGGTCGGTGAGATCGTCCTGCAGCGACATCGCGAGGCGATCGTGCATGTCGACCTGGATCGTCACCAGGAGACAATCGCCCATCTTGAGGATCGGGATGCGGTCCACGGGGTTCAGACCCCTGCCGAGCGGATGACGAGCCCCGAGCGCGTGAGCGCGATCGCGAAGGCGTCGGCGATCGTCGCTTTGGTGATCACGTCGGCGAGATCGACGCCGAGGTGCACGATCGTCTGCGCGATCTGCGGCCGGATGCCGCTGATGATGCACTCGGCGCCCATCAGGCGCGCGGCCGCGACCGTTTTCAGGAGGTGCTGCGCGACGAGCGTATCGACGGTCGGCACGCCCGTGATGTCGATAATGGCGATGCCGGCACCGGTTTCGACGATCTTCTGGAGGAGACTCTCCATCACGACCTGCGTGCGCGCACTGTCGAGCGTGCCGATCAGCGGTAACGCGAGAATCCCTTCCCACAGTTCGACGACCGGCGTGGAAAGCTCCAGCATGTCCTGTTGCTGACGCGCGATGACCTCTTCGCGACCGCGCTGATAGCCCTCCGTCGTGAGGAGACCGAGACGGTCGAGCAGCGTCGACACCTGCCACATCTCGTCGGCCAACACCTCGGGCGTCTCTTCGAACTCGCGGCGAATCCGATTGAACAGCGGCTGCTTCAGCGAGAAGACAAAGGTGGCGGTTTCCGTCGGCGTGAAACCTTGCCGTGCGCGCGCGTGCGCGAGGCTGGCGAGAAACTCGCGCACCTCCGCCCACGCGGGCCCCTGGGTATCGATCGCGGTGTCGCCCTTCTTCACCGCGTCAACGAACTGCGTGAGGAACCGGCGGGATTGCTCTTGCAGCTCCTCGTCGCTCAGAAGATCGCGCCGTAACGTGGTGGCCGCGAGCTGCTGACTCACCCAATCGCTGAGAATCTCGCGCTCATACTTGGCGACGATCTGGGGAATCACGGTGGCGGACGGTGGCGGCGTCATGGTTCGACCTTTCCATTGCTGAAGAATCGGGTTGGACTGCGTCGGGTTTTTGTACGTGCGGCTACGCCCGTAGGCAAATTTGATAATTTGCAGGAATGGCGCCCGCCGACGTAGACGAATGCGCCATGTCGACCGCACGCACGACCCCGGATCTGGTCGCCGCCGCCGCCGAGCAGTTCGGTACCCGTCACGCCATCGAGGACGGCGACGTGATCCTGAGTTTCCGCGCGCTCGCCGACGCCGCCGGACGCGCGGCGCGCGCGTTCATGGCCGCCGGACTGCAATCAGGCGACCGCGTCGGGGTGTGGGCACCGAACATCCACGAATGGGTCGTCGCGGCGCTCGGCATTCAATGTGCGGGCGGCGTGCTCGTGCCGCTGAACACGCGCATGAAGGGCCGCGAGGTTGGGTACATCCTCGAGAAGAGCGGTGCTCGGCTGCTCTGCACCGTCGACGAGTTTTTCGGCAACCGCTACGTCGACCTGCTTCGCAGCGGCTGCGGAGAGGCGACGGCCGAACGACCCGTCGCCGATCTCGCGGCCCTCGAACGCGTCGTGCTGCTGCGCGGGACGGCGCCTCGCTGCGACGCCTGGAGCGACTTCCTGGCGGCGGGTGATGCCGTCACCGCCACGGCCGCAGCCGAACGCGCGGCAGCCGTTCGCCCGGACGACGTCGCCGACATTCTCTTCACGTCGGGGACGACCGGGAAGCCGAAGGGCGTGATGTGCACGCACGCGCAGAACCTCCGCTGCTTCGAGGTGTGGAGCGACGTCGTCGGTCTGCGCGCGGACGATCGCTACCTGATCGTGAACCCGTATTTTCACAGCTTCGGCTACAAAGCCGGCTGGCTGGCGTGCCTGATCCGCGGCGCGACCAACCTGCCGCACCCGGTCTTCGACGTGCCGCAAGTGCTGACGCGCATCGCGCGCGATCGGGTGAGCGTGCTGCCCGGACCGCCGACGCTCTACCAGATGATCCTGGCGCACCCCGACCGCGCCAGCTTCGACCTGTCGAGTCTGCGGCTCGCGGTCACCGGGGCGGCGGTGATTCCCGTCGAGCTGATCCACCGAATGCGCCGTGAGCTCGCGCTCGAAACCATCATCACCGCGTACGGCCTGACCGAGTCGACGGGCGTCGTCAGCATGTGCCGACCCGAGGACGACCCCGAGACGATTGCCTCCACGTCCGGACGGGCGATCCCCGACGTCGAGGTCCGTTGCGTCGACGGAGACGGAAACGAGGTGCCGAGCGGCGATGCCGGGGAGATCGTCGTCCGTGGCTACAACGTCATGCTCGGCTACTTCGACGATCCCGCCGCGACGGCCGAGGCCATCGACGCCGGTGGCTGGCTCCACACCGGCGACGTCGGAATCATGGACGCCCGCGGGTATCTGCGCATCACCGATCGCCTGAAGGACATGTTCATCACCGGCGGCTTCAATTGTTACCCGGCCGAGATCGAGAGCATCCTGCTCGGCTGTCCCGGGGTCGCGCAGGTCGCCGTGATCGGCATCCCGGACGAGCGGCTCGG
>JBDSJB010000555.1:0-7162 GCA_039917665.1 Binatia bacterium
ACAAGGGCGGGAACCTGGATGCCCGACTCGCTCGAACGCTCAACTGGTTTCATCCCGGAGTTTCGGGCCTGATCTCTGCGTTCGCACGAGAGCCTGAGATCGCACGCTCGCGCGCTTCCGCGTATCATCAGGTCGTGGACCGAACGTCCTGGTCGAGTGAGAGCCTCGTTGCAGCCGATGCCCTCACCCTGGCGCACGCAATCGCGTCGCATGCCATGCGTGTCGACCCACCTCGCGTTCTCGCACTCGTTGACGCGCTCTACTGTGCCT
The DNA here is from genome assembly GCA_039917665.1 of Binatia bacterium. GTDB lineage: Bacteria > Desulfobacterota > Binatia > UTPRO1 > UTPRO1 > UTPRO1. The sequence continues at coordinate 271 of JBDSJB010000555.1, forward strand.
TCATCGGTGAATTGTGTCGGGCCGCCAATCCCGATGAGCACGAACAGCTGACGATGCGCGCGCGCCATCTGACCTGCGCGCGCCCCGCGCCAAGCACTTTCACGGCACCCGCCATGCGCACTGACCCTTCCGTCGGAGTTTCGCTGTCCGCGTGACGGCGCTGCTCTTCACCGTCAGCCTCCCGTACCTCCGGGCCCACGCCGGGCGCATTCTCCTGACCCTGATCGGCGTCATCATCGGCGTCCAGGGAATGGTCGCGATGGGGGCGCTGAATCATTCCATCATCAAGAGCTTCGAAGCCGGCCTCGAAGCCATTGCGGGCACGGCCCGACTCCAGATCGCCGGCCCCGAAACGGGCATTCCCGATTCGCTGGCAGAGGACGCTCTCCGGGTCCCTGGCGTCGAGAGCGCCGTCGCCATCATCGATGGTTCCCTGACCCTCCCCGACGACGCGTCATTCCGCATTCGCACGTTCGGCATCGACCTGCTGGGCATGGTCGGTACCCGGAGCCCGCAGTTCCCCCGCGAGCACGTCCATATCCCCGACGACATCGGCTTCGTGAATGCCGTGGATTCCATCGCCCTCGGGCAGCCGCTCCTGGATCGTCTCCACCTCAAGGTCGGTGATACGGTCCGCCTGGCAACGCCCGGAGGTATCAGGCCCTACGTTATTCGCGGCTGGCTCGACAACGTTGGGCCGACGAAACTCTTCGGCGGCTTGGTCGCGTTGCTCGATCTGCCGACCGCGGAGAGCGTGTTTCTTTCCCCAGGGCTCGCCCAAACGATCTACGTCAGCACCAAAGCAGAGGCTGACGTCGATGGCGTCGCACGCGATCTCCGATCGGCGATCGGCGATCGCGCCCGCGTCGAGCGAACCGAGGCGCGCGGCCAACAGATGGACGCGCTGCTCGGCTCCATTCGCGTCGCCCTCTCGCTCGCCAGCCTGGTGACGATGATCGCCGCGTTTTTCATCATCTACGAGACGATCGCGATCTCGGTGGAGCAGCGGCGGAGGGACATCGCGATCGCGCGCTCCCTGGGGTTCACTCGTGGCGCCGTCGCAGGCGTTTTCATGATGGAGTCACTCCTCCTAGGCGTGCTCGGAGCCGCCGGGGGAGTTCTGGGTGGCTATCTCCTCGCACGACTGTCCCTTTTCACCGCTATGGCAGGCGTAAGCGGGATGTACTTTACGGTCACCTCGGGCTCAGTGTCGCTGCCGACCGCTACCACCGTCGCCGCAGCGGTCATTGGCACCTGTGTTTGTGTCTTTGCAGGACTGGTCCCAGCATTGACAGCTGCGACTGACCCCCCCGCCAAGGTGCTCCGAAGCGCGGTTGGCGTTGCGGATCAGACTAATCCGAAGCGCGACTCGGCCATCGGCATCCTGTGCATCGCGGCAGCAGTGCTGATTTTCAACATTGACCCGAGGTTCTCGAGTGTCACCGCCAAAACTGCGTGGATTATGCTGGCTTTTGCCTGCCTTCTCGCAGGATTCGCCCTGATGTCGACCGCATACGTCGGTCTGTGCAATCGCCTTCTCACCGCGTCGGCGCCACACACCACCCTCACCGCGAGCCTAGCTTGTGACTTCTTCACAAGGAGACCAAAGAGAGTTGCAGGCTCCGCAGCTGCAATCATGGTGGGATATGGGCTCGTCGTCGTCCTTGGCTCAGTGGTGCTCAGCATCGAGGGAACACTGCGCCACTGGCTTGAGGCCACATTCGGCGCAGAGATCAGCGTTGGAACGTCTCCGGGCATAAACAGCGCCCTGTTCGATTCCAGCCTCGTATCGCCGCTGTCCAAAATCACTGGAGTGCAGTCTGTCGAGCGGTACCAGAAATCAGTCCTGATCTTCGAGAATCGCCCAGTGCTGCTCGTCGGGTTCGACTATCAGAATCGACCTGACAAGAATCCTCTGCTTATCCAACGAAGTGTACCAAACGCCTACGAGGAAGCGCTGCGAACCGATGGAGCGTTTGTCAGCGAAAGCTTCTCCCAACGCTACGGTCGCGACCTAGGAAGCGTGATCACCTTGGATACGCCCCAAGGGCAACGGGACTTCAATGTGCTTGGGGTCGTGAGCGACTATGCGATGGACCTGGGAACGATTCTCGTGCCCTACGACAGATACGCGACAACCTGGAAAGACAACAAGCTGACGTATGCACATCTGTGGACAACTGAAGGTGCGAACCTAGAAGAAATCAGATCGAGAGCAAATGACATTGTGAGCAACAACCCCTCGGTCTCGGTTGTCACCAACGCGGAGTTTCGAGCAGAGGTAGAGTCTAGGGTGCGAAACTTGCTCAGCGTCTTGAGCTCGTTGCAGATCTTTGCATGCGCCATCGCCGTGCTGGGCGTCATCAATTTTTTGCTCGCGGCTACACTCGACCGACGCAGAGAAATAGCGCTATTGCGCAGCATCGGTCTCACCGTCAGCCAAGTCCGCCTCGCCACAATGATCGAGGGTGGGCTCGTTGGTCTGACGGGAGCCGTGCTGGGTCTACTGGCCGGAATTCCTGGGTCGTATTTCATGGTCAAACATTCGATGCTCGTTGCCATGGGCTGGTCACTCGACTTCAGGTTTCCAGTTGCGCTCGCGGCCTCCACCATTCTGGCTATCACTGTGGTTGCGACGCTCGCCTCCTACTTCCCCGCGCGGCGAATCACACGAGGAACAATCCTGACCGGTCTTCAGGTGGAATAGCAGTGGACTCAGCGCAGATTCAGCTGCGAGGCATCGAGAAGCACTTCGTCACCGGGTCCACCACCGTCCGCGCCGTCGACCACCTCGACCTCTCCATCCTTCGCGGTGAGTTCGTAACGCTGACGGGACCTAGTGGGTCGGGGAAGAGCACAGTGCTGAATCTGCTGGCGGGGCTCGATACGCCGACCGCTGGGGAGATTCTGATCGACGGTCGGCGGCTTTCCGATATGAGCGACGACGAGCTCACGATCTTTCGGCGGCGGAAGCTCGGGATCATCTTCCAGTTCTTCAATCTCCTGCCGACGCTGACCGCGGCGGAGAATGTGGCGTTGCCTTTGCGGGCGGACCGGAGGCCACGACCGGAGATTGCGGAGCGCGTCGGGCTGGCGCTCGAGCTCGTGGGCATGGGGCACCGTGCCCGGCATCGACCCGGTGAGCTGTCGGGCGGCGAAATGCAACGCGTCGCCATCGCGCGTGCGCTCGTCATCGAGCCGCTCGTGCTTTTGGCCGACGAACCGACGGGCAACCTGGATTCGAAGATGGGCCAGGACATCCTCGAGCTGGTGAAAGGCATGAGCGAGCGGACGGGCGTGACGGTCGTGCTGGTCACCCACGATCTTCGCGCGGCGGCCTACGGCGACCGCATGATCACGCTCCGTGACGGCCGCATCATCGACGAGGTCACGTCGCCGACGCATCCGATCGCGCACCTCGTCTGAAATCGCGCGCCGTTACCCGACCGCCCGCACCATCACCTACTGCTCGATGCAATAGAGGTGTCGCAACTGAACGCAGTCCTCGAACGCAACGCCGTCGGTCCACGCGCCGTTCGTCGCTGCCGTCGACCCGGTTTGACCGAAGTCCCCCGAGGCCGTGCTCGCCCAGCCGCCGCATTCCGCCGAATCGATCAAGCCCGCGACCGTCGCATTCGTCCACGCGCTGCCGGTGACCGACACACCGAGCTCGTCCTTGCTGATGGCCGCGAGGAGCGTGCCGTCGGCGAGGTCGCTCCAGCCGTGGGCGACGACCGTGCCGTTGACGAGCACGTAGTCACCGAACGCATGCGCGAGGCGTGACGCCGCGCTCGTCGTCGCGTCCGACAGCCAGGCCTTGAAGGTGCCGCCGAGCGCGGCCGCGTCGGCGCGCGCCTGACAGATGACATCGGCACCGGCAAGGCCGCCGAGCGCGCCGGACTGCACTGTGCTCGTCGCGAAGACGCGCCGCGCGGGCTCGTTCGAGAGCGTCATGCTGCCATGCTGCGTGATCCGGACCAGGCCGGGGTAGCCGAACACGATGTTGCTCACGGGATTGATCGTCGGCGCGAGGCACGACACGGACCCCCAGGTCGGCTCCGTCGGGCTCGGCGTGCCGACGGCGGCGACGGCGTTGCCGATGTCGCCATTGTCGAAGCAGGCGCGCGCGCGCAAGCCTGAGCACGTGTCGCCGGGAACCGCGCAGTCGAAGTCATTACCGCACGACTTGTACGTCCCGGTGGGCGCACAAACGGCATCCAGTGGGCCGTTGGGGCATATGCCGCCCGCGCAATAGCCGTCGCTGCAGGAGTTCGGCTGGGTGACCGCGCCGGGCACGCCGCAGGCGCCGCTCGGGCATTCCGACGCCACCGTGCACGCTTTGCCGTCGTTCGAGCCGTTGAGACAGCGCGCGCCGCCGCACACGGGGCCGATCGGACCAGTGGGGTCGGGGCAGTCGGTGTTGGTGCTGCAGGGAATCACGTTCGGGACGTTGCCGGTGTTGCACGTGTCGCAGAAACATTTCTTCGACGTCGCACCCGTCGCCCGACAGAACGGGTGCGCCGCCGTCAACGTCATCGCGGAGAAGCCCGTCGAGCTGTCAACGGTCGTGGTGGACGTCCCGAGCAGCAGTCCGGTCTGCGGCGGACAATCGAGGGACACGTCGCCGAACTGCGGCGTCGGCGACGTGCCGTCGGGGTGGCATGCGAGGCCGTACCGTGGACCGCCTTGGCACTTGAGAAAGCCCGTCATCGGGTCGGGGGCGCAGCGTGGACACGGCAGATCGTTGTCGATGCCGAGGTACAGGCGGGTCGTCACGTTCATCGTCACCGCGCCGTCGCCGGTATCGGGGTTCACGGTGCCGGTGCTCGGGCCGTTGATATGCGTCACGAGGCAGTTCGGGACGCCACCGCCCGACATCGGCAGCGGTCCGCCGGGGAAGTAGGCGCACGTCCCGAGGGCGGGACATTGCGTGTCGCTCGTGCACTTGACGCTCGTGTCGCCGGTGCAGCGCCGATACTCGCGATCCGGCGGATCGACGGGACCCGTCAGCGTGCACGAGCCGCACGACGGGGACGATGCACCGGGGCAGCCCGAGACCACGAACGCGACCGTGGCATTCGAGATGAGCTTTTGACGGTGGCCGAGACCCCTCCACCCGAAGTCGGCAACCGAGGCGTCGTCGGTTGCATCGGGCGTGAAGGACATCCGCGTCGGGCACGCACAATTCGGATCGAGCGGATCGAGGTTGCACTGAGTCGCGTCGACGACGGTCGCGACCTGCTGCGCGAGCGGCACGGTGTCATCGATCGTGAGACACGCGAGGCCCTTGGCTTCGAGCTTCTCGAAACATCCCTTGGTTGCGTCGGGCGGATCGAGCAGCGTCCCGTCGAACTTTTGCTGCGCCTTCAGCACGCACTTCGGATCGAGCGTGCCCTTGAGCGCCGCCTTCGCTTGGCATCCGAGCAGCGCGGCCTCGTTCTGCGCGACGCATTTGAGCTTGCCCGCCGAGCACGGGCTCGTGACGACCGCCGGATAGTTCGGCTCGAGCGCCGCCACCACGTCACCGACGAACGCGTCGACGCTCGCTTCCGTCGTCGCTTGATCGTCTTGCGTGAGGCAGGCCACCCCATACTTCGTCTCGAGCTTCTCGAAGCAGCCGTCGGCCGGGGTCGTGCCACCGTCGAACTTCGCGTGCGCCTTCTGCAGGCATTCACCGTCGACGGGGTCACCGCCCTTCACCGCTTTCGCGTGGCAGCCGAGCAGCGCTCCGGTCAATTTCGCGACGCATTTCCGTTTCGCCGCGTTGCACTTGTTGACGGTCGCGGCGTTCGCGACGTTTGCGAGCGCGAGGGTAGCGACGACGAGGCCGATGCTGACGCGCGAAGCAAGGGACGTTCTCGACATGAGATCCTCCGTGGGCGTGTGCAGTCGAGGCGGACGCCGGGGAGCGTCGACAGAACGGACGTCGCTAATTTGGCATTCGGAGCGATCTGAACACCAGCCAAATCACACGCCGCGAATGCGATTTGCCTGCGCCAGACCGGCGCAGCTCGTTGAGGGCGGAACGCACCAGCCGCCCGTTGCTGGCCGCGGCAGGCCATTCACGCCACAATGCGTCGCCCATGTCCCTTACCGCGCTCCAAGCGCTCCTCGATCGCAGCACCACGACGGCGACTCCCGCCGTCGCCGACTCCGTCGCCTACCCTGATCGTCAGATGACCGCCGCCGAGCTGATGGAGTTCTGGAAGGCCGCGCGCATCATGGCGATGACGACGGTCGGGGCGCATGGGCAGCCGCATACGGCGCCGGTGCACTCGACGCTCGACGGGACGACGCTGACGCTCGTGATCTACGACAACACGGTCCGGCGGACGGACATCCGCACCAACCCGCGCGTGTCGTTCACGACCTGGAAGGACGGCGCGGTCGCGATCCTCTACGGGCGCGCGCGTGAGGTGCCGGAGAGCCTGCGGGAGACCCGGCCGGGACGGAGCGGGGCGCAGCGGAACGTGGTAACGATCGAGGTCGAGCTGACCCGGGCCTACGCGATGCGCGCACCCGAGCCGGCGACGGCACCCCCGACCCCGAGGACCTGACGAACGCGATGACGCCAGACAACGACCTTCCGCAGCGGGCTTCTTGGGGCACCTGGCTGCTCCGACTGGTCGTGGCGTTGATCGTGGCGACGCCGTTCATCGCCATCATTCTGCAGGCGATCGGCAAGCGCTGAGCCTGCCATCGAGCGTCTTGGCACCAAAGCATCTCGGCAAGGGCCTGTATCATTTCGTAGTGGACGGCCCGATAGCGGGCGTGGCAAGCACGACCTCCCCTCATGCCGGCCACCTCCACGACCTTCCGTGATGTCCTCGTCGAGCGCCGCTCGGACGCGGGTTGGTTCTGTGAGATCGAGGGCCGAACGGTGCTCGTCGGC
>JBDSJB010000556.1:0-3595 GCA_039917665.1 Binatia bacterium
TGTGTGGTGAACCGCCTGACCGGCCCGATCGTCGGGACGGCCAACATCTCCAACAGCGGTCCGCACGCCGGCGAAGGCGCGGTGTCGCTGCAGCTGAGCGCCGCCGTCTTCAATGGTGAGGCCGTCGAGCAACCGTGTCCGATCTGCCTCAACGATCCGACGCCGCGCGACGGCGTGAAGGGCGGCACGTGCAAGAGCGGTGTCCGCGACGGCATGCCGTGCGACGTCGGCGGCACCACCGAATTCTTCGGCGCGGTCAGCACCGATTGCCAACCGACGATCGCGAAGGCCATCGGCACGCTGTCGATCGGCTTCAATCCGGCCACCACGGCGACCACGCAAATGGCGACGGTGCGGCCGTGTACCGATCAGCCGGGTCAGAACTGCTTCTGCGACACCTGCGCGACTGCGGCCGGCGAGCCGTGCAACACCAACGGCGACTGTCCGGGCGCGGCCGTGTGCGGCGGACGTCGCTGCATCGGGGGCGCGAACAATGGCTCGTCTTGCACCACCAACACTCAATGCCCGGACGGCTTCTGTAACCGCCCCGGCCGACCGACGAAGCCGAACGGCTGCAGCGACAGCATCTGCACGTTGAACGCCGCCGACGGTCCGACCGAGGGGCTCTGCGAAGCCGGCCCGATCGACCGGGCCTGCAGCTTGGAAACCTACCGCGGCTGCAGCGCCAACGCCGACTGCAACCCGCCGCCGACGGGCACGTGCCCGAACTGCGCCTCGGGACAATCGTGCGCCGCATTCCTCCGCCAGTGCTTCATGGACCCGATCGTCCGTCACGGCGATCCCGATACGCTGACGCCGACCGTCGCCGCGGTCTTCTGCATTCCGCCGACGCAGAGCGAGTCGGTGAACCAGGTCGCGGGTCTCCCTGGACCTGGAGCGCTCGAGCTGCCGACGCGCGTCTTCAAGCTCGGCGCACTTTGCGGCAACAACACCGTGAACGCGGGCGAGCAGTGTGACGGGACGGCCGACGGCGCCTGTCCGGGCGCCTGTCAGCTCGATTGCAGTTGCCCCGGCTGTGGCAACGCGCAAGTCGATCCCGGCGAGCAGTGCGACGGCAACGCCGACGACGCGTGCCCCGGTCAATGCCTCGGGACCTGCCAGTGTCCGTCCGCGAGCTGCGGCAACGGCGCGAAGGAGTTCGGCGAAGCGTGTGACGGCAGCGACGACGACGCGTGTCCCGGTGCCTGCCAGCCCGGCTGCACCTGCGGCGCGGTCTGCGGCAACAACGTCGTGGAAGCCGGCGAGCAGTGCGACGGCGCGGGCTCGCTCGCGTGTCCCGCCGAATCGTGTCAGCCCGACTGCACCTGCGGCACCTTCTGCGGCAACAACCAGATCGATCCCGGTGAGCAATGCGACGGCAACGGCACGGGCGCCTGCACGGGCACGTGTACGACCGAATGTCAGTGCGCCGCCTTCTGCGGCGACGACGTCGCAGCCGGCAGCGAGCTGTGCGACGGCACCGACGACGCGTCGTGTCCCGGGCAGTGCACGCCGGCCTGTACGTGCCCGAGCTCGGCAACGATCACCTTCACGGTCCAGGACGGCGCCGACCTCGACACCGGCTGGACCGGTACCGCGCACGACGCGGCCGTGCAGAAGGGCTCGAAGATCAGCGGCGAGCTCTCCAACTGCGACGGTGTGGGTGATCAGGTCTGCGACTTCTTCGGCAACGTCGGCTCGTCCTGCGCCGCCGACCCGACGCAGCCTTGCCTCGCCGACAACCAGTGCAACGCGGGCGGATGCCAGATCAACACGTTCGGTCCGCCACTGCCGCTGTCCGCAGGCGGCGTCCCAGCGTGTATCGTCAACCGCTTCGCCGAGGACGTGATTGGGACCTACAACATCCAGAACGGCTCGGCGGAGCTGTTCACGCGCCTCAGCTCGCTCGTGCACCTCGGCGTCGCGGTCAGCCGGCCGTGTCCGACCTGCGATTGCGGCCATGCCAATTGTCAGATCGGCGAGACCGGAACCTGCACCGACGTGACCGGCAGCTGCACCGTTCAGGGTACCGGCCCGCTCGGCGCCACCTCGAACGACTGCATGCCCACGCAATCGTCGAACGTGTCGGGCGGCGGCCTCGACGTTCCGTTCCAACCCGTCACGACCGGCTTGTCGTCCTTCGCGTCGAATCAACCGTGCGTCGGTCAGGGCCATACGGGTGAGAGCTGCTGGTGCCCGAGTCAGCCGCAGCCGAATCAGTGCGCCAAAGCCTGCGACGGTGGCGGCAATGACGGCGCGCCGTGCGCCAACGACGGCGAATGCCCGGGAGCCGGGGCAGGCGCGTGCAAGGCGCTCTGCCGTCAGATCCCGAGCGAAGCCCTCGGCGAAGGGCAGTGTACGGCCGGTCCGATCAGCCAGACCTGCGCCAACGCGCCCCAGATCGCTTGTCAGACCAACAGCAACTGTCCGGGTGCGACGGGCCCGTGCCAGGCACGCAATCAACGTTGTTTCCTCGACCCGATGACACGCCAAGGAACGCCGGGCACGGTCACCAACGTCTCGGTCTCGACGTTCTGCATCCCGGCGACGACGGCGTCGGCGATCAACCAGACCGCCGGTCTCCCCGGTCCGGGTGCGATCAGCTTCCCGACCAACATCGACATCAAGCGGTGCGGCGACAACGACGTGAACCGCTTCGTCGAAGAGTGCGACGGCACGGACGACGGCAACTGTCCGGGCGCGTGTCTCGCCAACTGCACGTGCGACGCGACCTGCGGCAACAACGTGATCGAGTTCGGCGAGCAGTGCGACGGGACGCAAAGCACGGCGTGTCCCGGCCAATGCGGCGCGCCGAACGCGGCCAATCCCTGCGTCTGTCCCGCGAGCTGCGGTGACGGCTTCGTCGGTCCCGGCGAGGAATGCGATCCACCGGCCGATTCGCAGTGTCAGGGTCAGTGCAGCAGCTGCCAGTGCCCGGTGCCGACGGCCACCTGCCTCAACAGCCAACTCGACCCCGGCGAGCCATGCGAGGTCCCGGCGATCGGCTGCGGCCCGAGCCAGGCGTGTCTGCTCTGCCAACAGTGCTTCCCGGATCTCTCGCCGATCATCAACCAGGCCGGCTTCGTCTGCGGCAACTTGAACGTCGAGCCGACCGAGGCGTGTGAGCTCCCGGCGATTGGCTGCGGTCCGGGTCAGCTCTGCAACAACTGCACGTCCTGCGTCGATGCGATCCCGTTCTGCGGGAACCTGAACATCGAGCCGGGCGAAGCCTGCGAGCTGCCGGCCGTCGGCTGCGCACCGCATCAGCTCTGCGCGCTCTGCAATACGTGCATCGACGTGCCGTTCTCGATCTGCGGCAATCTGAACATCGAGGACGGCGAGGTCTGCGAGCTGCCGCAGCAAGGCTGCGGACCACTTGCGGTCTGCTCGCTCTGCACGCAATGCGTTCCGCTGTTCTAGAGGCAGTCCTCACGTGACGCATCGCACGACGGCCGGTCCGGAGCTCCCACTCCGCGACCGGCCGTCGTGTTTCCTGGTCCTCCAGCGGCAATATTTTTTCACCCCTTTTCCGTTGAGCAGGCTCACCCCTACGCGGCATTTCCGCACGCCCCGACGGTGGTACGCGCCATCCACC
>JBDSJB010000557.1:0-3518 GCA_039917665.1 Binatia bacterium
GCCGAGTGGAGCGGGTTTCGATGATGCTCCCGCAGACACAGATGATCTTGGCCGCCTGGTAGTTCGGATGAATGCCTTCTTTCATGGTCGGCGGACCCTATCATCGGCCCCCATGGCCTTCAACTCGATGCTCAGGCACGGCCGCTCCGGACCCGGGCGACGGCGTCCTTCCAGCCGGCATAGGCCTCCTCACGCTGGTCCGATTTCATCTTGGGTTTGAAGACCTTGTCGACGGCCCGCACCCGTTCGAGCTCGGCCTGGGTCCAGAAGCTGACCCCGAGCCCGGCGAGGAAGGCCGCCCCGGTGGCCGTGGTCTCGACCACCTTGGGCCGGTCGACGGTGCTGCCGAGGATGTCGGCTTGAAATTGCATGAGAAAATTGTTCGCGGACGCCCCGCCGTCGACCCGGAGCGCAGCGATCGGCTTGCTCGCATCGGCCGCCATGGTCTCGACCACGTCGCGAGTCTGGAACGCCAGGGATTCGAGGGCCGCCCGCACCAGGTGCTCGCGCCCGACGCCGCGGGTCAGGCCAAGGATGGCTCCGCGGGCGTCGGGATCCCAATACGGGGCGCCGAGACCGACGAAGGCCGGAACCACGTAAACTCCGAGCGTCGACGAGGCTTTACGCGCCAATGCCTCGCTGTCCGAGGCCTTCTTCAGGATCTGCAGCCCGTCGCGCAGCCATTGAATGAGGGCCCCGGCGATGAAGACGGATCCTTCGAGCGCATAGGTCGGGGCGCCGCCGGCACCGCAGGCGATCGTCGTGACGAGACCACGCTCCGACGTGACGGCCTCGCTGCCCGTCTGCATGAGCACGAAGCAGCCGGTCCCGTAGGTGTTCTTCACCATCCCCGGCGCGAAGCAGCCCTGGCCGAAGAGCGCCGCTTGCTGATCGCCGGCGATCCCCGCGATCAAGACCGGCGCGCCGAGGAGGCGCGGCTCGGTTTCCGCGATGACGCCGCTCGACGGCCGAACCTCGGGCACCATGGCCGCGGGCACGTCGAACATGCGGAGCAACTCGGGATCCCAGCCGCGGGCGTGGATGTTGAAGAGCAGCGTCCGCGAGGCGTTGGTCGGATCGGTGACGTGCACCTTGCCCGCCGTCAGCTTCCAGATGAGCCAGCTGTCGATCGTGCCGAAGACGAGATCGCCTGCCGCCGCGCGTTCGCGTGCGCCGCGCACGTGGTCGAGGATCCATGCCACTTTGGTGGCCGAGAAATAGGGGTCGAGCACGAGGCCGGTCTTGGCGCGGACGGTCGCCTCGGCGCCTTCGTGTTTCAGGCGCGCGCAGACGTCGGCAGTGCGCCGGTCCTGCCAGACGATCGCGCGGTGGATCGGCTGCCCCGTACGGCGGTCCCATACGATCGTCGTCTCGCGCTGGTTCGTGATGCCGATGCCAGCGAGCGCGGTCGCCTTGATCGTGGCTTTTCGAATCGCCTGCCGCGCGACGGAGAGCGTGACGCGCCAGATCTCCTCGGCGTCGTGCTCGACCCAGCCCGGCTTCGGGTAGTACTGCCGGAACTCGGAGTACGCGCGGCCGGCGATTCGTCCACGCCGGTCGAAGACGAGCACGGTCGAGCCCGTCGTCCCTTGATCGATCGCCATCACGTGCGTCGGCTTGGTTGCCATCCCCGATCCTCCCCCGAAGCGGTCAATTGATGATTAGCTGTGCGTAAAGAGCTGCGCGTCCAGTGAATCCAGGCGCGCATACCAGCTCGCGGGCGCGCATGGCCAGCGACCACGGACCTTGCACCGTCAGGTCGCCGCCCCTATCATCCGCGCGATGCCGCGGCGGATCACGCCCGAGCGGATCGTCACCGAGGCTGGAGCTGAGCTCGGTGCCGCATTCGGATCGGAGTTGCGCTCGGTCGTCGTCTACGGCAGCGCGGAGACCGCCGACTTCCGGCCTGAGCGCTCCGATCTGAACTTCGCGGTCGTCGCCGAGCCGGTCACGTTCCCGCACCTGCAACGCGTCGCCCAGTGGTACGCGCGTTGGCGTTCGCAGCGCGTAGCAGCGCCCCTGCTGCTGGCGCCCTCCGATCTCACCCGTTCGCTCGACGTGTTTCCGCTCGAGATGCTCGACATCCAAGCCCGCCACCGGACGCTCTCCGGCGACGAGCTTTTTACCGCGCTCGTCGTCGCGCCGGCCAACGTACGGCTCGAGTGCGAGCGCGAGGCCAAGGGGAAGCTCGTCCGTATCCGCGCGCTCTACCTCGAGCTCGCCGGGCTGCCGGTCGAGATTCGCGAGCTCATGCTCGATTCGCGGAAGACGTTCCTGCACGTGATGCGCGGGCTCGCCTTCTTGCGCGGCGTCGGGTGGGAGCCGCGCGAGACCGCGGTCGTGCCGGCGTTCACGCAGCTCTTCGGTACGCCAATGCCGATCTTCACCGCGCTCACCAGCGGCCGCGACCCCGGAGCCATCGAGACGCGCTTCGCCGAGTATCTCGCCGAGATCCAGACCCTGGCGACCCTCGCCGACAGCGCCGGAATGGCGCGATGACGCCGCGTCGACGCAGCTGGCGCAGCTTGGCGCTCGCGTGCTTGCTGACGCTGCTCGCGCTCCGCGTCGAGGCCGCACCCGCGCCGCTGCCGACTCCGATCGGCTTCGTCTCCGACTTCGCGGGCGTCATCGACCCCGGCACCGAGGCCCGCCTCACCAACCGCATCCGCGAGCTCAAGCAGAAGACCGGCGCCGAGATCGCGGTCGTCACGCTGCAAACCACCGACCCCGATCCGGTTCCCGAGCGCGCGCTCCGCCTCGCGGAGGCCTGGAAGCCGGGCGACGCCGGTAAAGACAACGGCGTCGTGTTCCTGGTTTCGGTCGGCGACCGCGAGCTCTTCATCGCGACCGGCTACGGCATCGAGGGCGCCCTCCCCGACGGTCTCGTCGGCGAGATCCGCGACCGCACGATCGTGCCGAAGTTCCGCACCGGTGACGTCGCCGGCGGCATCGAGGCCGGCGTCGATCGCATGGCGGCGATCGTCGCGCGCGAGTACCACGTCGAGCTCACGGGCTCGCCGTCACCCGAGGCACCACCCGCGCGGCAGTTCAGCACCGGCGATCTCATCATTCTCGCGATCATCCTGCTCGTCATCTTCGGGCCGTATCTTTTCGGGTGGAACGACGGGCCACCGGGCGCGCAAGGCGGCCGGCGGCGGCGATCATGGGACGTGGGCCCGCCGATGTGGGGCGGGACGTTCGGGGGCGGTGGCTTCGGCGGCAGCGGCGGTGGTGGATTCGGTGGTTTCGGCGGCGGCAGCTTCGGCGGCGGCGGCGCCGGCGGCAAATGGTAGCTGTCCACAAGGAGGAGAGATCATGAAGAGGTCACGCACATTGCTCACGACGCTCACGCTCGTGTTCGTCACGTTGTCGGTGTCCGGCTGCAGCTACAACCGCCTCGTGAGCTTGCGCGAGGCCATCGACGGCGCCTGGGCGCAGGTCGAGAACCAGCTCCAGCGTCGGAACGACCTGATCCCGAACCTGATCGAGGTCACCAAGGGCTACGCCGCCCACGAGAA
>JBDSJB010000558.1:0-2545 GCA_039917665.1 Binatia bacterium
CTCCGCAGCGTCACGCTCGACGAGCTGATCATCGACGACGAGGCCTCGTTCGCGGGCGTGGCGCTGTATGCGCGGCTCAAGAAGATGCTCCGGCAGTCCGGCCATCGGTTCCACGTACCGAGCGACGAGACAGCGATCTCCTGGGACCGGGCGCTCTTCCTGAACCTCACGTTCTGGGACGCGGCGGAGAGCGCGGACGTGCTCTGCGAAGCGCGCCTCCCGGCCGACGTGCTGACGCACGTCGCCTGGCATCATCTCGCGGCGCGAGAGATCGCGCGCCGCGCACCGGGTCCCACGTGCCCGCAAGCGCTGCTCTTCGGCGAGTCGATCGCCAGCGCGTTCGACCTGTACCTCGTCGGACGCTTGCTCACGAACGTCCCCGACTCCGACTTCGTCGCGACGCAGGTCGCGATCATGAGCGAGGCCGCGGAACAGGCCGGGCTCACCTCCACCGACTTCGAGACGTTGATGCACGGGGTGGTCGCTGATCCGGAGCGCGCTTTCGAAGATCTGCGCACCCTGCTCTTCGACGCGTCGCAGGCGCTCCTCGGTTGTCGCGACGTGCTGCAGGCGGAGGCAACGCTCGCGCGCTACGCCGCCCACCGCTTCGAGTCGCTGCTCCATCACTACCAACTCTCGACGTGGATCCTCAGCGCCCGGGCAGCCACGGTCGACGCGCCCGACCAGACCCGGCTCGTTCACGACCTCGACACGACGCTTCGGAGCGCACCGGTGTCGCTCGATTGGCTCGCCGACGCGTGGCTCGGCGATGCCTAGCCTTCCCTTCCGCCTCGTCAACGTCTTCACGCGCGGCGGAGCGCTCACGGGCAACCCGCTCTGCGTCTTCGAAGACGGGAGCACGCTGAGCGACGACACGATGCAAGCGCTCGCGCGCCAGATGAACCTGTCGGAGACGACGTTCCTTCTGCCGTCGGCTGCGGCGACGGCGCGCGTCCGCATCTTCACGCCGTTCTACGAGATGTCGTTCGCCGGGCATCCGACCCTCGGCACTGCGCATGTCGTGCGGTCGCTCCGGAACGGCGGCGATGCGGTGACCCTCGAAATGAAAGCTGGCATCATTCCGGTGTCGGCCGTGGGCGACTGCTGGACCCTTTCAGCGAACGCGCCACGCTGGCGCGAGGTCACGGAGACGCGCGCCGAGCTCGCTGCCATGCTCGGACTTGCCGCGAGCGACCTCGGCGAGCGACCGCTCTGGGTGCACACGGGGAAAGAGCAACTCATCGTTCCGGTCACGTCGGCGGACGCGGTACGCCGCGCCCGCCCGCAGACAGAGACCTTCTCGCGGGTGCGGAGCGAGGACGGGCACAGCATGGCGTACGTCTTTGCGGACGGCGGGGACTCCAGCGGTACCGTCGTTGCGCGTTTTTTCTTTCCGAGTGGGTCCGCGATCCTCGAAGACCCCGCCACCGGCTCGGCGTGCGCGAATCTCGGCGGTTGGTTCTGCGCGACGCGGTCC
Organism: Binatia bacterium; assembly: GCA_039917665.1. Lineage (GTDB taxonomy): Bacteria > Desulfobacterota > Binatia > UTPRO1 > UTPRO1 > UTPRO1. The sequence goes on from JBDSJB010000558.1 coordinate 1,478, forward strand.
GGTGCCGACGTCACGCGCGTCGTCACGCAAGGCGACGAGATCGGCCGCCCGTCCGCCCTCTTCCTGGCCGTCACGGCGGGAGCGGTCACCGTCGGTGGCGAGGTCACCGCGCTCGCCCGGGGTGAGATCTCGCTCTGACGCCTGCGAATCAGGTGGTCGAACTCGACGCGCTCGCGGAATCGCGAGTCGTCCAAGAGCTCGACGCGACGCTCCGGAGCGCACTGGTGTCGTTCGACTGGCTCGCTGAAGCGTGGCTCGCTGACACGGAGGTCCCGTCGCGCGCCGAGGCTCAGGAGGCGGCACCCGCCTGCATTCCGCGCGCGAAGGCGGCAAGCTCGGCCATGGAGCCCCCGCGATGGAGATTGGCGGCTGGGCGCAGGGACATCGCCGTGACGGCGCGCCCACCGATCATCACTTGGGCGTCATGCTCGGCCGCCGCCCCGACGAGTCGCGCCACGGTCTCCTCGACGCGTCCGTCGCCGATCGCGCTCACGCTCACGCTCACCCACACCAAACGCGGCGCGAGCCGCATCGTGGCGGCGGCGAGACTCTCCTCCGGCACGTCGGCGCCGAGATCGACGGTAGCGAACCCCTCCCCGGCCAGCACCAGCGCCGCCGCCATCGACGGCAGGAGATACGGATCACCGGCCGCGGCGCCACCGACGGCGACGGGCGCGCCCGCGGCCACTGGGACGAGTAGGCTCAGCTGACTGAGCGCGTGCACGCAGATCTGAAGCGCGCGATGCTCCAGGAAGATGCCGTCGGCGCGGTCGGCGTGCCAGAGCTCGCCGACGCGGTCGAGTGCCGCCCGCAACGGACCGTCGATGATGGCCGCGAGGCTCTCGCCGCCGAGATACCAGGCTTCGAGAAGGCTGCGAGCCTGCACACCCGCGCCACGGACCAAGAGATCCGCGAACCCCTCGGCACCGTCAGCCACCGCGACGGAGCGAGGATCGACGCCTGCGGCGAGACCGAGGATCTCCGGGTGCACGACGCTGGCCCGCGTCGCGCGAACGAAGCGAATGGCGTCGACGCGGGGAATCCGGCGATGTCCGCCGACGGTTCGCG
>JBDSJB010000559.1:0-3066 GCA_039917665.1 Binatia bacterium
TTGCCGGCCGTCGTCCCGGCGAGAATCCGCGAAAAAAACAGCAACGGCAGCCAGGCCTTCTCCGCGGCGACGGCGAAGATCACCATCGCGATCGTGTTGCCGAGGAGGCTCGCCAGAATGATTGGGCGGCGTCCGAAGCGATCGGACATGCGGCCGAGAATCGGCGTCGCGATCATCTGGGTGAACGCGAAGGTCCCGAGCAGGAGGCCCACGACCTCCGCCGATCCGCCCATCGACTGCACGTAGAAGGGGAGCAGCGGGATCACGATCCCGAAGCCCACCATGTCGAGGAGAACGGTGACGAAGACGAAGAAGAGGACGCGGGACTTCATCGTGAGAACGGGGCCCGTAGCACGGACCGGCGTGTCACGCGATGCCGCGCCGCGTGCATGACGGCTCACGCGGAGGTGTGTTAGGGGGCCGCATGGCAAAATTTGCAGTCGTCGGTGCCGGGGCGTGGGGAACGGCGCTCGCCGCTCACGCGGCTCGGCTTGGGCACGTGGTGACGCTCTGGGCGCTCGAGCCCGAGGTCGCCGAGGAGATCACGAACCGCCACACGAACTCGATCTATCTCCCCGATCTGCCCCTGCCGGAGAAACTGCGCGCGTCGTCCGACATGGGCGCCGCGGTCGACGGTGCGGACGTCGTGATCCTGGTGCCGCCGTCGTCGCACCTGCGCTCGGTGGGTACCAAGCTCGCGCCCACGCTCGGCCCGAGGACGCACGTCGTCGTCGCGACCAAAGGCATCGAAGAGGGCAGCTTGAAGCTCATGTCGGAGGTGCTGGCGGAGACCATGCCGGCGCTCGGCGAGCGGCTCGCGTTCCTCTCCGGTCCGAGCTTCGCGAAGGAGGTCGCGCGCGGCCTCCCGACCGATGTCGTCGTCGCGTCGAAGGGGCTGACGACGGCGAGCGCGATCCAGGCGCTCATGCACGCGCCGAACTTCCGCACGTACTCGAGCGCTGACCCGATCGGCGTCCAGGTCGGCGGCGCCATCAAGAACGTGCTCGCCGTGGCAACCGGAGTCTGCGACGGGCTGTCGTTCGGCGACAACGCGCGGGCCGGCGTCATCACGCGCGGCCTCGCCGAGATGACCCGCCTCGGCGTCGCGCTCGGCGCCAATCCGCTGACGTTCCTCGGCCTCTCGGGCGTCGGCGACCTCGTGCTCACGTGTGCGGGCGATCTCTCGCGCAACCGGACGCTCGGCAAGCAGCTCGCGGCGGGCGTCGATCCGAAAGAATACCTCGCGAGCAAGCGCTCGGTCGCCGAGGGATTCTCGACCTCGGCCGCCGCCTACGCGCTCGCGCAGAAGCTCGGCGTCGAGATGCCGATCACCGAGAACGTCTACGAGGTGCTACACCGCGGCCGGCCGTTGAAGCAGGCGGTGCAGATGCTCCTCGAGCGCACCCACAAGCACGAGCTGGAAGGAATTGTGTGAGCTGACCCTCCGCGTGGAGCATGGGCAGAGAATCCGGGCCTGGACGGCGGCGAAGGTGCGCCGGAACTACTGAAAGCACTGAGAAATCTGGCGAATCCGGTGAGAAATTGGAGGGCGAGCCACATCCAGATTTGGCCCTGAACACACGAAAGAGGGGGCGAAAACCGGACCCACTCCGGAGGCGAAAGGCTGATGGTCGGTGCAGTACGGGACTAGTGATCGACGTTGATCCAAGCCGAGTTCTCCCTGTAACAGAACCAGTACAACTGGGAGGACGCTATGGAAGTCGTAGGTTACAGCGCCGCGCGGCAGCGGCTGGCGAAGCTCATGGATTCGGTGGTCGAGGATCGCGATCCCGTCGTCGTGACGCGACGCGGGGCGAAATCGGTCGTGATGTTGTCGCTCGAGGAATACGAGGCGATGGCCGAGACCCTGCACCTCCTCCGCAGTCCGAAGAATGCGCGACGTCTCCAGAAGGCGGTCCGGGACGCTGACGCCCGGCGGTTCGTCCGCAGTCCGAGGACGTGACCGAACGGTGGACCGCCTCGGCGGCTCAGGACTATCGCTGGTTTCGCGCCCACGACCCCAAGACCGCGCAGCGGATCGACCGGCTCCTCGAAGACATCAAGCGGCGGGCGTTCTCGGGCATCGGTAAGCCGGAGCCCTTGCGGGGGATCCTTGCCGGGTGGTGGTCGCGGCGGATCACCGGCGAGCATCGTTCGGTCTACCGGGTCATTGGCAAAGGCGCTGCCGCCGAGGTTCACATCGCGCAGTGTCGTTATCACTACTGATGCCGCGCTTGGTGCTGACGGTCGCAGACCTGACTCGCGCAGAGTCGGAATCCGGCGCCACGATCGCGATCGTTGTGAGCCGTCCGAGCTATGGCCCGGCCGGACGGCGCCCGCACCGACGCTCGATGAGTTGGCGGCCGCGCCCGCTCAACCGAGCCCTTCGAGCGCATACGCCAACGCAACATCGAGCGTCATCGCCTGCCCCTCGTCGCGTGCGCGACGGGCTTCGTCGCTGCCCAGACCAGCGCGAATCACCGGGAGATAGTAGCGGTACAGGCACAGGCTTCCCGGAGTGCGGAACGGAATCTGTCGCGTGGTGGCTCCCGACAGATGACGAGCCACTGCCAGCAAGCGGCCGGCCCGATCGGGACTGCCGCGCAGATACTCGACAACGGCGATGACGCTGAGCAGGTGATTCTCGGCCAGCGGGATACCGACGCGCCGAACGTTGCGGATCGCGTCGCGCAGCACCTCGAAGGCGATTTCCTGGCGGCCTCCCACGACCAGCGCGGGCGTCATTTCGATGAAGTACGGCATGGCGAAAGAGGAGAACGTGCTGCGCCGCCTCCAGAACTCCCTGGCGCGCAGCGCGACGCGCAGGGCCTCGTCGTTGTCGCCGACGAGATGCAGCGAAACGGCAAGTGACGGCAGCGCGAGTGACGTCAGGGTATGGGGCTCCGCAGTATCGCCGCACAATTGCAGGAGGGCGTTCCAGTGCAGCGCCGCGGCCCGCAGATCGCCGAGGTTCATTTCGGTCATCGCGGCCAGTCCGAGCGCCTGGATCCGCCACTCCATCGCCAAGCCGTCGCTCGCCGTCGCGATGGCCGCGACGATGTCGCG
>JBDSJB010000560.1:0-3224 GCA_039917665.1 Binatia bacterium
TCGCGCAGCGTATCGGAGAAGCCCTCGTAGCCGCCGCGGAGATACCCCTTCACTTCTTGCTCGCCGTTCTTCTCGCGGTTCAACGTATTCCAGACCCAGTACGCCGGGACGGTGTTGACGCGTTCACCGAACTTCGCGCGCAGCAGCGGTTCCCAGATGCGAGCGTAGATACGCGGGCCGAAGATCTTCCGCAGCCAATCGCACGCGTAGACGTTGTCGAGGTCGAGCCCGTGCTTCTTGACCTTCGTGATGTAGGCGGCGCCGAGTCCGGTGCGGATGCGGTCGGGGAAGGACAACGCCTTGAAGCGCAGCAGGTCGAGCGGCGAGTTGAATCCGTAGAGCGCACCGCCGAGCCGGAAGCCCATCCCAGTTTCGCGCCAGATCAAACGATCGGCGATGCCGAGCTCGGTCGTGAGCGCGACAAGGTCGGCGTCGGAGTCGAGGATGACGTGGTAGTAGCGATCGAGGTGCACGCCGTCGTGCTCGAACCACGTGCCGAGCCCACCGAGGCGGTCGCTCGCTTCGAGTACGACCGGCGTGAGCCCGGCCTTCAGGAGGAAGTGGGCGCTGGCGAGACCGCCGATCCCTCCGCCGAGGACGGCGACGCGTTTCATTGGAGCATTCACCATTGCGTTCCGTCGCAATCAGCGGGTGCACGACCCGGCGACATCACCCCTCCACCCTCTTTGTCGTCCGCTGGTTTCCGTCACCGAACCGACGGTCGTGTCGGCGTGCGCAGGCTCCAAGGCGTACGCCATCCGTGATATCTCGCGGATGCTTCACCTTCTAGGCGGAAACCCGCGCCGTCGTGCGCGGCGCGCCGTTCACATGACAAGTGCCGAAGCAATCCTCACGAACGGGGGATCCGCTCAGGCCGCTGGAAGCGCGCGGCTGCGCGGAACGACGAGCGCGATCTGCGCGCCGGCCGGAAGCGGTGGAACGTTCAAGATGCATTCAGTGCCGTCGCGGTCGATGATCACACGCGCGCCCGCGATCGGCTGACTGCCGGTGTTGGTCACGTGGACGGCGCTGGCTTTGACGGTGAGCTTGAGGGCCTCGCGTCGACACCACCAATCGGCGATGTCTTCCATGCCGGCAAGCCAAACGTCGGCGCGTCGGAGCTGGCGGTAGACGAACTCGAGGTGCGCCGTGCGGAGGTCGGCATCGTGCTCGTCGAAGACGCCGCCGTGGACGAGCGCGACATACAGGCCGCCCGTGGCTCCGAGGAACGCCGCCTTGTTTTCGACCGTCTGCCGCAGGCGCTCGGGGCTTTCGCCGGCGAAGAGCGGCTGAATGCAATCCGGCGCGGTGAGCGGAAGCTCGAGACAGCGGCTCGGTCGCACACCGCCGGCGCCGTCGTCGATCAGCGGCCGAAACGGAACGTTCAGGCGTACGCCGCGTCCGAAGTTCGCCATGTTCTCGCGGTCGACGTCCGGAAACGACGAGTCGTAAAGGAAGCCCGCGCGATCGAGGGCCCAGGCGAGATCGGGCGAGCGATCGAGCCGCGGGCTGCGATAGCCGGTGATCGAGCGGCCGAGCTTGCGCTCGAGCCGTACGCGCGCACGTTCGAGCGTCGTCGCCACGCGCGTGCGTCCCCAGACTTGCTCGCCGCGATGTTCGAGCCCGTGACAGAGCACGCGTCGCGGCGTCAGGCGCCGTACGACGTCCTCACGGAGATAGCGCACCGCCGGACCGGCCACGAGGCCAAGCGTCGCCGGATGCCCCGTCGATTCGATCGTGTCGAGCAGGCGATCCATGCCGCGCGTATACGCGAAGCGGCGCGGCTCGACGTCGTGTGTGAGGCTGGCGGCAGCCTGATACGGAGCCGGCCAGCGCGCGACGCGGACGAGCGAGCCGGCCGCGAGCTTGAGCAGCTGTTTCACGAGCTCGACGAGGAGATAGCCCGTCACGTCGATCGGGTACTCGGACGCTTTCTCGCCGAGCGCGGCGAGGCGTTGATCGAGCGTCGCGTACGTTCGGCGCTGCACCCAACTGCGGAGCGCGTCGGGGGCGGCGTAGTACACGACCTCGGCCGCCTTGCGTGCCGCCGCGAACCACGCCGCGGTCGGCTTGCCCTTGCGGATGACGCCGTCGTTTTCGTGCATCAGATGGACGAACGCCGTGCCGAGGTCGACGGAGGACCAAATACAACGGTTCCGGCGTGCGACGGCGGGGCGCGCGACGGCTGCACCGGCGTGCGGCGTCGTGAGCGTCGCCAGCACGTTGCCTTTGGTGATCTCCGCCGTTTCGGAAAAAGGCACGTGTGGCAGGCGCAGCTCGCGCTTCCCGTGCGCGCGGACGATGTCGACGACGTTGCTCGGCCAGAGGGATTGATCGAGGGCAATCGCGCAGCTGCCGACCTCGGTGCGTGTGGCAGCGGCTCCGAAGACGTGGCGTGCGAACTGTTCTCCCCCTCCGAAGACGAGGGACGGTGTGCGCTCGACGACCGCGATCTCCGAGGCGCTCAGGGTCGCCGCGCTCACGACCAGCAGGCTCGCGCTCGATTCTTCCGGACTTGCGATGCGGCGATACGGAATCTTCTCGAGGTCGAGGATCGCTTGCAGGCCGAGGGCGGCGATCTCGTCGTGGGCAAGCAGATCGATCATAACGATCGTCCGCAACGCTCGCAGGGGGTGGTCGACTCGGCTGTTTCCGGACGCGGGTGGCCGCACGAGCAGACGTATCCGCGGAGGCGGGCCGGATTGCCGAAGACGAGGCCGTGGGGCGGGACGTCACTCGTCACCACCGAGCCCATGCCGATCATGGCATAGGCGCCGATCGTGAGACCGGGGCCGATGATCGCGCCGGCGCCGATGGTCGCGCCTTCGGCGACGAGCGTGTTCAAGGTTTCCTCGTTCGGGCCCGAGTCGGCGAGTCCACCACCCTCAGGGTCGAACGCGCGCGGGTAACGATCGTTGGTGAAGATGACGCCGGCCGCGATCATGACCCGGTCAGCGATCGTGACACCGGTGCAGACGTAGACCTGCGCGTTGATTTTTACGAAGTCGCCGATCGTGACGCCGTAGGCGACGTAGGTCTTCTCGCCGACGATGCAGACGCGGCCGATGCGCGCGGGACCCCGAATGTGAACGTTGTCCCACACCGAGGTGCCCTCGCCGAGCTCGACACCAGGCTCGACGAGGGCGGTCTCGTGAATACGGGGCCGACGGGAGTCGGCCGTGTCGCGTGGCGTTGCGTGCGACATGACTCTCCGGCGGTTGCTC
>JBDSJB010000561.1:0-6800 GCA_039917665.1 Binatia bacterium
CGATGCCGACTTCCAGCCGCTTCTGCTGGTTGCGGAGGTTTTCTTCGGAGAGCTCGCGGGCAACGCGGGACGACTGGATGCGCTTCATGTTGGCGATCACGTCGTTCACCGCCGTCGAAACCTCGAGGCTGATGTCGGAGAACAACCGTCGGCGGGTGAGCTCGGACTGCGAGACGTCGATCTTGGCCTTTGCGAATTCGCTCTTCGCGGCCGCGTTCCCGATCGGGATCTCGACCTCGACCCCGGCCTGGTACGAGTAGAACTTCCGGCTCGTGAGGCGGCCGAGCGCTTCCCCATACGGGCCGTCGTAGGGCGTCTGGACGGTCGCACCTGTGCTCGGATCGACGACGGGCAGGGCGTCGCCGGAGAGGCCGTTCAAGCCGAAGTTGCCGACGAAATCGACGCGCGGGAGGAGCTGGTTCTCGCGGACGCGAGCCGTCAGCTGCTTGCTCTGGAGGTCGAGGGTTTGGGCATGCAACTCGGGGCGCTGCTCGAGCGCGAGCGCGAGTGCCGCGTTGCCGTCGACCGTGACCGGCGTCGTGCGCGGCGCCTCGACGGGCTCGATCGGCCGGGGCATGAACGACTGCTCGTCCTTCCGGAGGTACACGATCTGGCGCAAGAGCTGGAGCGCGTTGTCGAGCTGATTGTTGGCGACGATCACCTGCTGCTCGCGGGATGCTGCCTGGCTCTCGGCTTCCTTCACGGCGACGGGCGCGAGCAGTCCGACCCGGACGCGCTCGTTGTTCTCGCGGAGCGTCTGCTGCGCCAGCTCGAGGGATTCCTTCTGCACTTCGAGATTCTGGCGCGTGAAGACGACGACCCAGTAGGCCTGGATCACGCGTTTCACGAAATCGGCGAGCTGCGCCCGGTAGGTCCAGGCCGCTGCTTCGGAGTTCAAGCGGGTGACGTCGACGAGAAGGTACGCGAAGTTCAGGCCGAAGTTCCGCAGTAAGGGTTGGTTCAGCGAGAACACCAGCTCCGGCTCGTATTGCGGGATCAGGCCCTGGAACCGGGCGTTCGACACGAAGCGGTTGTTGGTGAAGTCGATCTGAAAATCGCCGCCCGTCCGGAGCGTCTTCTGAAAGCCGAGATTGGCGTTGAAGTTTTGTTGTGTGTTCACGCGGACGCCGGCGAGCGCCGACGAGTTTGGCGACTTCCGCCGATCTTTGTTGACGGCACCGGTGATGATGGGATCGAAGATAGCCTCGGCCGATCGCACGTCCTGCCGTTGGCTGAGCGGGGTGAGGCGCTGCGCGGCGACGCCGGGGTTGTGAATCAGAGCTTGGTGGACGGCTTCGGCCACGGTCAGGCGCGCGGTTTCACCGCTGTCGGAGCTCGCGTCCGGAGTGCTGATCGTCGGCGCGCGGTACACCCATTGGTGCGAGAAGACCTGGGGGAGGTACGGGGTCTCTTCGAACTCGGCCTCGCGCTGGGCGGAAGATTCCGTGTCCAGGATCGCCCGACCGTCGGTCGCCTCCGCGAGTGGCGGGACGTCCACCGGCCGCACGGGCTCGCCGGCCCATCCGCGGCTGGTCGTGGTGATCACCACCAGCACCACGGCGATCCAATTTCTTCGACACACTGTCATGCGGCCGCCCCCTTGGTGCACTCGATTCTCGGGGCTTTTACGACGCGCGCGCCTGGCGCACCAGTGCCGTGCCGCGCGCACCGAGGACGCGTCGTCACCTTGACACTCCAGGGGTGCTTCGTTACGCTCCGCCGCCTTCATACGACTGTTTTGAATCGCACGACTGGCGTTGACGTGGAGCACCACGAGGAAGTGCGACCTTCAGGAGCCGAACGCCTGGGCCTCTGACTAGAAGGGGTCCAGGCTTTTTTGCGACCGCCGGCTCCCGCAAGACAGGTAGGTACGACGATGATCAAGAAATATCTCCTCGCCCCCGGTCCGACGCCCGTTCCCGAATCCGTGCTGCTGGCGATGGCGCAGCCCATCTTCCACCACCGGACGCCGCAGTTCGAAGCGCTGTTCGCCGAGACGGCCAAGTCCCTGCAGGGTCTCTTCAAGACCACGCAAGACGTGATCATGCTCGCCTCCTCCGGTACCGGGGCGATGGAAGCCGCCGTCATCAACACGACGTCGCCCGGTGACCGCGTGCTGGTGGTGAATGGCGGCAAGTTCGGCGAGCGCTGGGGCAAGATCTCCGCGAATTACGGGCTCGTCGTCACGGAGCTCAAGGTCGAATGGGGCACCGCCGTCGATCCCGCGGCGATCGCCAATGCGTTGAAGGAGCACCCCGAGACCAAGCTCGTCCTGATGCAGGGCAGCGAGACCTCGACCACCGTGCTGCACCCGGTCGCCGACGTCGCCAAGATCACGCGCGAAACCGACACGTTGCTCGTCGTCGACGGCATCACCGCCGTCGGCGTGCTCGACATGCCGATGGACGCGCTCGGCATCGACGTGCTGCTGACCGGCTCGCAGAAGGCGCTGATGCTTCCGCCGGGGCTCGCGTTCATCGCCCTCTCCGAGAAAGCCTGGAAGGCCTCAGCCGCCTCCAAGCAGCCGCGCTTCTACTTCGACCTGAAGCGTGAGCGCGACAATCAGCAGAAGGCCACGACCGCCTGGACGCCGGCGATCTCGCTGATCTTCGGCCTGCACGAGGCGCTCCGCCTGATGTTCGCGGAAGGCCTCGACAACGTCTTCGCCCGCCACGATCGTCTTGCGCGCGCCACGCGTGCCGGCGCCGAAGCGCTCGGCCTGAAGCTCGTCGCCCCGACGGCGCCGAGCCCGGCGACGACGGGCATCTATCTGCCCGACGGCGTGCCGGGGAAAATCGTCGGCTACCTGCGCGACAAAGTCGGCATCACGTTTGCCGGCGGCCAGGATCAGCTGAAGGGCAAGATCTGTCGCGTCGCGCACCTCGGCTACATCGGCACCTTCGACATCATCACCGCGATGGCGGCGCTCGAAATGGGTATCGCCGCGTTCGGCAGACCGGTCGACTTCGGCAAGGGCGTCGGTGCGGCTCAAAAGATTCTGATGGCCGGCATGCCTGCCGCGCCCACGGCCTGAAGGGAACGGACGCCATGACCTACCGAGTCCTCGCAACCGACCCTCTTGACCAACAAGGCGTCGACGTCTTCACGGCCCACCCCGAGATCTCCCTCGATCTGAAGCCCGGCATGAAGCCGGACGAGCTCGCGCGCGTCATCGGGGAGTACGACGCGCTCGTGATCCGGAGCGGCAGCAAAGTCACCGCCGACACGCTGAAGAACCACGGCAAGCTCCGCGTCATCGGGCGCGCCGGCATCGGCGTCGACAACATCGACGTCGCCGCCGCGACCGCGCGCGGCATCGTCGTGATGAACACGCCCGGCGGCAACAACGTCACGACGGCTGAGCACGCCATCACGCTCATGCTCGCGTGCGCACGCTGGATTCCCCAGGCCGACGCCTCGCTCCGCGGCGGTAAGTGGGAGCGCACCAAGTTCACCGGCACCGAGGTCTGCAACAAGACGCTCGGCATCGTCGGTCTCGGCAACATCGGCGCGATCGTCGCCGAGCGGGCGCAGGGCCTGCGCATGCGGGTGATCGGTTTCGATCCCTTCGTCACCGCCGAAGCGGCGGCGAAGCTCAAGGTCGAGCTCGTCTCGCTCGACGACCTCTACGCGCGCGCCGATTTCATTTCGGTGCACGTGCCGATGACGCCTGAAACCAAGGGACTCATCAACGCCGCTGCCTTCGCGAAAATGAAGAAGGGCGTGCGCGTCATCAACGCGGCGCGCGGCGGCATCGTCGACGAAGCCGCGCTCCACGACGCCATCACCAGCGGCAAGGTCGCCGGTGCGGCTCTCGACGTCTTCGCCGAGGAGCCGCCGCCGAAGGATCACCCGCTGCTGTCGCTCCCGCAGGTCGTCGTGACGCCGCACCTCGGCGCCGCCACCAGCGAGGCCCAAATCAACGTGGCGATCGCCATCGCCGAGCAGATCACGAACTTCCTCGTGCGCGGCGAGGTGCAGGCCGCGGTCAACATGCCGTCGGTCAGCGCCGAGATGCTGCAGCTTCTCCGTCCGCATCTCCAGCTCGGCGAGAAGCTCGGCAGCTTTCTCGCGCAGCTCTCCACGGACCCGCCGACGGAAATCGCCGTCGAGTACGCGGGGACGGTCGCCGAGCTCGACGTCCGCCCGGTGACGATCGCCGTACTGCGCGGGCTGCTCTCGCGCTTCATCGACGACGTCAATTACGTGAACGCGCCAGCGCTCGCGCGCGAGCGGGGCATCGTCGTGAAGGAAGCGCGCGCCAGCCAACCGACCAACTTCGTCAACTCGATCACCGTGAAGGTGACCCGCGGCTCGGGGTGCCAGATCGTCGAAGGGGCGGTCTTCGGCACCAACATCCTCCGCCTCGTCCGGATCGACGACTTCTACATGGAGGCCGTCCCCGAAGGGTACGTGCTGATGCTCAACAATCGGGACGTGCCCGGTGTGGTCGGGCGCGTCGGCACCATGCTGGGCCAGCACGGCATCAACATCGCCGGGCTCGAGCTCGGACGCGAAAAGGCGGGCGGAATGGCGATTTCCTTCGTGCACGTCGACGAGGCGGTGCCCGAAGCGGTGCTTGCCGAGCTGCGGCGCTCGCCCGACATCGTGTCGGCGCAGTTGCTGCAGCTCTGAGGCGCGCCATGTCGACCACGGTAGTCGTCGGCGTCCAATGGGGCGACGAGGGTAAAGGGAAGTTCGTCGACATCCTGGCGCACGACGCGGACATCGTCGTGCGGTTCCAGGGTGGGAACAACGCGGGACATACGCTCGTCGTGGGCGACGAGCGTACCGTCCTGCACCTCATTCCTTCCGGGGTGCTCAATCCCGGCAAGATCTGCGTCATCGGGAACGGCGTCGTCATCGATCCGGCGGTGTTGGTGGAAGAGTTGGTCGCGCTCCGCAAGCGCGGCTACCTCACCGACGACGCGTGCCTCAAGATCAGCGACGAGGCTCACCTGATCCTGCCGTACCACAAGGCGATCGACCTCGCGCGCGAGCGCCTGCGCGGCAAGGGCGAGATCGGCACGACCGGACGCGGCATCGGCCCGGCGTACGAAGACAAGATCGCGCGCACCGGCATTCGCATCGTCGATCTCATCGACGAAGGCGTCTTCCGCGAGAAGCTCGAGCGCAACATCGAAGAGAAGAACCTCTATCTGAGCGCGATCCTCAAAGAGCAGCACCTCGACTTCACGACCATTCACGACGCCTTCCGTCGCCATGCCGATGAGATCCGACGGTTCGTCACCGACACGGGTCTCTACCTGCACCGCGAGATCAAGGCCGGCCGTCGCGTCCTCTTCGAAGGGGCGCAAGGCACGATGCTCGACATCGATCACGGCACCTATCCGTACGTCACGTCGTCGAACTGCGTGGCGGGTGCGGTCGCGGCAGGGGCCGGCATCGGCGCCGGTGTGGTGAAGAATGTCGTCGGTATCTGCAAGGCCTACACGACGCGCGTCGGCAACGGCCCGTTTCCAACGGAAGAGCTCGGTGAGATCGGTGCGCGTCTTCGTGAGACGGGCGACGAGTTCGGCGCCACGACCGGACGGCCGCGCCGGTGCGGCTGGTTCGACGCGGTGTTGGTGCGCCAGGCCGCGCGTTTGAACGGTCTGACCGGCATCGCGCTCACGAAGCTCGACGTGCTGACTGGTCTGAATCCCCTCCGCATCTGCACCGCGTATCGCGCCGACGGCGAGCGCTACGAGCACGTGCCGGCCAGCGGCCGACTCTTGTCGGCGGCGCAGCCGGAATACGAGGAGCTGCCCGGCTGGACCGAGCCGCTTTCGCACGCGCGGAAGCTCGAAGATCTCCCGGAAAAAGCCCGGCGCTATGTCGCGCGCTTGGAGGAGCTTTCCGGCACACCCTTCACGATGATTTCGGTCGGGGCGCGTCGCGAGGAAACCATCATCCTCGAGTGATTCTGGAGGGACTTCGGTCCCTCCGTCTTTCTACAATCTTCCGTCTGGCGGACTGATGCGCCGCTGAAATGGCGTCCGCAAGGGGCGTGCGCGCACGGCACGTCCCTTGCTGCCTTCCCGGAGCATGAGACGCTCGCGGCAATACGCAGCGCTGGTCGTCGCATCCGCACTGTGCGCGACCGGCACGCTTTTGCAGGTGACCGGCACCGCCCGTGCCGTGGATGTCATCTCGCCGGCTCCCGCCGTCACGCCGAGCCCGATGAGATCGGCTGGATCTCTCGCGCCAGTTTTGCCGCCCGAGGGACTTCCGACCGCGCCTCCGCCGGACGCGATCAAGCCGGTCGAGCCGCAAGCGGGACCCGACCACCATGACCTCGAGCCCGTCGCCGCTCGGCCGAACGGAGGTGCCTTGTGAGCAACTGGCGCAGCATGATTGCGGCGCTCGCGGTGGCGGCTAGCCCGAGCCTCGTCCACGCGGCGACGACGACCGACCCCGAGCCGTATCGCTATCTCGCCGTGATGCGCGGCGATTGCGAAGAGCTCGTGCTCGCCGGGCGCGACCAAACGGCGATGTGCAACGACGAGCTCGTGAATGTCGACTTCGGCGATGGACGCGTCGCGTTCGTGTTTACCTCGCCCGCGGCGCACGGCACGGTCGTGACGACCTTCCTCGGTCGCGCCTCAGAACAGAAGGGCCTCAGGGACTACCGGCTCGAAGTCGACGCGATCTCGACCGCGACGACCGACGGCACCGGGCAACCGGCCATCATCGACGAAGCGGCCGTCGGTCACTGCGCGATGGAGGGCGATCCGGTACGCGAACGCGCACACTTCGAGTGCACGGTCGACCGTAAGGCCGGTGGCACCACGTCGGCG
>JBDSJB010000562.1:0-15577 GCA_039917665.1 Binatia bacterium
GGTCGACGGCGACGACGGCGGCCGCGTACAACGTCGCGAGCGCGCGTCGCACCATGCGCGGTGCGCGGACGGCACGCGCGGATCGCCGACTCACCTTGCCTGGCACTGGAGCTTTCTGTAGCGTCCCCCGAGGCACGCACCCGCGTGCGGCACCCGACAATCCTGGAGGAAACGATGCACGAAGAGTTTCGCCCCGAGCAGTCCGTGGAGAGCTTCATCGGTGTCTGGAAGCGCGTCGCCACCGACCCGCGCGGCTTCTTCCAAGACATGCCGATACGAGGGGGCATTCAGGCACCCCTGCTCTTCTTGGTCGGATGCTTGGTGTGCGCCGCGCTCGGTTTCTTGGTGATCGGACCGCGCGGGTTCGGTCTGAGCCTCGTCTTCTGGGGAACCGTCCGCTCGTTCCTGTACGCTGCCGTGTTCATGCTGATCGCGCGCCACGTGTTTTCCGGCACGGGCGACTACGAAGCGAACTACCGAATCGTCGCCTACGCGACGGCCCCCATGGCCCTGATGTGGGTCCCGCTCGTCGGCGGGCTCACCATGCTCTACACGATCTTTCTGGTGATCGTGGGCATGGAGCGTATCAACGGCTTCGACGCGGTGAAGTCGGTGCTGACCGTGCTCCTGGCGAGCATCGTGTTGCTGGCCCTCGGCTGGGCCTTCGGATTCCATCACCACGGCTATCACCACGGCATGGCGATGGGATGTCACCGGTAGCGCGTCGCGCCAACCGGTGACCTGGGCTTACTGCCCTTCTTCGTCGAGGTCGGTCGCGCCGAGACGGCGATAGGCCCGATCGTCGTCGCCGCGCCGATTCTGCTTGGCCTCGGTCTCCCGATCGGCCTGGCACTGGACGCAGAGACGCGTGAACGGCATCGCCTGGAGGCGCCCTTCGGCGATCTCCTGCTCGCAGCTCTCGCATACCCCGTACGAGCCGTCGTCGATGCGATCGAGCGCATCTTCGATCGCTTGGAGCTTCCCGCGATCACGGTCAGTGAGAATGAAGTTGATCTCGCGCTCGCGTTCCTCGCTGGCAAGATCGTACGTATCCATTCCCTCGTCTTTGGACGACTCGCGACCCTGCTTCAGATCCTGTTGGATCTCGGCCAGAAGCTGGGCCTTCATCGTTTCGAGCGTTTCGCGGGCGGTTTTTAAGAAGGCTTTACGCATGGTCTCCTCGAAAGGCGGCGGATGGTAAGGGCTGGTACCGTGTGTGTCAACTATCGGGTTGAAATCCTCCGATAAATTCAGTTCCCGAGCATCGGCAGAACGATTTCCCATACGCGTTCCTGCACTTCCTCGATCGAAAGCAGTCTCCCGCCTTCTACGCATTCGAGGCAATGCCAGTTTTCAACGGTGTCGACGCCCAGCAATGACACGTAGGCCTCCTCGGCGGCCCGCAGATGTGCACGATCGGCTTCGTGGATGTCGCGCACTTTTCCGTGAAGGTAGGCTCGCTCGTCCTTCTGCGCCACGAGGTCGAACCCGACGTCGGCTGGCACGTGGAGCAGAATCGTCAGGTCGGGTTTCGGAATGCCGAGAATTCCGTACTCGAGGTGATTCAGCCACGCGAGAAAGCGCCGACGCTCCTCGGGGTCGCCGATCTTGGCCATTTGATGCCCCTTGTTGGCCGAGACGTAGCGATTGGAGACGACGACGGCCCCGCGCGCTAACGCCGCGCGGATCTCGGCGGAAGCATCGAAGCGGTCGAGCGCGTAGAAGGTCGACGCGCGGTACGCATCGACGTCGCTCAGCGCACCGTACTCGCCGCGCAAGTAGCGCTCGACGAAATGCGCGGCCGGATGCCCGTAGCGCGGGAAATCGACCAGGAGCACGTCGCGACCCGCGGCGACGAGACGATCGTGCAGGCGTGTGGTCTGCGTCCCTTTCCCCGAGCCGTCCGTGCCGTCGACGACGATGAACGTCCCGTTCATACGCGCTCGTATGTGGCGAACGAGAAGTCGTCGTGGTCTTCTCGCCACGTCGGCCGCCATACCGTGGGATCGATGGCCGGAAAGAACGTGTCGCCGTCGACGTCGCGATGCACGTGCGTGATGTCGAGCGCGTCGGCGTGCGCCATCGCCCGCGCGTAGATCTCCGCGCCGCCGTTGATCACGACCTCCTTGGCCGCGTACGCCGCGAGGGCCGCCTCGAGCGACGGCTGGCGCTCCACGCCCGGCGGCAGCGGGTAGTCGGCCTGACGCGTGACGATGACGTTGGTGCGACCAGGGAGGGGCCGATGACGCTCGGGGATCGATTCCCAGGTCTTGCGGCCCATGATGAGCACTTTGCCCATCGTGATCACCCGGTAGCGCTTCAGGTCCTCGGGGATGCGCCACGGCAGCGTCCCGCCCTTCCCGATGCATCCGTTCCGCGCGACGGCGGCGACGATCGTCACCATGATCGCACGGGCTCAGACGGCAATCGGAAAGTCGATCTTCGGGTAGCTCTCGTAGCCTTCGATGCGGCTATCGTCGGCAGTCCAATCCCAGATCGAGGTGAAGGGCTCGGTCACGAGGCGCGGCAAGTGGTAGCGCTCGGGGTCGCGCGTCAGCTGCTCGCGAATGCCGTCGATCTGATTCACGTAGATGTGCGTGTCGGCGAGGAAGCCGATCAGCCGTCCCTCGGCGAAGCCCGCCTGCTTCGCGAGCAAATGCAGCAGGAGACCGTAGCTCGCGATGTTGAACGGCAACCCGAGCGGCACGTCGACCGAGCGCTGGTTCCAGAGCAGGTTGAGCCTGCCGTTGATCACCGTCACCTGGAACACGAAGTGGCACGGCGGCAGGCCCTGCTCACCGAGCTGCAACGGGTTCCACGCGTTCACGATCATGCGGCGATCATTCGGATCGCTGGCGAGCGTGTCGACGACGCGGCGGAGCTGGTCGACGCCCTGCCCGGTGTAGTCCGTGGCGTGATCGACGTACGGCGCGCCGAAGTGGCGCCACTGGAACCCGTAGACCGGACCGAGATCGGCCTCGTCCATCATGCGCCGCTTGGCGTCGTCGTCGTGGCCGTAGGGCGCCTTCTGCGGGTGGGCCCACTCGTCCCAGATGTGGTTGTTGCGTTCCTGCAGCCACCGCTTGTCCGTGATGCCGCGGACGAAGAACTCGAGCTCGGTCGCAACCAAGCGAAAGGGCGTCTTCTTGGTCGTCAAAAGCGGGAAGCCCTTCGCCATGTCGTGCTCGAACATCGCGCCCGCGATCGCGATCGTGTCGACGCCGGTGCGGTTCTCCTTCCGCTCACCATCCGCGAGGATGCGCCGCACGATGTCGAGGTAGGCTTTCATCGCCCCGTCGACCCGAATCCGCCGCGTCCCGCGCCGCCGGCGTCGCCCTCGACCCAGGTCACCCGCGGCCGCGCCAGCACGATGCCTTGCGCGAGGCGCGCACCGGCCTCGAGGTGCACCGCCGCGTCGCCGGGATTCCAGACCGAGAGCAGCACCTCGTCGTCAGGACCGCAGTAGTCGGCATCGATCACGCCGACGCCGTTTGCCAACACGAGCCCCTGCTTCTTGAAGAGCGACGAGCGCGCGTACACGTGCAGGACGTGATCCTCGGGGAGGCCGATCACGAGGCCGGTCCGCAGTAACGCGTGACCGCGCGGCGCGACGACCGCATCCTCGATGATCGCCAGATCGAACGCGGCCGAGCCCGGCGTCTGATACGCGGGCAGCTGGGCGCGAGGGTCGCGCTTGGCGATGCGGACCGTGACCATACGATGTCGCCGCCGATCTTTCAGGCGCCGAGCGGAGCGGTCAAGCCGCTCGGGCCTCGCCCTGCCCAGAGCCACGTGAGCGCCGCACGCCGCACGACGGACAGATTCTTGGCGACGGAGGCGGCTTCGGGGATCGTAAACGCCGGCACCGGCACGGGCGCCGCGTGCGGATCGACCGTCACAGGGCCCGCCGTGTTGGTGGCGTCGCGACGGAGCCAGAGCGCGCTCATGCCGAGCGCGAGCGCCGGCTCGATGTCCTCGTCGAGGCGGTCGCCGACGACGAGCGCGTGCGCGGCCTCCACGCCGAGCGTCTCGAGCACGGCGTGGAACGCGACGGCGCTCGGCTTCGCGACGCCCGTTTCGCAGCTCAGCTGCCAAGCGTCGATGAGCGGCACGATCGCCGAGCAGGTCCGGCGATAGCTCTCCGCGTACGGGGTCGTGACGTTCGCGATGACCGCGACCTTGGCGCCGACGGCGCGAATCGCCGCCACGCACGTCGTCGCCCCGAGAAGCTCGGCGGGCGCCGCGAGCTGCGCGTTCCAGAACGACGTGACCGCGTCCGCGGGATCGGACGCGAGCCCGAGATCGACGCGGACACGCTCGGCGAGCGCCGCCGCGGAAAGAAACACGTTGCGGAGCACGAGGGTCGCGAGCGCATGGGCCTGGTCGCCAGCGAGACCGAGCGCCGCGGCAAGATCGGCGGACGGCGCGTCGGCGCCGCCTTCCGCCAACGTTCCCCCGAGATCGAACAAGACGGCCCGGGGGGCGTTCATCGGTCCGTGCTCCGTTCGGTGCCCTGCCACCACACCACTTTCTTGCCGGCCTGGCGCAGGATCTCGATGCCCATCGCGTCGCCGCGCTGGTTCGGCTGGCGGCAGTGCACGCGCGCGACGCCGCTGTTGATGGCGCGCTTCGCGCACATGACGCACGGGGTGTGGGTCAGGAACATGATCTTGTTCTTCTCTATCGCGCCGGCCTTGAGCAAGGCGTTCTCCTCCGCATGCACGTAGCCACTGCGGTCGACGGGAATGAACTCACGATCGCTGATGCCTGCCGCACCGCCGTTGTACCCGACCCCGAGGACCCGCTCGAGATCGTTCGACACCACCACACACCCGACTTTTTGCGACCCGTCGGTGGAACGCAATGCCAGTGACTCGGCAAAGTGCTGATAGGCGTCGGGCAACGTGAGGGTCGCCGGCAAACGGCGGGCGACCAGACCAGGCGGGTGCGGCCCGACCCCGCGTGGGCGCCACCGCGGGTATTGCGCGACCACCTTGCCCGCCCGTCGCAGCAAATCGAGACCGTCACGCCCGCGCGCACCGGCCGTCCGGTAGTAGACGTGGCTAATGCCGCTGTTGATGGCTCGGACGGCGCACAGGTAGCAGGGCGCCTCCGTCACGAACATCAATTTATCTTTCTCGACGGCGCCCGCGATCAAGAGCGCGTGCTCCTCGGCGTGCAGGTGACTGCCGCCACGCGTCCGCCGGCCCGACGCGAGCGCGGTCGCCGCACCGCCCGAGAATCCGGCGCCCAGCACGCGCTCGAGGTTGTGGCTCACGAGGACGCAGCCCGCGCGGTGCGAGGTCGCCGACGAGCAGCGCGCGAGCGCCTCGGCGAAGCGCAGGAACGCCTCGAAGAGCGGGATGCGGTCCTGGTAGGCGCCGCGGTTCAGCGGGTGGGTGTTGTCGGAGCGCCCGTCTTTCACGCGGACGTTCCGCGGGCGCGTCGCCGATCGCACGGTCACCGCTTCAGTCGCGGAAGTTCACGTACTGGAGCGCGAGCCCGAGATCCGCCGTTCGCAGCTTGGTGATCACGTCCTGCAGGTCGTCGCGCTTCTTCCCGATCACCCGCACCTCGTCGTCCATGATCTGCGCCTGGACCTTCACGCCACTGCCTTTGATGAACTTGACGACCTCGCGGGCTTTCTCGGTCTCGATGCCCTGCTGCACCTTGATCTTCTGGCGGGCGCGACCACCGAGCGCGGTGTCGACCGTGCCGTAGTCCAGGTTCTTGATGGGCACGTTGCGCTTCACGAGCTTCGACTGCAGGACGTCGACGACGGCTTTCACCTTGAAGTCGTCCGCCGAGGTGATCGTGATCTCTTTCTGATCCCACTCGATCTCGGTCTTGCTGTCTTTGAGATCGTAGCGCTGCGCGACCTCTTTCCGCGTCTGGTTGAGAGCATTGTCGACCTCCTGGAGGTCGACCCGCGACACGACGTCGAACGACGGCATGGGCCGTTTCGTAGCAGGGCATCCGGGAGCTTGCCAGTCGCCGCCGCCAATTGACCAAGTGCGGCGCTTTGGCCTAGCGTTCGATCGGTTCGGTGACACATCGCAGGCGCGGTAGGGGCAGGGGGCCGTGAGGCCGAGGGGGCATTGATGTGGCGAAGTCGCGTGCTGGCCGTCGTTCTCCTACTGGGTGCGCTCGCGCTGCCGATCGTCGCGGACGCCTGCATCAGCGCCGCCGACTGCGACGACGCGAACCCCTGCACCGACGATCTCTGCGACAGCGACCTCGGCTGCGTCCATGCCGAGGTGAGCCATCCCTGTGACGATGGCAACGCGTGCTCGACGGCCGATACGTGCAACGGCGGCGTCTGCATCGGCGGTGCCGTCGCGGCAGGGTGCACGTCATGCCAGGGCATCGCAACGATCCCGACGAACGGCGGCACGTTCGTTGGCGCGACCAGTGGGACGGGCTCGTCGACCAGCACCTGCGGCTCGACGGGCCCGTCGCCGGAACGCATGTATCGCTGGACGCCGAATGCGTCGGGGACGGCAGTCCTCCAGACCTGCGGCAGCGGGACGTTGTACGACAGTGTCGTGCACGTGCACGCCAACACGTGCGGCGGCGCCGAGCTCGCCTGCAACGACGACACGGTCGGCTGCACGACCGGCGAGCCCAACGATCACCACGGCTCACGGCTCACGGTGGCGGTCACCGCCGGACAGACCTACGTCATCGTCGTCGACGGCTACAACGGCGCGCGCGGCACATACACGCTGACCGTGACCCCGCCGAGCCTCTGCGGCAACGGGATCCGCGAAGGCGCGGAGGTCTGCGACGGCAGCGACGCGGCTGCCTGCCCGACTACCCAATGCACGACCACATGTACGTGCGTGCCGCCGGCGAACGGGCTCCCCGATCTCGTCCCGCAGATCGTCGACGTGAGCGTCGCGTTCAACACGACGGTCGCCAGCGGCGACGTCGTCGAGGGCTGCGCGGAGGCGACGAGCGGCATCGACCTGCTGCGCTTCGGCGCGTACTCGCGGAATCTCGGCACCGCCGACTTCACGCTCGGTGACCCGCTCTGTCCGACACCTTGCGACCAACATCCGCTCGAGCTCTGCGGCGATCCCGAGTTCGTCTGCAGCCCGGCGGCGGGCCACAATCACGCGCACTACAACAACTACGCGCGCTACGATCTCCTCGACGCGACGGGACAGACGATCGTCGTCGGGCACAAGCAAGGCTACTGCCTCCGCGACACCGACTGCGCCGCGCCGGTCTACACCTGCACGAATCAAGGCATCACCGCGGGCTGCTCCGATCTCTACGGCGCGAACCTCGGGTGTCAGTACCTCGACATCACGGACGTCCCGTCGGGAATTTACACGCTGCGTGTGACGATCGATCCGTTCGGCCGCATTCCCGAGCTCGCGGAGTCCAACAACGTCGCGCAGCAATCGGTGACCATCACGCGGCCGAGCCCAACCTCGTCGGCGCCGACCCCGACCCGCACCGCAACGGCTACACGGACGGCCACGGCCACGCCTACGCGCACCCCGACACCGACCGCGATCGCAACGACCACCGGCACCGCTGCCGCACCGACGCCCTCTCCTACCATCACCCTCACCGCGACCGCGGCCGGCACGCCGGTCGCCGCGACCCGTACCGGGACGCCGACCGTCACGGCGACCCCCACCCCGATTCCCGCCTGCGGGACCGTCGTCACCATCCCCGCGACGGGCGGCACCATCGCCGGCACGACCGTCGGGGCTCCGAGCGCGCTCGGCGGCACCTGCGCCACCTCCGGCAACTCGCCGGAGCGCGTCTATCATTGGACGCCCACCACGTCGGGAACCGCGCTGGTGCAAACGTGCGGCAACGGCACGCTCTACGACAGCGTCGTGCACGTGCACGCAGGCACCTGCATCGGGGCCGAGATCGCGTGCAACGACGACACCACCGGCTGCACGACGGGCGAGCCGAACGACCATCACGGCTCGCGCCTCAGCTTCACCGTGACGGCAGGCCAGACCTACGTGCTGGTCGTCGACGGCTACAACGGCGGCGCCGGTGCGTACACGCTGAGCGTGACGGCCCCGACCGTGCCGAACGCGACCGCCACACCGACCCGCACCGCCACCCCGCTCCGCACCGTCACCCCGACGCGCTCCGCGACGCCGACCGTCTCACCGACACCGGGATCCAGCGCCTGCACGGGCGCGGTGACCATCGCGAGCGGAGGTGGCACGTTCATCGGCACGACGAGTGGCGCGAGCACGCTCGCCGCGAGCTGTGCGTCGTCCGACGGTGCTCCGGAGAAAGTCTACCAGTGGACGCCGACGCGCTCTGGCACGGCGCAGATCGAGACCTGCGGCCTCGCGACCCTGTTCGACACCATCGTGTCCGTCCGGCGACAGACCTGCGCGACCGGGGCAGAAGCCGCCTGCAACGACGACACGACCGGGTGCACGACGGGCGAGCCCAACGATCACCACGGCTCACGCCTCACGGTCCGGGTGACCGCCGACCAGACCTACTTCATCGTGGTCGACGGCTACGCCACCTCCCGCGGGACGTATCAGTTGCGGGTCGTCGCGCCCTGAGCGCGGTCAGGACGGCGGCGGCGCCATCGCGCCCGGTGGCGTGATCACGTCGACACCCGACGGGATCTGAAAGTCGAATGTCGCGTCGGGCTCGTCGCCGTTCCGGGTGATGTCGCTGAAGGTGATCGTCGTCACGTTGCCGAGTGGATCGGTGACCGCGGCCTCCACGATGTCGAAGGTGGTGCGGTCGACGCCGAACGCCAGCGCGCCGACGTCGTCGGTGTTCTTGGCCTTCAGGCTCACATAGAGACGCGTGGCATTGCAGCCGCGCGGATCGGGCTCGGGGCGAAACTCGTCCGAGATGCGGCCGACGCCGAGCAGGAACGATACCGGCGTCGTCGAGACGAACGCCGCCCGAAACGGCGCCTTCAACACCTGGCGGTCGTCGGGTTGGTAGATCCAAAGCGTCGTCCCGTCCGACACGATCTGCTGCACGCGCGGCGTCGTGAAATCCCAGCGCATCCGTCCCGGCTTCCGGAAGACCACCGAGCCGTCCGACACGTCGCTGACCCCGATCGACACGACCTTCATCTCCTGTCGCACCTTGGCCCGGAACGTCTTGGTCTCGTCGTAGCGCTCCTGCAGCTTCTTCACGATCGTCGCGGGCTCGGGGCAGGCATGGCCGGCGGGCGCGACTTTCGTCTCGGCACCGACGAGGGGCGACCACGAGGCACACGCGATCGCGAGAACGGCCGCAGCGGCGAGGCGACGAGACATGCGGGCTGTCTAACAGCGCTCCGGCGGCCCCGCCAGCGGGGCGGCGAAATCAGTCGACGACGTCGAGTCGGCGCGCCAAGACTTCGCGGGGGCGCGCGCCTTCGGCACGCGACACCACGCCCTCGCGCTCCATGCGCTCGATCATGCGGGCGGCACGGTTGTAGCCGACGCGGAGCTTCCGCTGCAGCCACGAGATGGAGGCTTGCCCGCTCTCGGTGACGACGCGAACCGCCATGTCGTACATCTCGTCGTGCAGCTCGTCGTCTTCCCCGTCGCCGGACTCCTCGTCCTCGCCACCTTCGAGCAGCTCCATCTGGTAGGTCGGCGCGCCCTGCTTGCGCCAGAATTCGACGACCTTGGTGACTTCCTCGTCGGCGACGAATGCGCCGTGGATACGCGTCAGACGCGCGGTACCCGGCGGCATGAAGAGGCAGTCGCCGGCGCCCAGAAGCCGCTCGCTGCCCATCGCATCGAGAATGGTGCGCGAGTCGATGCGCGACGTGACCTGAAACGAGATCCGGGCCGGGAAGTTGGCCTTGATGAGGCCGGTGATGACGTCGACCGACGGCCGCTGGGTCGCGAGAATCAGATGGATGCCGGCGGCGCGCGCCTTCTGCGCCAGGCGGGTGATCGACTCCTCGACCTCGCGGCCGACGGTCATCATGAGGTCGGCGAGCTCGTCGACGATGATCACGATGCGCGGCAGGTGGCCGTGGACGAGCGGCACCTCGCCAAGCGGCTGCCCAGGTACGAACGGGCTCGCGGCCTCGGTCTCACCCTCTTCGGGCTCGGTGAGCTCGATCACGCCCGCGTTCTTCTCGGCTTGCTCGTTCGCGATCAGCTTGTTGTAGCCGTCGATGTTGCGGACGCCCTTCTCTTTGAGCATCCGGTAGCGACGATCCATCTCCTGCATCACGTTCGCGAGCGCGTAGGCCGACTTCTTCGGGTCGGTCACCACCGGGACGAGCAGGTGGGGGATGTTGTCGTAGACCGAGAGCTCCAACATCTTCGGATCGATCATGATGAAGCGGACGTCGTGCGGCGACGCTTCGTAGAGGATGCTCATGATCATCGCGTTCAGCGACACCGATTTGCCGGTGCCGGTCGCGCCGGCCATGAGGAGGTGGGGCATCTTGCCGAGATCGGCGACGTACGTGTTGCCGGTCGTGTCGGCACCGAGCGCCAGGCTGAGCTTCGATTCGGAGCGCTGGAACTGATCGCTCGCGATGATGTCGCGGAGCCACACCTTCTCGCGGCGGGTGTTCGACACCTCGATGCCGACGACGGGCTTGCCCGGAATCGGCGCCAGGATGCGAACGCTGTGCGCGCGGAGAGCCATCGAGAGATCGTCGGCGAGGTTGACGACGCGGTTCACCTTGACGCCGGCCGCCGGCTCGAACTCGAAGGTCGTGATCACGGGCCCAGGACGCACGGCGACGACTTTGCCGTCGACCCCAAAGTCGGCGAGCTTGGACTGCAGGATGCGCGAGCTCGCAATCAGCGATTCCTCGTCGATCGGGACGCCCGAATCGACGGGCGCATCGAGGAACGAGAGCGGCGGCAGCTCGTACTTGGTCGTACCCGTGGAGAAGTGGAACTCCTCCTGCTTGAGCGCCTTCGCGCCCTTGTTCTTCCCCGCCTTGACCGGTCTCGGGTCCGGCTCATTCACCAGGATCGGCGGCGCCGGCGGCGGGGGCAAGGCCGCCCGCTTGTTGCGTGCGGTTTCGCGGTCGACCCTGGGCTCGCGCTCACGACGCTCGCGCGGTGGCGGCAACGTCACGACCTCGTCGTCGTCCTCCTCGGGCCGATGACTCTCGCGCCAGCGGGCGAAGGCCCCGCCGAACGCGTCGCGGGCGCTAGTCGCACGCCGGCCGATCGCCGTCATGCCGCCGACCAGCGACCCGCCCGTCACGACCATCGTCGTGAGCACGAGCCCGGTCAGCACGATCAGGAACGCCCCGAGCCCGTTGAAGAGCCCGGCGAGCAGGTTGGCGAGGAAGCCCCCGACCCAGCCACCCGCGGTAGTCTCGCGACCAGGGCCACGGACGAGCGCGAGCGCGGACGCCACCAAAAGCAATTGCGCCGTCAGCACGATGCCGCGCCCGGTCGAAAGCGCCAACGAGCCGCCCCGCAGCACGATGATCGCGACCAGCACGACGCTCGCCGGGATCAGAAACGCGGAAAGGCCGAACGCCTGAACGAAGAGGTCGGACAAGAGGTGCCCGACGGGACCGCCGACGTTCCCCGCGGCACGGCCCGGGGTGTAGCTGAGAAAACTCAAGGCCAGGTAGCACGCACCGGCAATGGCGAAGATCGCCTCGACCTCACGCCGCAGCGTACCGGTCGCCGGCTCCACCTTCTCCCGCACCCCACCTTTGGCTACGCGTGCCGCTTTTCCAGCCACCACCACCCCCAACCCAACGACAGAGGATTGTCATGGACGGCCCGGTAGGCGCAAGTCCGAAGATGGTGCGGCTAGGGCCGGCGCGGGCGACCGCCGGGGGACGGTTTCGCTCAGAACTCCATCACGACCGGGAGAATCACCGGCCGACGCTCGAGCGTCTTCTTGAAGTAACGCCGGAGCGTCTTCCGCATTTCTTCCTTCACCTCGGCCGGGACCGTCCGGGACTCGGGCGTGAGCGCGGCAAGCGCCTCCAGCACGGCCTCTTTGGCGCGGTCGAAATACGGCTGGCTGTCGTCGTCGAAGACGAAGCCACGCGAGATCAGGTCGGGGCCCGAGAGGATCTCGCCGCTGTGCTGATTCACGGCGAGGATGGCGAGCACGAGGCCACCGTCGGACATATGGCGACGGTCGCGCAGGACGACATCGCCGACGTCGCCGACACCCTTGCCGTCGACGAACACACGACCCGACGTGATCGACTCCGTCTGCCGGGCGCCGGCGCCGTCGATCTCGAGCACGTTGCCGTCCTCCAGCACGAAACCGTCGACGACGCCCATCTCGGCGGCCAGCGCGGCATGGCGGACGAGGTGGCGATATTCACCGTGGACGGGCACGAAATAGCGCGGCCGGGTGAGCTGCAGCATCAGCTTCAGCTCCGACTGGCTCGCGTGTCCCGAGACGTGCAGGCCGGACATCGGCTCGTGCAGCACGTCGGCGCCTCGCCGGCAGAGATGATTGATGAGGTCCCCAATGGGCTTTTCGTTCCCAGGGATGACCCGCGAGGACATGATCACGGTGTCGCCAGCCCCGATCTTCACCTGCTTGTGATCGCCCATCGCGATGCGGGTGAGCGCGGACATCGGCTCGCCCTGGCTGCCGGTCGAGAGCAAGGTGACCTTGTCGGACGGCAGCTGGCGGGCTTCGGCGATGTCGATGAGGAGGCCCTGCGGCACGCGCAGATAGCCGAGGTCCTGGCCGGTCTCGACGTTCTGCACCATTCCACGCCCGACGACCGCGACTTTGCGCCCCGTGCGCGCGGACACGTCGAGTACTTGCTGGATGCGATGGAGGTGAGAGGCAAACGTCGCCACCAGCACCCGGCCGCGGGAGCGTTGGAACGCCGCCTCGAGATTCCCCGTCAGACTGCGCTCCGACGGCGTCACACCCGGACGGTCGACGTTAGTCGAGTCGGAGAGCAGCGCGAGCACACCCGCGTCGCCGAGCGCCGCGAAGCGCGCAAGATCGGACGGCAGGCCGTCGAGCGGCGTCTGGTCGAACTTGAAGTCGCCGGTGTGCACGATGGTCCCGAGCGGCGTCCGGATTGCGAGGGCCACCGCGTCGACGATGCTGTGGGTGATGTGGATCGCCTCGATTTCGAACGGTCCGACGCGCCACACGTCGCCGGCCTTGAACTGCTCGAGCGGCGTCGAGAGCTCGTGCTCCTCGAGCTTGTGGCTCACGAGCGCGTGCGCGAAGGGCGTCGCGAACGTCGGCACCGGCATCTCGCGCGTCACGAACGGCAACGCACCGATGTGATCCTCGTGCCCGTGGGTGCAGATGATGCCCTTCAGTCGGTCGGGGCGGTCACGGAGATAGGTCAGGTCGGGAATGACGAGATCGATGCCGAGCATCGACGCGTCGGGAAACATGACGCCGCAGTCGATCGCGATGGCGCTCTCGCCGTACTCGATCAGCATCATGTTGAGGCCGATCTCGCCGAGGCCGCCGAGCGGAATGATACGCAACACGTCCGCGGAATCGCTCATCGCACCCGGCCACCCATCGCGGCCGAAACTCCCACAAAGCGGCGGTCAGCGCCAGGATCGACGGCGTTCTCCACACGCTACTCGGCGACGTTGACGCTCGGTACGACCGCTGTTAATCGTCGCGGAACGTTTTCGCTGCACCCCCCGGAGGGTCACACCATGTCGGTCAACAAAGCCATTCTCGTCGGCAACCTCGGTAAGGATCCCGAGGTGCGTTTCACCGGCAGCGGCAAGGCCGTCTGCAAATTCCCGCTCGCCACCTCGTCGACATGGAACGACGCCGAGGGCGTGAAGCAAGAGCGCACCGAGTGGCACAACATCATCGTCTGGGGCAAGCAGGGCGAGAATTGCGGCAAGTTCTTGAGCAAGGGTCGCCAGGTCTTCATCGAAGGGGAAATCCGCTCGCGGAGCTACGACGACAAGGACGGCAACAAGCGCTACATCACCGAGATCATCGCGCAGAACGTCCGCTTCTTGGCCGGTAAGGAGGGCGGCGGCGGTGCGCGCGGTGGCAGTGATCCCGGCTTCCCCGAAGAGCCCGCGATGGGCATGGGTGGCGGCGGCGCGGCAGCCGCAGACGACGACGACATTCCTTTCTAGTTCATTACGTCCCCGTGCGGTCGGCACGCTGCGCGCGCCGATCCTCCGATGGACGTCGGACCCCGAAGTAAATGCGAGGTCTTCCCTCACAGGAATGAAGACGGAGCCTCGGCTCCGCGTGCCGCGAGCGTTTATAGCCCTTCATCGGCGAAGCTGACGTAGCGGCCGTGACCGATCACGATGTGGTCGAGGATGCGGACGCCCATGAGCTCGCCGACCTCGCGGAGGCGGTTGGTGATGGCAATGTCCTCGGCGCTCGGCGTCGGGTCGCCACTTGGATGATTGTGGACGAGCACGATGGCGGCCGCGCTCTCCTCGATCACCGGGACGAAGACCTCACGCGGATGCACCAGCGACGCCGTGAGCGTGCCCTCCGACACGCGCACGTCTTTGATCGGACGGTTCTTGCCGTCGAGCAGGATCACGTGGAACTGCTCCTTCCGCAGCGTCGCCAGACGTTCGCCGCAGTGGCGATACACCTCGGCGCTGGTGCGGAGCGGCGTGCCGCGCGGGAGACGCTGCACTCCGTAGCGGCGCGCGAGCTCACCGACGGCCTGCATCATGGCCGCGCGTGCCGGTCCCATCCCCGGCGTGTCGCGGAGCGAGCGCGGCGGCGCATCGACCAAGGCTCGGAGCGAGCCGAACGCCTGGAGCCAGCCGCGCGCCTGCTCGACCGCGTTGGTCATCCCTCTGACGGCCGTCGGAAAGAGCACGGCGAGCAGCTCGGCATCGGTCAGGCGATCAGCGCCCGTATCCAGGAGCTTCTCACGCGGCCGCTCGTGCTCGGGCCATGCCTTGATGGAGTCGGAACGACGACGACGCATGCCACTGCCGTAGCGTGCGGACGCGTCCGGCGCATGGCTACGCGCAGCGTAGCCGCCGCTTGCGACGCGGAACGTAGCCGCCGCTTGCGACGCGCAGCGTAGCCGCCGCTTGCGACGCGGAGCGTAGCCGCCGATAACCCGTTCGACCGCTACGCGGACGCTGCCGCCGACGGCGGCGGTAACGCCTCGTGCCGCCGCTCCGCCCGCAACCGCCGCAGCCCGTCCGCCATGACTCCGCGCACGTGATCGCGGAGCACCTCGACGTCGCTGAAGCCGTCGACCGAAATCGGATCGAGCACCTGGATGACGATGTCTGCACCGGGAGACACGACCCCGTACTTCGGCAAGGCGTCGACGGTGCCGTCGAGGACGATCGGCAGGATCGGCACGTGATGGCGGAGCGCCAACGTGA
The DNA here is from genome assembly GCA_039917665.1 of Binatia bacterium. Lineage (GTDB taxonomy): Bacteria > Desulfobacterota > Binatia > UTPRO1 > UTPRO1 > UTPRO1. Next base: position 15,282 of record JBDSJB010000562.1, read on the forward strand.
AGGCGCCGTGGCGGAAGTCGCGCAGCTCGCCGTCGACCGAGCGCGTCCCCTCCGGGAAGATCAGGATCGAGCTGCCGCTCTCGAGGGCGTCGCCGCAGGCGGTCATCATGCGGACGGCGTCTTTCGGATCTCCGCGACGAATCGCGATGTAGCGATTCAGGCTCATGTTCCAGCCGATGAACGGCAAGCGAAAGATCTCCGCCTTCGAGACCCACTTGAAGTGGCGGTAGAGCCGGAACAGCACGAGGATGTCGAGCAATGATTGGTGATTCGAGACGACGACGTAGGCCTGATCG
>JBDSJB010000563.1:0-5603 GCA_039917665.1 Binatia bacterium
TCGTGCACGTCGGTGTGGACGACGCCGCGATCGTAGAGCGCGCGGACGCCGGCGGTGATGGCGCGATAGGCCTCGGCGAGCGCGGCGGCGCCGAGCGTCGGCATGACGGCGTCGAACGGTGTCAGCCACTCGAGCAGGAGGAACGCGTGATCGCCGTCCTCGGCATAGCCATGCACGACGGGCACGGAGGGCAGGCCGGCGAGGGCGTCGAGGTGGTGCCGCTCGTTTCGCAGCGACGGCTCCGGCGAGAACGCGGGCTCCGACTCGAGCTTGCTCTCGATCGTGACCGCCAGGTGCTTCACCTTGAGAAAATAGGTGGCGTTCGCGGTCGTCACCTGGAAGAGCGAGGCGCCGCCGCCCGGCTCCCACGGGCGCGCCAAGGGTGTCAGCTCGTAGGCAGCGTCGGAGAGCAGCGCGCGGATGACACGCGCGAGACGATCGGGATCGGCGAGGATCGCGTCGAGGTGGCGGAGCTTGGCGTCGAGCGCGACGGGATTGAATTCCATGGGGCGCGGTCCTTTAGAGCGCGGCGTGGGCCGCGGAGTCGGAGGTCGTGAGACTGGCAGCGGCGCGCAACGGCTTCCGCGCGCTCCAGCAGAGGAAGAGGCCGTCGGCCTCGTGGCCGTCGTAGCCGACGTATTCGGTCTCGGTGCTGAGCCCGAGGTCGTCGAGCAGGGTGGTCAGCTCGGACGCGTCGAACCAGCGCTCCCAGCTCGGCATCGCGAGGGCGCCGAGCTTCTGCTTGTTCTTGTCGATGAGGACGAGCGTGCCGCCGGGCGCGAGCACGCGAACGAGCTCGCGCACTGCCTCCGGAATGCGGACGGCGTGCTCCAGGGCCTCGACGCAAAGGACGGCGTCGAAGTGGCCGTCGGGGAAGGGCATGTCGAGCAGGCTGTTCTGGACCGTGGAAATGCCGGCCGGCACGTGGCGGAGCATTTCGGCCGAGACGTCGAGAGCCGTGATGTCGGCGGCCGGGTGATGGCGCTGCAGCAGCGCGGCGTAGCGGCCCTTGCCGGCGCCGGCGTCGAGGATGCGCTTGCCATCGGCGCTGCCGACGTGCGCCAGGACGGCACGGGCGCGGCCGTCCTGCTCGGCGATCTCGGGGCGGTACTCGCCGACGGTCGCGTCGAAGTGGCTCGCGATCCGGCATTGTTCGGCCTCGATCGCGTACTTCACGCCCCACGACGGCTCCTGATCCGGAAAGTAGGCGGCCCCGACGCCATAGGAGCCGAAGAAGCCGCCGCTCGGATTCTGCAGCGCCGCCAGGAACGTCATCGCCCGCTCGGCGCGCTCGACCTCGCCGATGCGGAACCACACCTGCGCGAGCTGGGCGACGCCGGTCGCGCACACCCACGGCACGTCGCTGTAGGCCGGGATCGCGCCGTTCGGCAGCTGATGACGGGCGAGGTCGGTCATGCCGCGCCGGACCTCCTCGTTGCAGCCGAGCTCGAGCAACGCCTCCTGCATGTAGGCGTAGAAGTGCGTCAGGTGGCTCGGCGCCTCGAAGCGCGTGCAGTAGGTGCGGCGGAGATAGTAGTCGAGGCTGCGGGTGACGAAGCGGCCGTAGCGCGGCTCGTTCAGCAGCTCACCGGCGGTCCGGAGCGGCGCGAGGACGTAGAGGTGAATGGCTTCGCTCACCTCGCCGCGGGGACCGAGGCTCCACGCGCCACCCGGAGGCGGGACGGGCAGTCGGCCGCTCGACTCGTCGCTCGCCGCGAGCAACCAGTCGCACGCGCGCCGCAGCGGCTCGGCGACACTTGGCTGCGTCGGCATGAGGGCGACCCAGCCGCGCACCACCTGGCCGGTGTCGAAGGCGAACGTCTGCTCGGTGCCGGGTCCGACCAACGCGCCGTCGGAACGCTGCACCGAGACGAGCCAATCCGAGAAGCGCCGCGCGAGGGCTCGCTCGCCGAGACCGAGCAGCGTCGGGATGTAGTAGCCCGTCACCTCCGGGTAGGCGACGCGCTGCTTCGACGAGACCGCGATGCCGCCTTCCGCCAGCGCATAACGCTGAATCCACCGCACCGCCGACTCGAGCATCGTGCCTCCTCCCATCCACCCGTCCATGCATGCGCGCACCGCGCGCAGACCCACTCCAGCGCGATGCAGAGCAGCAACGGATGTGCCAGGGGCTCGCGCGGACGATGCGCTGCACTCCGCAGGAATTGCTGCATGCAATGGAAGACCATCCGGTCAACTTCCTGACCGGCGCGGGAGCCCAAGCACATTTTTCCGCCACCGACCCGCCAGTGCGCGTGTCGTATCGCCCGTCCGTGCGACGCGCCGTGCGTGTTGCGCATGGCACTCGGCTTGCTGAACCGCCGCGTGGCCGCTCGCAAGGAGCGGTGCTCATGGGGTGTGAGTGTGTGGGGATGGGGTGAGGTGGAGGGTGTGGGGATGTGGGGAGAGAGAGCCGAACCGTCGCTCGGTGAGCTTGCTCACCGAGTGGCGGCGCGGCCTGCTCTGGTGTCGTGGAAGCACATGACCAAGCGGGGAACCACGAAGCGGAGGACATGGCCGTGAGCACGCCGCGCAGCGACAACCTCGCCGTGCTCGCGACGCGTGCGCCCGCGCTGGCGGCGCAGATCGCTGCCGTCGCGATCCCGGCGACGCACGAGCTCGGTACGACGGCCGGCGGCGCCCGGACACTCACGGTCGGCGGCGTCCCGTTGCAGCATCTCGTCGATCCGGTCGGCGAGGCCGTGCGCTGGGCGCGCGCGACCGTCGAACGTCTCGACGCCGTCGCCGCGACGCGCGTCGTGATCGTCGGCCTCGGGCTCGGCTATCACGTCGAGGCGCTCGCCGAGCGCTTTCGCGGTACCATCATCGTGGTCGAGCCCGATCTCGCGGTGCTGGCCGCCGCGTGCGAAGCGCGCGATCTGACCCAGCTGCTCGGCCGCATCGTGATCGTCGGCGGCGACGCCGTACCGGCGGACACGCCGGCGGGCGAGCGCGTGCTCGTCGTCGCCCACGCCCCGGCGCTCGTGATTGCGGGCGGCGCGTATCGCCGCGTCCTGCAGGCCTGGCAGTCGCAGGCCGCGCGGAGCGGGCTCCGGCTGAAGGTGCTCGTCGTGACGCCGCTCTACGGCGGCTCGTGGCCGATCGCCGGCTATGCGGCGCGCGCGCTGACCGAGCTCGGACACGAGACGCACTTGCTCGACCTGGCGCCGTTCCACGACGCGTTTCTCGGCCTCGAACGCTTCGGCGCACGCCGCGCCAATCGACGCGTGCTCGAGTCCGGTTTCTGCGACGTGATGTCGGCCGGTGTCGCGGCGACCGTCGATGCCGTCGAGCCCGATCTCGTGTTGGCGCTCGCGCAAGCGCCGCTCGGACCGACCGCGCTCGACGCGATCGGCAAGCGCGGCGTGCTGCGCGCGCTCTGGTTCGTCGAGGACTTCCGCGTCATGACGTCGTGGCGCGAGCTCGCCAAACACTACGACTACGTCTTCACGATCCAGACCGAGGCCTGTCACGAGGCGATGGCGCAGGTGACCGACGCTCGCCTCGCGTATCTGCCGTGCGGCTTCGATCCGCGCGTTCACCGTCCGCTCGCGCTCGATCCCGCCGAGCAGGCCGAGCTCGGCAGCGACGTGTCGTTCGTCGGCGCCGGCTACCGCAATCGGCGCCTGTCGTTCCGGCGCTTCCTCGATCTCGACTTCAAGCTCTGGGGCAGCGACTGGGGCGGGGCGGAAGGCTTCGGCCGCGTCCTGCAACGGAACGGCACGCGCATCCACACCGACGACTCGGTGAAGATCTTCAACGCCAGCAAGGTCAACCTGAACCTGCACTCGTCGACCTACCACGAGGGCGTCGACCCGCGCGGCGACTTCGTGAACCCGCGGACCTTCGAGCTCGCCGGTAGCGGCGCGTTCCAGGTGGTCGACCGCCGCGAGCTGCTGCCGCCGCTCTTCACGGGCGACCGTGAGATCGCGGTCGCGACCAGCGTGCCCGAGATGCGCGCGCTCACCGAGCACTACGTGGCGCACGACGACGAACGCCGCGTGATGGCGGAACGGGCTCGCGCCCGCGCGCTCGCCGAGCACACGTATGCCCGCCGCATGGAGGACATGCTGGCGACGGTGATCGGAGCGGCCCAGGAGCGTTTGCTCAGCCGCCGCCGCACGGTGACCGTCGGCGACGTCGCGCGCGCCGGTGATGGGGAGCTCGAGCGCTTCCTCGCTCGCTTCGACGCCACCATGCCGTTCACGCTCGACCGCCTCACCGCGAGCCTCACCAAGCGGGAAGGGGCCCTCAGCGAACCCGAGGCGATCTTCCTCTTCCTGCACCAGTTCGACGAGCTCTACCTGCGGGAGCACCGCGCATGACACGCCGAGGACCTCAAAAAATCCTCATCGTCAACCTGACGCGCTTCGGGGATCTCCTGCAGACGTCGCCCGCGATCGCGGCGCTGAAGCGCCAGCATCCGGACGCGGCAATCACGCTCATGGCGGAGAAGAACTTCGCCGACGTGTGCGACGGCATCCCGGGCATCGACCACGTCTACCGGGTCGAGCTCGATCGCCTCGGCAACCGCATCCTCGAAGGCGGCAGTCAGCTGCTCGAAGCCTATCGGACGATCGAGCACGTGATCGGCGAGCTCCGCGCGGAGCATTTCGACCTGGCGCTCAACTTCTCGAGCTCGCGCATGAGCGCCGTGTTCATGGGGCTGCTCGGGATCGACGACGTGCGGGGCTGGTCGATGACGCCCGACGGCTTGCGCGTGATCCGGCATCCCTGGGCGCGGCTCTTCGCGACCATGTGCCTCCATCGGCGCTACGCGACCTTCAACCTCGTCGACTACTACTGCGCGATGACGGGCGGGCTCGCCGACACGCGCCGGCTCTCGTACGTGGTCGCCCCGGAGGCGACGGAGAAGGCGGCGGCGCTGCTCACGGAGATGGGTATCGGCGGTGACCAGCGCTTCGTCGCGCTGCAGCTCGGCGCCAGCCGGGCGATCCGACAGTGGCCGGAAGGCTCGTTCGCGGCGCTCGGCAAGACGCTGGTTGCGGCCGGCTTCCGCATCGTCATCATCGGCGGCGGCAGCGATCGGCCGCTCGGCGAGCGGGTCGCGGCGGAGATCGGCGAGGCCGCCGTGAACACGTGCGGCAAGACCGGCGTCGGCGAGCTCGGCGCGGTGCTCACGCGCGCGGCCGCGCTCGTGACGGGCGACACGGGTCCGATGCACATGGCGGTCGCGGTCGGCACGCCGGTGGTCGGGCTCTTCTTCGGGCCGGCCTCGCCGTTCGACACGGGGCCGTATGCCGCCGACCACGTCGTCGTCCAGACTGGCGCGCCGTGCGCGCCGTGCGATCACAACGTCACGTGCCTCGACCCGTTCTGTCGCGATCAGCTGGCGCCGGAGGCGATCGCCGCGGCCGTCGTCGCGCGCGTCGGCAACGACTGGAACCTCATCGAGGCGCTCGCCCGCAACATTGCGCCGGCGCGCATCTATCGCACCGGCTTCGATGGCGAGGGACGCTTTCTCTCGACGCCGCTCGGCTCGCCGATCCGGCGCCGCGAAGATGCCCTCCGGGACGGCTACCGGGCGTCGTTCCTGCACGTGCTGGAAGGCGTCCCGTTGCCCGAGCCGATGCCGGCGGCGC
>JBDSJB010000564.1:0-4405 GCA_039917665.1 Binatia bacterium
GTGCCGCGGTACCGTCACCGGCTCGGCTGGATTCCCGTCTTCAACCAGGCCGTGTGGATCGACGACGACCACTTCAATCTGAGCTACCACGTCCGCCACACCGCCCTGCCCCGGCCGGGCGACGACGCGCAGCTGAAGCTGCTGACCGCACGCATCATGTCGCAGCAGCTCGATCGCGGAAAACCGCTCTGGGAGCTCTGGGTGATCGAAGGGCTCGCCGACGGCCGGTTCGCGCTGCTCATCAAGACGCATCACGCGATCGCCGACGGCATCTCGGCGTTCGACCTGTTCACGGCGCTCGTGAGCCCGACGCCCGACGACGTGATCGAGGAGCCGCAACCGTGGACGCCGCGACCCGCCCCGAGCGGCGCGCGCCTGCTCGCCGACAGCCTCGCGCGCCAGGCCGCAACGCCGCTCACGATGGCGCAGCGCCTCTACGCGATCGCCTCCGACCCGGCGGGCGTCGGCGCGACGACGCGCGCCAGCATGCGCGCCCTCGTCGATCTCGCCGGGTCCGGCGTCTCGCTGCCGCCGCCGACGCCGCTCAATCAGCCGATCAGCGCGCATCGCACGTTCGATTGGCTGACGCTCGACCTCGACGAGGTGAAGGCGGTGAAGACCCGGCTCGGCGGCACCGTCAACGACGTCGCGCTCGCGAGCGTCGCCGGCGGGCTCCACCACTTCCTGCTCGGACGTGGCGTCGACGTACGTGACTTGAAGCTGCGGATCGTGATCCCGGTCAGCGTCCGCACCGAGGACGAGCGCGGCCAGGCCAGCAACCGCGCGTCCGGATGGTTGCTCGACCTCGCCGTCGACGAGCCCGACGCCGTCCGGCGCCTCACGGCAGTTTCGGCCGAGACCACCAAGCGGAAGCAGATCCGCCAGGAGCTCGGCCCCGACGTGCTGGGACGCGTCGCGGAGTACGCCATGCCGGGCGTCGTCGGCCTCGGCGTGCGCCTGCTCTCGCGCCTGCACCCCTACAATCTGATCGTGACCAACGTGCCCGGTCCGCAGGTCCCGCTGTACCTCCTCGGCGCTCGGCTGCTCGCGGGCTTTCCGCAGGTGCCGCTCTTCGAGAATCAGGGGCTCGGCATCGCGCTCTTCAGCTACTGCGGCTCGCTCGGCTTCGGCTTCAACGCCGACCGCCAGGTGATGCCCGATCTCGACGCATTCGCGGCGGCCGTCGGCCGCGGCTTCGACGAGCTCGCGCGCGCCGCCGGAGTCCGCGGGCTCGCCGCGGATTCTCCCGTGTCGCGCTGAACGGCCGTTCCGCTCTGCAGGCCGACGCCGCCGATCTCGTCTTCGCGCCCTTCCGACTCGCTCTCGCCGACGAGCAACTGCGGAAAGGCGATCACACCGTGCCACTCCGGCCGAAGGCCTTCGCCGTCTTGCGCTACCTGGCGGAGCGCCACGGCCAGCTCGGCACCAAGGACGAGATCGTCGCGCACGTCTGGGACGGCGCGGCGATCGCGAGCGGCGGGTTGAAGGTGCTGATCGGCGAGCTCCCCGAGGCGCTCGGCGACGAGCCGACGGCGCCGCGCTTCATCGAGACGGTGGCACGTCGCGGCTATCGCTTCATCGCACCCGTGACGCGCGCGCTCGGGGCGTCGCCGTTCCCCGCTGGCGCGACGCACTTCGCGGCGTGGGCGATGGTCGACCGCGGCGAGGTCGACGCCGGCATCGCGCGCATGCGTGCCGGCCTCGAAGGCTGGCGTGCGACGGGCGCGGGCCTCGGCTTGCCGTCGCACCTCGGGCGGTTGACCGAGGCGTATCTCGCCGCCGGAGATCCGAATGCCGCCGCCGCGCCGCTCGATGAAGCGCTGGCCTTCAACGAGCGCAGCGACCAGCGTTATTACGAGGCCGAGCTGCACCGTTTGCGCGGCGTGCTTCTCCTGCAGCACCCAGAGCGCGCTGCGACGCCAACCGACGCCGACGACGCGTTGACGCGCGCGCTCGCACTCGCGACCGCCCAGGGCTCGGCATGGCTGGCCTGCCGCGCGGCGACGACGCTCGCCGGTCTTCGCCGCGATCAAGGACGCGCGGCAGAGGCGCGACACATTTTGAATCCGATCGTCGCGGCGCTCGACGCCAACGACACGTCACGCGATGCCGCCGCAGCGCGCGCGCTCCACGCGGCGTTACCACTGCCGACGAAGTAGCTGCGACGGACGCTACCGCGGGCGCGTCGGATCGTCGTCGTCGGACTCGGAGAGCTCGCGTCGGATGGCGCGCGTCATCGCGAGATCACGCAGCCGCTTCCGTTCCTCGCTTGGCAACGCGCTGCAGCGCCGGCACTCGATACCGAGCTCGGGGTTTTCGGACTCGCCGGTCATGACGATGGCCCAGCCGCTGGTTTCCGTGCCGCAGAGAATGCAGACCGACATGCGATCGTCTTACGAGCCGAGCGTGGCGCGTACAATCCACCTTGGGCATTCTTTCGCAACTCGCTCTACGTAGATCACCGCAAGGTCAGTGCGCGCCGGGGCCAGCGGCGGGTGGGGAGCCGATCCCATCCGTCTTCGAGCCCGGCGCGTTCTGTACCTGCCCGAGCGGCACGCGATCCGTGACGCCGAGACCCGTCTTGCCCGGTGTGTCCGGCTGCGGATTCACCTCGTGACCCGGCGCCAGCGGGTCGACCATGCGCCCCGCGCTCGGCTGCGCGACCGGGTCGGTCGTGCCGACACCCGAGGTCTTCGTGCCAAGATCGACCGGCGCACTCTGGCTCGGCGCGGGTAGCGGGCTTTGATGCGGTTCCGGGGACGGCGCGGCATACGTCGTTCCGATCAATGCCGCCGCGAACATCATCGTGACCATCGTCGTCGTCGTCGCCCTCACACGTCACCTCCGGTGTTCGGTTCGTTGCTGGCTCAGAGCGTCGAGCTCGGCAGATCGCTGTTCGCCGGGCCGTGGAGAAGCCGTCCGAACGCGTCGAAGCGCGAGCCGTGACACGGACAATCCCATGTCCGCTCATCCGCATTCCAGTCCACGATGCCACCGAGATGGGGACAGACCGCCGAGCACGCATGCAGCTCGCCGCGCTCGTCGCGATGGACCGCGACGCGCGAAACGCCGCGGCGGACCACCGCACCGCCGCCGTGTGGAATCGAGTCGACGGCCGACACGTCACTCGGCGCGAGCCACGCGGCATACTGCGCGGCCGTGTTGACACCTTCTCGTGCGAGCTCGGGAAGCGCTTTCAACGGTAAGCGGGTCGGATCGTAGAGCTCCGTGAGATCGCTGGCGCGGCCCGTGATCAAATCCGGCAAAAGCAACGCCGCGATGCCCGCGTGCGTAAAGCCGTTCCCGGAGTCGCCGCTGACGACGAAGACGTTGCTCTTCGGCGCGAGCCGGCCGATCAGCGCGAGCCCGTCGAGCGACTCCATCACCTCTCCGGACCAGCGCTCCACGAGGCCGCCCAGATCTGGAAAGTGGCGGCGCGCCCACGCTTCGAGTCGCGCGTGGCGACCGTCAGCGCTCACCCCTTCGTCTTGGCCGGTCTTGTGATCTTCTCCGCCGATCAACAGCACGTTGGGTCGACCGACACGCGCGACCGATCGGACGTAGTGGAAGGGATCCTCGACGTCCCAATACAAGGCCGGAACGGGGCTTGGCGTCTCGTCGACCGCGGCGACGACGTACGTCTGATAGGCGGCCTGACGAAGTGGGATGCCGAAGCGCGAGTTGATCGGCGTGTTCGTCGCGATCACGATCGCCTCGGCGCGCACCACTGCGCCGCCGACCGTCACGACGTGATCCTCGTGGACCTCGGTGACGACGGTGTCTTCGTGGATGCGACCATCGAGCCGCGCCAATGCCGTCGCCAGACCCGCCACATACTGCAGCGGCTGGAGCTCGCCTTGGTTCGGAATGCGCAGGCACGGCCCTTTGTCCGCTTGCCATCCCGGAGGCGCGACGAGCGCGATTCCCGGAAGGCCGACCTCCGCCATTGCCGCGCGTTCGCTCGCGAAGCGTTCCGGCTCGCCGTCTCCTTGAAACAGGTAGCCATCGAGCCGACGGAAGTCGCAGCCGATCGCTTCGCGCGCACAGGTCTCGGCGTAGAAGTCGATGGCGCGGCCATGACTTTCCGCCGCCAATCGGGCTCGCTCGACGCCGAGCACGTCGCAGAGTGACGCGTATCCACGATCGAGCGCGGTCACGAGGTGCGCCGTCGTGCGGCCTGTTTCGCCGGATCCCAAATTCTCGCGCTCCAAGAGGACGACGCGACGGCCCTCGCGGGCGAGCGCATACGCGACGTTGAGACCCGCGACGCCGCCGCCGACGACGCAGACGTCGGTTTCGACGTCCTGTCGGAGGGGACCAAACTTCGGGATGTCGCACTGCTCAGACCACGTTCGACTCGTTCGCATTCCCAGGAACCCAGCCAGGAGCGTGCCAAGCGAACCGA
>JBDSJB010000565.1:0-5576 GCA_039917665.1 Binatia bacterium
ACCGTCTTCGACCGGTTGACGCGACTCGCGCCCGCACTCGTCTCTCGTGCCGCGCTGGAGCTCGGCGACGACGTGTTCACCAGCGTCGTGCTCGCCGCTCCCGCGAGAGATCCGGTCATGCTCCAACGCGTCCTCGCGCACGTGCTGGTCATGATGCGCGGTAATCGCGCGTCCAGCTTGATCACGTACTTCACCGATGACGGGCGGCTGCACCACGTGCCAATGCACGGCGGCCAGCCGGCGCCCTCTGCCGCCACCGAGCACGCCCTCGATCGGGTGCGCGGCGTCGTCCGTCGCGCGCTCGCCGTGACCGGGTAGTGCGCGCGCCTCACAGGAGCGCAGCGCTCGGCGTCGACGCCCGCCGATGACGGCACACACCCCCACCTTCAGCTTCCTGTACGACGTGCGCGCGCTCACGGGGGTCCACGCCCTCTTTGCCGTGTGGGCGCTGGCCACGGGGATATGGCTCGTTCGCCGACACGCGCGCGCCCAGCTGCTGCTCGACCTGGCGGCGATCACCGTGATCTCGGCCGTGCCCCGCATCGCGTTCTTCCAGAAGGTCAGCTTCCGACCGGGGCATTTCTTCCGCGAGCTGGTCATCTCGGGCGACGCCTACTCGTACTACTATCCCGTCGGCTATCCGGCGCTGTTGAACCTCATCCGGATCGTCACCGGCCATCTCGTCGAGCCGCACGACGTCACCTGGTACGCGTCGCTCGCCCTCGGGATCCTGACGCCGGCGGTCTTTTATCTCCTGTCCCTCCGCCTCACCGACGATCGCCGGCTCGCGTGGACGCTGGCGCTGCTCCTCGCGTTCAACCCGGTCCACGTGATGTTTTCGGGGCCCCACGATTTCCTGATCGCCGCCGTTTTCTTCGAGGTCGTGAGCCACCTGCTGCTGCTCGTCTTCTTCCAGACCCGCCACTTCATCTTCTTCGCGGGATTCCTGCTGGCCTCCGACATCTTCTACCAATGCCGCCCGGAGAACAGCGTCGTCTTCTACCTGCATGCGCTCTGCGTGCTCTACGCGCTCTGGCGGCTGCCGGTGAACACGGTCGTGCTGGCGACCGGCGCGGCGCTCTTCATCAGCGTGAACCTCGCCTTTCAATGGGACTGGGTGCAAGCCGGCACCTCCGAGAATCACGTCGTGCAGAACCTGTGGTGGGCACCGCTCGCGTGGTTCCAGAAAGCCGGCGATCCGACCTGGAATCACCTCGTCGACTGGCGGTGGTGCCCCCCGTACTTGCCGGTCCTACTCATCATCGGAACGGTGCGGATGCTGCGGACGCGCACCATCCTCCACCTCTATCCGTTCGTCATCTTCGCGACGTTCCTCGCCATCTACAGCGATATCCGCTCCTTCACCGTGCACAGCAACGCGCGCTACTTCTCGAACATCATGCCGGCCATTCTCCTCGTCGCGGGGGAAGCGCTGGCGTGGCTCTACGCACGTTGGCAACGGGCGTTTCCGTGGGTCGTCGCCGTCATCGTCCTCACGTTCTGTGCGTACGTCCCGCGCCTCGCGGCCAACACGTACATTGGACAATACGAATGGCTCTTCTATTGGAACCAGGCGCGGCCGCTGGTCGACGCCGGGCACCGCGTGTGGCTCTACGATCCGTGGCACAACAACTGGCCGGCGTACGAGCGGGCCCAAGCCTCCTCGGTGCGCATCGGCGCCGACGTGCTCGCGCGGGTCTTCGGCGTTCACGACACGCCGAGCCGCGATCTCCCTCCGGATCGCGTCCTCCCCTTCGAGCCGGATTTTCATCAGGGGTACTTGTTCGACGACGGCCGGGTCACGGTCACGCATTCGTCCGGCGCGCTCGGACTCGGGGACTACGTTTTCCTTGGCGCGCATTGCTACCAGTACGTCGTGGCGGGGGATCGGATGCTGCCCGAGTGTCAGCGGCAGCTCCGCGACCCGCGGAACGAAATCCTGACGCAGGCAGAGTACCCGGCGCGCTTCTTCCACCCCGGCGCACCCTGGGTGACGTCGGGTGCGTATCGAAATTTTCGGACGACGACCTTCTATCTGTTGCGCCGGCGCGCCTGAGTCGTCAGCGCGCGGCTAGCGCCGGAGCCGTGGCGTGTCCACCCACCCCCCGATCGGGACGCGGAGCGGCGCACCAGCGGCGGCGGATCCGGGCGGCGGGCGGCGGGACGACGCCTCGCACGTCAAGCGCACGACGCCATCCCCGGCAATGGCCCCGGCGAACGTCAGATCCCGTTCTCGTCCGGTGAGGGCCATGCGCTCGTACGAGATCCGGCCGTTCTCGGAACGGATCTCCGGCGCGAGCAGGTCGCCCGCGAGCGCGTCGCCCGGCTCACCCAGCCAGTCGCGAAGTGCGACCACCAACGGGGCGCCGGACAGCGCGAGCTCGTGCACCTCGATCCGGCCGCGCGACTCGGAACGCTGCCGACCGGTCGGCGACGCCGACCAGCCTCCGGTCCACGCCGTGTCGAGTCGTCCCGCGAGCTTCCCCTTCCCCACGTCGAAGATCGGATTCAGTTGCGCGAGGATGGGCGCAAACGCTGGCACCAGACCCACGTTCTGCGTCTCGACGTGGAGCTCCCCGGCGACCGCGCGCGTGCCGGGAACGACCCGCGCCTCGGCGCGCACGGACGCGGTACCCTGATTGACGGCGCCGGCGGCGGTGAGGGTGGCGTTGGCTCCGTGCACCGTCGCGCGGAAGTCCCCGCCGACGTCGACCTCGCCGACGGTACAGGGCGCGAGCCGCGCCTCCGCATCGAGCTCGAGGCGGCGCAGGGTCTCGGCGGGGTCGTACCAGAACCGTACCCCCGCGTTGAACGCGACGCTCCCGTTCGCCTTGACCGCACCCTCCCGCCCTTCACGACCGCGCTGGCGTGCGGAGACGTCGAAAGTGATCACCTCGTCCGTCCGCACGCGCACCGCGAGCATCACGTCATGCAACGACGTCTCGGCACCCGCCGCCGGATCGACGATCAGCACGGTGCCGCCCGAGATGGTGAGCGCGCCGTGGATCACCGTGAACGGGTCGTCGATGCGGGTCCAGCGCGAGCCGTCGATCGACGGGTACTCGTTTGGGTCCACACCATCACCCGCGTCGTCGGTTTCCGTGAGGTCGGGCCGCGCGGCCGCCGGGTCGTAGTCCGGCTCGGCCGAGTCGTCGGGATCGGGCGCCGTCAAGTAGACGTGCGACGCGTTCGGCGACTCCGGCTCCGGCGGTCCGGGGGCGCGCAGGTACGCGAGGAGATCGTAGCTGCCGTCGGACTGCCGGTGCAGGACGACGCGCGGCCCGTCGAGCGTGACGGAAAGGAACTCCTCGCCGGAGAGCCAGCGAAACGGCGCCAAGTGCACGTCCGCGGATTGCACCGCGACGGCGGGCTCCGCACCCGCGGCGAGCCGCAGCCGCAGGCCCTCGACGCGCAAACGCGCGGGCCAGGCGAAGGAGACGTGATCGACCTCGCACCATGGGCTGGATGGGCTGGAGGCGCCGGATGCGCCGTCTCCCGACGCGCCGCAGATCCCCTGCTGCAGGAGCGCGCCGAGCATGCGCGGAACCGCCACGATCACGGCAACGAGCACCACCCCGAGCGCGCCGAGAACGACGAGCAGCCCTCGGACGCCCCATCCCGAATGCCGCACGGCTCCTGGCGTCATCGATCGCACATCGCTGCAGCCGGTCTGGAAACCAAGCCCCGCGTCGTACCGGCGACGGCCGCGCTTTGCCAGTAGCGGGAGCCCGCCACCTCGGCTTCATTTCCGCGGCGACGGTCCTGTACGGCGTCCCCGTTGTCGACTAGCGTACGATCCCGCTGCGGCGACGTTGCGCGCCGACGGCACCACCGTCATGTCGCGCTCGAGTATCCTGCTCATCGCTGCCCTCGCCGTCGCCGCCGTGCTGGCGCGCTTCCTCCTTGTGAGCTCGTCCAGCCCGGAAGGGCCGCGTGACCACCCGCCCGAATCGGAGCGCGCGCAGGTGAGCGTCGGGAGCGCGCCGACACCGGGCTCGAAAGCGCGGGTCGGAGCGCCGCCCGCAGCCGAGCTGGCCCGCGAGGAGACGGTCCTCATGCCCGCGCAGGTCGAAAAAATGCAGGCCGCCGCGGAGTCGCTCCGCCAGCGGGCGCGCTTCCCCCCGACCTCTCGTCGCATCGAGGACAACATGGACCCGATCGTCGCGACGCGTGCCGTGAAAGAGCGCATGAGCCCGCCCGGGCAAGGTCGCGCCCCGACCCTCGTCGTGTTCGCATCGTCGGTCAGCTACGAGGCGCCGAATCCCATCATTCTGTTCGCCAGATTCATCCGCGAGTGGCCGGACGACTTTGCGCCACGGACCGACGCGGAGCTCGCCGGCGATCTCGTGAATGCCGCCGGCCAGGTCGTCGCCGAGGTCGATCTTCTCGACGACGGACAAGAGCGCGACATCGAGGCGGGCGACGGGATTTTCACGGCGCGGCTGACCCCCGCGGCCAACGAGCTCGCTCGCTGGAACGGTCTGATCCGCGTGCGCGTGTACGGAGAAACCGGCGACGGCGAGCGGCGGAGCGCCAAGACACGCTTCTACTATGGAGCGCCGGGCGCGAAGCTGACCGGAAACTACCAAGATCAGCTGATGGACGGGCATCTTCAGATCCTCGCCGAGGTCGACGTGAAGACGCTGGGTGAATATCGGATCGATGCCACCGTCAGCGGATCGCAGGGTCTGCTCGCCTTCGCCCAAAGCACGGTCGCGCTCGAGCCCGGCATCGTCTGGATGCCGATCACCTTCTGGGGCTTGACGCTGCGCGAAGCGCACGAGCCCGGCCCCTACCGGCTGTCGTCGATCGCGCTCGCGAACGTGACCCTGAAACCGCCCCAGTTGAACGACGCCATCAGTACCTCGTACGAAACGGAAGCGTACGATCCCAAGGCGTTCAACAGCCAGCCGTACAACGACCCGAAGCTCCTCCAGCGCGCCGACCGTATCGACGCGCGGTCGCGCGGTGAAACGGCGCGTGTCCCGTAGCGGCGACATCCTGACCTTCGCCGAGTATGCCGCGATCCATCACGCGACGCCGTACGTCGTCGACGTCCGGCGGAACGACGCGCGCCTCGTGCTCTTCGGCGGCTGGCACAGCTCCGATCCGACGCTGCCGATGTTCGACCAGATCGCGACCGCCTTCGCCGAGCTCGCACCCGAGTTCGCTTTGCACGAAGGCACGCCCCCGCACCCCGAGCCCGACCGGGAGATCGCGATCCGCCGGTATGGGGAAGCCGGATTGGTGACCAACCTCGCGGGGCGCGCGGGCATTCCGACGGCGAGCATGGACATTCCGTTACCCGAGGAGGCGCGGCTGCTGCGGCGCGAGCTCTCTCAGGCCGACGCCCTGGTGTTTCTGGTCGTCCGCCAGCTGGCATCGTACAACCGCAAGACCCTCCGCATGAGTTTCGACGGCTACTTCGGCGAGTTCTTCGACCTGATCGGCCCGCCACTGGAGCTCGCCGCGATCGACTGGCCGCTCATCGAGCGCGAGCACGTCCGCATGGTCGGGCATCCGCTCGTGGCCCGCGACGTCACCGGACACGAGACCAACCCGATGCGCGACGAGCT
>JBDSJB010000566.1:0-6351 GCA_039917665.1 Binatia bacterium
GCGAGCTCGCACTTCGGAACCATGCAGTCGGCGACGCGATCGCACTTCCGCGTCGTGCCCGTGCAGGTGCCGTCCTTCTGGCCGTCGCCCGGCGTCGTGTCGCCGGCGCAGTCGCGTTGCTTCGGCACGCAGCAGGTCACCGTGCCGGCCGGCTTGCCGCACGCGGAACGTGCCGCGAGTCGGCGGATCTTGGCGGCACACATGCGCGGCACCGTCCCGCAGACCTTCTTGCCTTCCGCCGAGGGCGTGCACGCCGTCAGGTCGCGCAGCTTCTTGGTGACGCAGCGGACGTGCTCGGCGTGGGCGCTGGCGCTGTCGCAGGGGCAGGCGGCGTCGATCTCGGCCTGGGCGGCTTTGCGGGCGGCCTCGCAGTCCGGTTGTTCTCCGCGTGCCAGTGTGGCCCCTGGGGCCATCAGGCAAAGCGCAAATAGAGTCGCGGTGATGAATCCAAAGGTCCTGGTCGACATGGGGAGCTCCTTCGTGGGGACGTGACGGATGCGGCGGGTGGCCGCGGTCACTATCGTATGCCGCTCAAACACGGGCAAGCGCCTTTGCGCAGCAGTTCGCGAGGCCCGGGAGCGTCACCGGGACAATGAAGTGCCGCAATCATGACGGATGTCTGACTCCGACCCCCCGACTTTCCAAGGATTTCCGGTCATGCCGGGTGGCATATCAGTTGCTCCCGTACCAGGCAGAGCTTTGTCGCTACTACAAACAACCGGAGGACATCGAACATGGAAGCCGAGAACATCCGCACGCTGCGCCACAATCTGGGCCTGACCCAGGAAGAGTTCGCTCATCGTCTCGGGATCACCGTCGCGACGGTCAATCGCTGGGAGAACGGCCACAACAGCCCGACCCGGCTCGCCCGCAAGGCCCTCTACGATCTGGCCTCGGAGCGTGCTCCTGGCCCGCAGCTGAACATGCCGTCGGAAGGCTGAGCTCGGAGCTCCCGTGCTCAGGGGTCCGAGACCGGAGAACGGCCGGCCCCTCAAGATCCTTCTGGTCGAGGACAACCTCGACCATGTCGTGATCACGCGTCAGGCCGTGACGTCCATCCTGCCGTGCGAGGTGGAGGTCGTGAACGATGGGGCGAAAGCGGTGGAGCGGCTCGCGGCGCTGGCCACGGGCTCCAACGTACCGCCCGATCTCATACTGCTCGACTTGCACTTGCCGGCGATGAACGGCGTCGAGGTGCTGCGCTGGATTCGGAGCCAGTCGGCGTACCACGTCACGCCGGTGATCGTCCTGACGGCGGCAGGGGACGACGAAGCCTTGATCCTCGACTGCTACGCCAGTGGTGCCAACAGCTTCCTGCCGAAGCCGGCGACCGACAAGCGATTTGCGGACGCGCTCCGCGTCCTGGCCGATCAGCGGCCGAGCGTGGAAACGAGCCCGCTCTGATGAAGCGGGGCGCGCGGCTCGGCGCGCCCGGAAGGGGCGTCGCCTAGCGGCGGCCGCCCGACCGTCCACCCGACGGACGGAAGTTCGCGAAGGCCTCGCTGCCAGGGCGGATCGCCTTGGTGTCGAAAAAGCGTTCGGGCTTCTTCGGGAAGCGCAGGCGTTCCTGGGTGCGCTTGATTCGCTCGCGGAGCACGCTGCTCTCGCGGCTGCTCTCGCCGGCGCGCCGCAGCTCTTCGACCGAGAGCTCCATCGTCGCCTGCTGTTGGCCCTGGGTGAGATGCACCGACAGGAGGGGATCCTGCGGCGTCGGTCCGTCGTTCAGCTGCAGCTGCAGCCGCTTGTCGACACTGCGGACGATCTTCCGGAGGAGTTGTTGAGCGTCGGTTTCGACATCCTGATGGCGCATCGGTGATTCCTTCCTGCTGACGATTGTGGAGCGTTCGCTGGGCGAAAACGCGGGAGTGTAGGGAGCCGCTCGGGGAGTGTCAAGGCGACGCGGGTGCTTTCGGGCCCTCGAAGGGCAGGTCGAAGGTCGCGGTTTGCCGTGGCTCGAGGGTCACGGGGTGCTCCTGGCGGCCGAGCGTCGCGTGCCAGGCCGTGACGACGTAATGGCCGGGCGGGACGCCGGGGAACCGGAACGCCCCATCGTCGCCGGTGACCGCGAAGAACGGGTGGGCGACGACGCCGAGATCGAGCCGCATCCAGGGGTGCACGTCGCAGCGGACAGGGACCATGATCTCCGGTCCCGTAAGGGTCATCGTCCGTTCGCTGTCGCGGCGGGGGAGGCCGAAGTTCCAGCGCGACGACGCGCGCGGCTCGCCGTGGACGTTGTGAAGCGTGTCGTCGCTGCTGCGAAAGCGGATCGGCTGCCCGACCTGGGCCCCGGCGACGCGCGGCGCGTACCAGCACCCCCGTTGGTCGATCTCGACGGGGGTGTCAGGGACCGCGAAGACGCGATCCTCGAGCCCACTGGTGATCGCAACGAAGGCCTCCGCCAGCTTGCCGTCGGTCGCGCGCACGTCACGAACGACGAGGCCGTTCGGATGGGCTGCGGCGCAGGTCGGGTCGCTCGTGACTGCGATGGTGCGCGACAGTGGTGGCGTTCCCGCAAAGAGCACGTGCCCTTCGATGGTGCCGGTGGTCGCTGCATCGAGCGGCGTCGGCGTCTGCGCGACGCCGGGAGAAGAGGGCGCCCGCGCGCAACTCGTGCTCGTCACGACGACGAGCACGAGCGCGAGCGCGATCGCGATAGGACGCCCTGTGAGCGCGAATCTACTAGAAACCCTGAACCTTCGAGGCGCGGTCGTAGATGTGGTACGCGAGCGCCCAGCCGACCAACACGATCACGCCGAGCGTGATCGGACCCATCAGGGAGCCCGAAGCCCAGGTGGCGTGCTGCGCCACCATCATGAAGAGGAGCGGCACGGACATGTAGGTGTTGTGCTTCGACCGCAGACCCGCGGTTGCCACGAGGTCGGGATTCGGCGGTGTACCGTTCTTGGTGGCGGTGATGATCTCTTGCTGTGCCGGCCAAATCCGGAACCACACGTTGTAGGCCATGATCGTGCCGAACGTGGCGCCGAGATGGATCGAGTAGCCGCGGTAGCCGAAGCCGCCGACGAGCTCGAACACGAAGAGCAGTACCGTCGCGAGGACCACACCCGCGCCGAACGCCGTCTGCGGATCTTTCAGCGGTCCCTTGGCGAGCGGGTCGTAGATGAACGGAGCGACGAGCACGAGGATCAGCATCAACCCCGCGCGAATGCCGAGCCCCGCGTCGGGATCCGCGAGCGCCAGCTTCGAATAGTAGAACAGGTACAGGAGCAGGAAGATGCCGGTGATCCACGTGAAGGCGGCGCCCCACCGGAACCAATAGAGCGCGCGCGGCATGAGCTCGGGCACGACCTTCTTCTTGGTCTCGGCGTCGAGCTTGGGCATCACGTTCGCGTTCACCCAGTTGAAGAAATACAGCAGACCGATCCACAGCACGCCGGCGACGACGTGGATCCAGCGAAAGAGCGACTCGACGATAGGCATCACTTCCATGTTTGAACCCACCTCCTAATGCGTTGGGCGACGGGATTAGAGCCGGGACTCCAGCATGTCAAGGTTGCGCGTTTGGGGGCCTACATCGGGCGGGACGCGCGTCGGATCACTGGCCACGAGCCGCGACGTGGGGTAAAGCCCACTGTCGACCGGGATGGAGAGATGGCCGAGTGGTCGAAGGCGCACGCCTGCTAAGCGTGTGTAGGGGTAACACTCTACCGAGGGTTCGAATCCCTCTCTCTCCGCTCTCTCCCGGCGCCGAGCGCTGATCGTCATGGCCGAATCGTCCGCCATGACGGCGCCGCTCCGGCGCAGCGTGTTTCGCGCGCTCTGGATCGCCGCCGTGGCCTCCAACGTTGGTACTTGGATGCAGGAGGTCGGAGCCGCGTGGCTCATGACGTCGCTCTCGCCGTCGCCGCTGCTCGTCACGCTGATCCAGGCGGGCTCGAGCTTGCCCATGTTTCTGCTCGCGATTCCGTCGGGGGCGCTCGCCGATCTCGTCGATCGCCGTCGCATGCTGCTCGCCACGCAGACGTGGATGCTGTGCGCCGCGGCGACGCTCGGGTTCCTGACGCTGCACGGCTCGGTGACGCCGACGGCGCTCTTGCTGGTGACGTTCGCGATGGGATTCGGCGTCGCGCTGAACGGACCCGCGTGGCAAGCCGTGATCTCGGAGCTCGTGCCGCGGAGCGAGCTGCCGGCGGCGGTGGCCCTCAACTCCGTCGGCTTCAACCTGGCGCGCGCCGTCGGCCCGGCGCTCGGCGGTCTGGTCATCGCGGCCGCCGGGCCGGGCGTCACGTTCCTGTTGAACGCGGCCTCCTTCCTCGGCACCGTCTTCGTGCTCTACGGCTGGGATCGGCCGGCCACGAGCACGCCGCTCGCCGCCGAGCGTCTCGCGGGCGCGATGCGGGGCGGCCTCCGCTACGTGCGCTACCAGCCCGAGCTCCGTGCCGTGATGATGCGCGCGGGCGGCTTCATGTTCTTCTCGATCGCGCTCATGGCGCTTCTGCCGTTGCTCGCGCGTGGGACGCTCGGGCTCGGGCCGACGGGCTACGGCGTGATGCTCGGGTCGCTCGGGTTCGGTGCCGTGACCGGCGCCGCGGTCCTCGGTCGGCTGCGGCAGGGGATCGGAGCCGAGCGTCTCGTCCAGATCGGCTGTCTCGTGTTCGCCGCGTGCTGCATCGGCATCGCACACATCCCGAATTTTCCCGCGGTCTGTGCGCTCATGTGGATCGCGGGCAACTGCTGGCTGATGCTGCTCTCGAGCTTCCACGTCGCGGCCCAAGGCAGCGTCGCTGGTTGGGTGTTGGCGCGGGCGCTCTCGATTTACCTGCTGGCGTTCTCGGGCAGCATGGCGCTCGGCAGTGCGACCTGGGGTGCGCTCGCGGTGCGCGTGGGACCGCCGTGGTCGCTGACGGTCGCCGCCGTCGGGCTCGTCGTCACGTTGCCGATCCTCACGCGCTTCCGCCTGCCGGCGCTCGACGGCCGGGATCTCTCGCCGACGAAATTCTCGCCCGCCCCGCGTTTCGACCTGTCGCACGATCGCGGCCCGGTGATGGTGACCGTGCGGTACGACATCGCCGATGCCGATCGCGCCGCGTTCACGGGATTGATGCGGCAGATGGAGCTCGTGCGCCGCCGGAGTGGGGCAGTGGGCTGGGCGCTGTACGAGGATCCCGAGCAGCCCCAGCTCATGCTCGAGGTCTTCATGGTCGACTCGTGGATCGAGCATCTCCGCCAGCACGAGCGCGGGACGCGCACCGACGCCGTCCTGCGCGATCGGATCCGCGCGCTGCATCGAGGTGACGAGTCGCCGAGCGTCACGCACCTCCTCGCCGTCGACTGAGCGAGCGCACGCACTCATTCCGCGGCGACCTCGCATGCGCCAAAGCGAGTGACCATGGATCCGGTTGCTATCCGCGTGGCGCCCGCCGTCGGATGGACGCACGACCGACTCGGCGTTCGCCATGTCATGTCGTGCGGCGCGCCGAACGCGGCCGCGTATCTAGCCGAGTCCGTGAGAGGTCCGCCGAACCTGCAACGCGAACGCTCGTGCGTCAGGTCATGGCACCCGCGTTGCACCGTGAGCGCGCAACTGACGTCGCCGAGGAGGGCACGATGAAGGCATGGATCACGACGATCGCGGTAGCGTGGATGAGCTTGGGAGCCGCAGGCTCGGTACTCGCCGATTGCGAGCTCAGCTGTGTGGCCGAGTGCCGGCAAGAGTCTGCGATCTGCACCAGCACCGCGACGCTCGAGGGCCGCATCGGCCGTCAGCTCTGCGACGCGGACGCCGACGATGCGCTCGCGATCTGCGAGAGCGATGCGATCGATGCGCGCGCCGATTGCGTCGGCATGTGCGGTCCCGATCTGAAGGAGTGCGGCGCGACCGCCAAAGCGAATCTCAAGCAGTGCAAGGAGTCGGTGAAGATCGAGCTCGCCGGCTGCGAGAACGAGGTCGCCACCCAGCTCGCCGCCGACAAGCAAGCGTGCGCCGAGGACACCGTGGACTGCGCGTCGGGTTGCGTCGAGTAGTCGAGGACGCTCACGTGCTGTTCCGTTGGCGACGTGGCGCGCTCTGAGCAGGGCGGTCACGAAGATCAGCGCCAAATCCACTTCCCCCGACTGCGCCCCCGAGCCAGCGACGAGCTCGGCGGCTTGCCGCTCCCGCTCATCGATCCGGCGACGATTCACGCGCAGATCGTCGGGTTCGACTTCCCGCTCGACACCCTCTGTAGCGGGCTCAGCGCCAGGCTACGAGCCGACTGCCGCGCCCCCGCGCGGTTGACTGCTCGCTTCGGTCTGGTAGGAACTGGCGCCTTCGCGCGCCCATAGCTCAGTTGGATAGAGCGCTTGACTACGAATCAAGAGGTCGCAAGTTCGAATCTTGCTGGGCGCATT
>JBDSJB010000567.1:0-4299 GCA_039917665.1 Binatia bacterium
CCGCGCCGATCAGCTGCGACGTGTGCGCGCCGAGCTGCGCGCCGCACGGCTCGAGATGCGCGCGGCGCGCGTGCGCTGGCAGGCCGTGCTGAGCGAGCTCCTCGACGGGAGCCTCGCCTTGCCGACCGCGTAGACATTCGCCAGGACCGGATTGCTCGACGGCGACGACCGGCATCTCCCGGTTCGTTAACCCGACGTTCTTCAGGTCGCGATGAGGCGGCGCGCCTCCCGGACGTCGGCAGTGTCGGCGCCCTCGGTGAAGCCGCTGAGTAGCACTGCCAGCCTGGTCCGGGCCTCGGTCGCATCGCTGCCGCACGCGTGGACGCGAACGAGCGTCGTCATGGCGCGAAGGACACTCCGCGCTTCGTCGTCAACACGCCTTCATCGAGCACACGGTGATCGACACCCTGAGCGGTCTCGAGTGGGAACAGAAAAGGGACGCGGCGGCAGAAACGACAAAGACGACGTCTACCCCTGGGCAGCGCCTCCAACTCTCAAGTAGTCGTCGGCTTTCTCGGGAAACTCAACCCCTCGGCGGTGCTACGGCCTCAGGACCTTCCTCAGTTCCGTTCGCGCCGTCCGGGGCGGCCTCTGATCGATCCTCTCGCCTCAGACTCGCCGTGCAACGTCCCGGTGGAGGGCGCGTCGCCGACATGGATGAACCCACAGCGCGTGTGGCCCTGCGGGGGGACGGCTCAGCGGTCGTTGTCGTCGTTCACTTCGAGCGCGACGACCGTGGTGTTGTTCGCTGGCGTCGGATCGGCGCCGGGGCCGACCGCGACCACCGTCATCTGACACCGCGCCGGGGTCGACTCGTCCGGCGAGAAGAAATCACCCGCCGCGATCGTGAGCACGATCGTCGCGGTCTTCTTCTTGCCGGCACGGACGACGATGGCGTCCTGCGAGCCGAGTGTACGTGGCAGGAAATCGGGCGCGATGGTGACGATGCCGCTCGGGCAATTGCCGGCGTTCGTGACGAGCCGGATCTCGTGACCCGGACCCCCACGATCGGCAGCGACGTCCTCGTTCTTCACCTTGATGCGGAGCTTCAGCACGCGCGATTCGGCCCCGGCGCGAAGCCGGACGCGCTTCGGCTTACGATAGCCGCTCACGCTCGAATCATGGGCTCCTCCGCCGGCGCCGGGCGTAGCGGTGGGCTGCGGCACCGCGAAGGTCGGCGTCGGAGCCGGCCCGGTGCCGACGGAGAAGCGGCGATCGACGCGCGTGACGTTGCCCTGCTGATCGGCGACGGCCACATGCAGATGCGCGTTCG
Source organism: Binatia bacterium (assembly GCA_039917665.1). Taxonomy (GTDB): domain Bacteria; phylum Desulfobacterota; class Binatia; order UTPRO1; family UTPRO1; genus UTPRO1. The sequence goes on from JBDSJB010000567.1 coordinate 1,274, forward strand.
AGATGTCGGTGAGCGCGGGCGCGAGCGCCACGCTCCAGATGCCGTCGCCGGTTGGCGTCGCGAGATCGGCGAGCTCGCTGCCGGGCGCGCGGCCAGCCATGGCGACGTCGGCGGTGATCGAGAGTGAGCCGGCGGCGAGACCGGAGTCGGCGTCAGCCGCCCCGATCAGCAGCGAGCCGAGCTCACCGCTGTTCCAGCCCGGCCGCGGCAGCGCTACCGCGAGCGCCGGACGCAGGTCGTCGAGGAACCAGCCGTACGTCCCCTGCCCCACGTCGATCGGGCACCCGAGGTCGACCCAGCGGGCAATCACGCGTTTTTCATCTTCACTCAGTATCGGCACACCGCTCCCGGGGGGCGGCATGATCGTACCGGTGTAGTCGAGATCGGCGGCGTTCGGATCGGCGCCGTTCGGTAACGTCGCGCGCACGCCGGGTGTCGACTCGGTGGGGTGATCGGCGTTCGTCCAGCCGTCGAGACGGGCGCCGAAGATCTTCCAGACGAGCAGACTGCGGCGGCTCTGGAAGCTGCGGACGTAGCGGCTGGCGTTGGTCTGGCGCCAGCTCGACGGGCCGACCGGTGGATGACCCCAGCGCGCGCTCCGATCATCGGCGAGCCGCGCGTAATCGCCGGGCACGCCGCCCGTCATGACGAGATCGTCGAGAACGAGATTGCCCGGCGGGTTGGTGGCGTTCTTGGTGTGACACGTCGTGCAGCTCCGTTGCAGCAGCGGCCGAACGTCGCGGATGAATTCGAGGGTGGTCGACGGTACTGGCTCGACGCGCGTCGTCGGCGACCCGTCGAGCGCCGCCGTCAGCAGCGGCGTCTCGTGCACCAGGTCGGCCACCGGAAAGCCCGGCTGTCCGGCCGCAGTCGAGTGGAAGTCGAGCGGGAGCTGGCTGTGGGCGTGGCAGCCGCCGCAGTCGTAGCGCGCCTCGCCGGGCCGCACCTGATGCCAGGTCTGCGCCATGTTGAGCACGAGGCCGCGCCGGTCGAGGGTCTGAAACGTGAACGGCGTGTCGGCGGGGATGCACGCGAGGAAGCTCGTATCGGGATTGCCCTCGGGATCGAGGAGCGGAGCATTCTGAGGTCCGGGCTGCGTCTTCCGCACCGGGATCTCGCCGAGGATGCGGAGGCGCTCCATCGCGTGACTCGAGAAGAGCGGGCCGCCGCTCGGGCCGCCGTGCGGACCGTAGCTGCGATGCGTGTTCGGCTCCATGGCAAGCACACGAATCGCCCAGATGTCGTCGTCGTCGTAGCGGCCGGCGTCGGCGCCCTGCCATTCCCAATTGCTGCTCTGCCCGTTCTCGGCCGTGTTGAAGGCGTCGAGCCCGTCGAACGTGTTCGACCACGACGGCACGAAACCCGGGAAGCTCTCGCGTTTATAGAGGCTACTCGTGCCGACGAGTCCGGTGGCCGTCCCGGCCGGCAACGCCGGATTGACGGAGCCGTCGTTCGGCAGCCACGGCAGCACCGCCGGCTGATCGACCCCGTGCACCGCGCGATACGAGACGAGGGCGCGCGGCCAGGCCTCGTTGTAGTTGGGATCGTTCTTCACCAAGACGAGGTTGCTCGGGCCGTTCACGACGTTGCCGCCCGGCACGATGTAAATCCCGGCGTCGTACTCGGGCTTGGTCGTCGGCCGGTCGAGATCGTTCGCCGGCCCCGGCGTCCACACGACCAGCAGATCATTCGCCGGCGCGGCCGAGGGCTGCGTGAACTTGCCGACGCGTACGCCGCCCGCGCCGACCGGCGCCGCCTCGTCGTTGCCGTGCGTGAACGGCGTGATCGAGAAGAGGCCGTAGGGCGTGAACGCCATCGAGAAGTCGTACCGGAACCCGCCGCCGACGGTCTGCGCGATCGCCGGGTTGTCCTCGGGGAACGCGGGATAGAACGCGGGCGTGTTGGCCGCCGGACCGACCGGCAAGCGATAGAGTGCCCCGAAGCCGTTGTTGTTCAGGTTGTAGTAGTCGACGACGACGAGATCGCCGTTCGAGAGCTGGGTCAGGAAGTGAAACGCCTGCCCGCTCCGGAAGGAGCTCACGACGGGGCGCCACTCGCGGCCGTCGGGCCAGATCGACCAGAGGCCCCACATGCGGCCGTCGCGCAGGCCCTGGCTCTCGAGCGTCGAGTACGCGAGCCGGCCGTCGACGAGCGGCGTCGGGTGGAGCGCGCTTCCGATGTTCATCGGCGCGATTGGCGTGACGTTGGCGCCGTCCTCGTCCATGACGAAGAGCTGCAGCGTCGGGTTGGTGAGGCCGCGGGGCGGCACGAAGCCGTTCCGGTTGCTCGTGAACGCGATCTTGCCGCCCGCGACCGGCGCCGGCCCGAGGTTCAGGATGCCATAGCCGAGCGAGTCGTAGCCGTTCCCGGGATTCACCGGGTTCGATGCGTCGAAGTGCCCTGCCCCGGTGTTGGGCGTGAACTCGCCGAACGTGAGGCGTAGGACCCCGCGGGTCGCGAGCTCGAGCCGGTAGATGTCGGCGCCGCCGTAGGGCAAGCCGCGTTGGGAGTTGTAGCCCTGCGGCCGGACGTCGGGGAACACGCTGTAGTAGACGTAGCGCGCGTCGAACGAGACGAACGGATCGGTGACGGCGCCGTTACCGCCGGCCACGAGCACCTCTTCGCTGCCGTCGGTGTGGAGCAGCATGAGATCGGCACCGGGCTCGAGGCTCGCGGGATGCGCGACCTCCGGCCACGTGGTGTTGGTCTGGTCGCCGTACCGCGGCTGGCGGACATAGACGATGTCATAGTCCCGCGCGGCGGCGACCACCGGCAGCAACGTAACGGCGAGCGTACAAATCCCGGCGACTCGACCTCGGAACGTCCGACTTTCGCGACTCACCATGCCTCCCCCTGAACGGCGCGTTACGAGAGCAAGAGCAGCGCCAGCGGCGCACGCCTGCCCACGACCGTAGCCTGCCGCGGCATTCGCCTATGCGTCCGCCGCGTCGAGTGAAAGCCAGAGCCGCAGCAGGTGGCGCTGACGCGTCGGGTCGGGCGCGTCCTCGTACGCCGTGCGCGCGTGC
>JBDSJB010000568.1:0-7386 GCA_039917665.1 Binatia bacterium
CCCACCCCACTTCCAGGAGGCTTCGAATGCGTACCCTGATCTTGCTCGCCATGCTGCTGCTCGCGCTCCCCCTCTCCGCCGTTGCACGCGAAAGCGGAATCCAGATCACACACCAAGGACCCTCGACCATTCTCGTGCAGAAAGACGTCGGAGGAGAGCGCTGGGCCATCAGCCTGTCGCTCGAGGAGAATTGGCCACTCGAGCTGACCGGCAACGTGTTTCAGGCCGCCGGCGGAGCCATCTTTCTGCAGTGCCGGCCCGTCGACGTTCTCGGAGACCCGGGCAACATCCGAAACGCGCAGATCGTCTACAATTGCTACGACGCTTCCACGTGCACCGCCGCACCCTGTTCGGGCTCGCAGTGGAGCTTTCTGACGACCGTCACGCTGCCGGGGACGTTCTTCATTCCCTAGCGACCGTGAGACCGTTTTGACCTGACGCGCCGCTTGGTGTAGCCACGCCCTTACGATGTCGACGTTCGCCGCCGCCTATTTTGCGTATTTTACTTGGCCCATCTCGGGGCAGGCGGCTGCGTGAACGGGTAGACCAGATACCGATTTCGCAGGATCCGAAGGCCCCGGGAGCAATCTCGGGGCCTTTTTTTTCGCTGTGAGCAGACCAAGGAGCACGTGATGACGACCGAAAAAATCGAAGACCGGAACGTGGAGGGCATCATGCCGCTGATCTCGCCGCGCGCCGTCAAGGCCGTGCAACCGCTGACGCAACGCTCGGCCGACGTGGTGCTGGAGACGCGCCGGGCGATCCGCGACATCCTGCACGGCCGCGACCGCGAGCGCCTGCTCGTCGTAGTGGGACCATGCTCGATCCACGATCCCGACGCCGCGCTCGAGTACGCGCGTGGGCTCGCCCGCGTCGCTGAGGCGACGCGCGACCGCCTCGTCATCGTCATGCGCACCTATTTCGAGAAACCGCGCACGACCATCGGCTGGAAGGGTCTCATCAACGACCCGCATCTCGACGGCTCCTGCGACATCGCGGTCGGCCTGCAAACCGCGCGGAAGCTGCTGCTCGACATCAACGAGCTCGGCCTGCCCTGCGGCGGCGAGGTGCTCGACCCGATCACGCCGCAGTACATTTCCGATCTGCTGAGCTGGGCGTCGATCGGCGCCCGTACGATCGAGAGCCAGACGCATCGCGAAATGGCGAGCGGCCTCTCGATGCCGATCGGCTTCAAGAACTCGACGGAAGGCGGCCTCGAGGTGGCGCTGCACGCGATGATCTCGGCGCGCCATCCGCACACCTTTCTCGGCATCAGCTCCGAGGGCGCCACCGCCATGATCAAGACCGGCGGCAATCCCGATCGCCACGTCGTGCTGCGCGGTGGCGGCAACGGTCCGAACTACAGCCCCGCCGACGTTGCGCGCGCCGTCGACATCGTCGCGGGCGAAGACCTCGCGCGCCCGGTGATGATCGATTGCTCGCACGGCAACTCGCGGAAGGACTACACGCGCCAACCGGCCGTGTGTCGCGAGGTGCTGACCCAGCTCGGCGAGAGCAAGGGCGCGATCATGGGACTGCTGGTCGAGAGCAACCTGCTCCCGGGACGGCAAGATTGGGTTGCCGGCACAGCGCTTCGCCATGGCGTTTCGATCACCGACGCGTGCATCGGCTGGCCGGAGACGGAAACCTTACTCGGGGAGATCGCGGCCGCCGCTCGTACGCGAACCGCCGCCTGATCCTGAAAGAAATGCGCCGCGCGACGAGGTCGCGCGGCGCAGCAACACAAACCCGCTAGATCTTGCCCAGTCCGGTCAGGCCTTCGAGGTCGGTCTTCACCGCCTTCAGCTGACGGACACTGTCCTGCATCGAGCGCACCTGGTTCGCAACGCGCTCGAGATCGGTTTCGGCCGTGTCGAGCTCGGGCGTCGATACGACGGCGAGCGCGCGCTGGAGCTGGTCGGCGAGCGCGAACAAACCCTGCACACCGTCGAGACCGGCCTCACCCATCCGGCGATGCAGCTCGGCATCGAAGCGGGTCACAGCCGCTGCCTGCTCGAGCAAAGGCTGGGCGGATACGCGCGGGGCGGCTCCGACGGGAGTCGGCGCCGGGCTGGCGGGCCGCTCTTGTAGATCGAGCGGGTTGAACGAGGGCTCGGGATGCGGGCCGGTGTCCATTGCTTTCCGTTGCGCTTCGAGATGTTGGAGGGCGTCGTAGATCTTGCTCATGGATCCTTCCTGGGCCGCGCGCTCCCTATAGAGTCCGGAAGGGATCAGAAACGTCGCGGCAAAAGCGGTAGTCCATTCGTTTTGCTCGTCTCGCGGTCAGTAGTCAAAACTATTTTTTCGCGTCGATTCTACGCGTCAGCACTGGGCTAGCCGCGCTTGTGCTCGTACGCGGACGCGATTCGCAGCAGGGTCGCCTCGTCGAAGTGCCGTCCGACCATCATCAATCCGATCGGCAGGCCGCTCGACGTACCGCACGGCACGCTGAGCGCCGGATGGCCCGTCACGTCGAACGGTGCCGTGTTCAAAATGGCGTCGGAGCTTCCGGTGATGAGCCCGAGCGCGTCGCGTGGCGGACCCGCGAGCGGCGCGGTCATCGGCGTCGTCGGCATCAGCAGCACGTCGACGTCCGCGAGCACGTGATCGTACGCCGCGACGAGCTCGGGCCGACGATTCTGCGCGCGCGCGTACACCTCGCCGCCGTATTGCTCCTGCAACCACTGCGCGGCGAGCAAGATCACGCGAAAATTCGGCGGCAGATCGGACGCGCGATCGCGCCGCGCCGCCACGACCGCCTGCACCAAGGCGACGTCGTGATGCCCGGACAGGCCGACGCCCGCGTGGTTGCCGCTCAGCCACTGCGCCGCGCCTTCGATCATGATCGGCACGAGCGACATCCCGGCGATCGGATGCAGCGGCACCGACACCTCACGGACGGTCGCCCCGAGCGCAGCGAGATCGCGTCCGGCGACGCGCACCGCCTCGTCGACGTCGGGCTCGGACACCGCGAGACCGAACCCCTCGCGCAGCAACCCGACCCGTAGGCCGTCGAGACGCGTCGCGCGCGCGTCGCGATACCGCGGCGGCGTTGGGACATTGCGTTGCCGCGGGTCGCTCGCGTCGGCGCCGGCGATCACGTCGAGGAGGAGCGCCACGTCGGCGACGGTGCGCGCCATCGGCCCCGCGTGATCGATCGTCGGCTCGACGCCGATGATGCCCGTATAGGGCACGAGCCCGTAGGTCGGCTTCAAGCCGACCACGCCGCACCACGACGCCGGAATGCGAATCGACCCGCCCTGGTCGCCGCCGATCGTGAGGTCGATGTCCTCGGAGAAAAGCGCTGCCGCGGAGCCGCCGGACGACCCACCGGCGAGCCGCGCGCGATCGTGAGGATTCAGCACGGGACCGAACGCGCTGTGGTCGCCGCGCGCGGTGAGCGCCAGGTTCTCCATGTTGAGGATCGCGACGATCTCGCCCCCGGCGGCCAGCATGCGGGACACGATCGTCGCGTCGCGATCGGGGACGTAGTGGCCGAAGAAGCTCGAGCCGCACGTGAGCGGCACGCCGGCGAGCGCGACGTTGTCCTTGAGGCCGATGCGTTTCCCGTTGAGCGCGCCGGTGCCGGAGCCACGCACGCGACAGCGGCGCACGACGGCGTTGCACGGATCGGCCTCGGCGAGCGGCCGCTCGCGAACCGCGCGATCACCCGGCGGCGGCGGCGCAGGCGCTTCGGTCACGAGCTCCATGCCCGCGAAGAGCGCCGGGAGGAACAGCTCGGCCCCGTCGAGGTCGGCCGGTCCGATCTCGAGGCCGGCACGCTCGGCGGTGCGCACGATCTCGGCGCGATCGGGAATCCGAATCTTCATGCTCCGCAGAGCCTCCTGACGATGGTCTGGATCACGTCGACGCCCGCCTCGAACGCCGCGCGCGGCATGCTTTCGTCGGGCTGGTGCGCCTGCTCGAGCTCGCCCGGTCCACACACGAGGCTCGCGACGCCGCCGCGCTCGAATTCGCCGCCATCGGTCGCGAATGGCGCACCGCCGGAGGCCGAGGCACCGACGGCGGCGAAGAGCGCCGCTTCGAGGGTGCTGCCGCGCGGCGACGCCATGCCTTTCACGACGTGCGGCGCGCCGACGTCGACGCGGGCCGGCACGTCGGGCGCGCCGTCGTCGCGGAGACCGGCCTCGGCGAGCCGCCGTACGATCTCGCCGTGGACGGCGCGTGGATCGCCGTCGGGCAACGGCCGGTAGCTCACGGTGAGCGTGCAACGGTCGGCGATCATGTTGGCGGCGCTGCCGCCGCGGACGACGCCGTAGTTGAGCGGCGTATACGGACACTCCGGAAAGTCCGCCGCGCTCGCGGGCTGCGACGCCACCCGCAGCTCGGCCTGGTAGGCACTGATGCACGCGATCACTTTCGCCATCACGGCAATCGCGTTTTGTCCGCGCTCCGGAATGCTGCTGTGGCCCGCGATGCCGTACGCCGTGACGGTGAACGACACGATCCCTTTGTGGGTGTGGAACACGCGCCACGCGCTCGGCTCGCCGATCCATGCGAGCGCCGGTTGCGGCACGTCGCCGAGATAGCGCGGGAGCTCCGGCACGAGCCGCCGCGCACCGTCACAGCCGATTTCCTCGTCGGCCGTGAAGACGAACGCGAGGGGCCGTCGCAGCGTCCCCTGATCGAGGACGGCCGCCGCCGCGACGCATTGGGCAATGAAGCCCTTCATGTCGGCCGTGCCGCGACCCCAGATGCGCGCGTCGTCGACGGCGAGGGCGAGCGGCTCGCGCGTCCAGCCCTCTTGTCCGACGAAGGGCACGACGTCGATGTGCCCGGAGACGATCAAGCCGCCGGCGACGGCCGGCCCCGCCGTCGCGACGACGTTCGTCTTGGCGACCCCGCCGACGTCGTACGCGTGCAGGGCGACGCGGAAGCGATGCCGCGCGAGCTCGTCGGCGAGATACGCCGCGGCTTCCGCGTTGCTCTTGGCGCTCACCGTGTCGAACGCGACGAGCCGGCGGGCGACCTCGTGCAGGTACGAGCTCATCCGACCCGAAGCCTGCTGTCAGACGGCGCGGAGAGTCAAGGCTCGGGGGACATCGGCAACCACCAGCGCGCGAGCGTGAGCGCGATCGCATCGAATGGTTCGGCGCGCGCGACGTCGTCGTCGCCGAAATTCTCGACTACGACCCAGTGCGTGCCGTCGAGCCGATAGACCTCGAGCGTGCGCGCGATCGGGTCGACGAGCCAGAGATGCCCGACGCCCTCGCGCGCGTAGATCCGCATCTTGCGGCTGCGATCGACCCGACCCGTAGACGGAGAGATCACCTCGCACACCCAGTCGGGCGCCTGCGTCATGAAGGCTACCGCCGGCAACACGGGAAGGCGGTCGCGCCGCCAGGCGGCCTGATCGGGAATAACGACGTCTTCGCCGAAATGCAGCTCGGGCTCGAAGAGGATCCACCAGCCCCCAGGATGGTCGGGATCTCCCGGCGGGCCGTTGAAGGGACCGCCGATATCGGTGCTCATGATGGTCCCGGTATGCGCGTGCGGAATCGCCGGCCGCGGGCTGACGATGAGCTCGCCGTCGATGATCTCGGCGACCTTCCACTCGGGGACCTGCCTGAGATCGTCGTACGTCGCGCGTCGTTTGGGCTCGGCCATGTGACGACCCTAGCACGCCGACCTGGGAGGGCGACGACTACGCGGAGCGGGTGCGGAGCCGCGCCAACGCCGTGGTCAGGCGCGGCACGGCGTCGGCCCAATCGGCGACGATGCCGAGATCGGCCTGCGCGAAGATCGGCGCTTGGGGATTGCGGTCGATGACGATGATCGTGCCGCTGCGTCGTACGCCCACCATGTGCTCGGACGCGCCGCGAATGCCGATCGCGAAATAGAAGCGCGGCGCGATCGCCCGGCCCGTGATGCCGACCTGGTGCTGACGCGGCAACCAGCCCTTGTCGACGACGTCGCGCGTGGTCGCGATCGGCGCGGCGCCGAGGGCCGCGGCGAGGGCGTCGATCACCGGCAGCGCCTGCGGTCCGCCGATGCCGAGACCGACGCCGATGGCCACGTCGGCCTCGTCGAGCGCGGCGGCGCGTGCTGCCGACGAATCGCGATGGCGAGCAACGACCTTCAGCCGACCCGCCGGAAGATCCGCGACCGGGAGCGCTTCGATGCGCGTCGTCGCGCCGACCCGCTCGGCATCGACCGGCAGCACGCCCGGACGAACGGTCGCCATCTCGGGCTGCGTCCGCGAGAGAATCGGCGCGACGACGTTACCCCCGAACGCGGGCTTCCATTGCACCAGGCGTCCGGCGGCGTCGATCGTGAGGTCGATGCAGTCGCCGGTGAGCCCGAGCCCGAGCCGCCCGGCCACGCGCGGCGCGAGATCGCGCCCGATGTACGTCGACGGCACGAGCACCGCGGCGGGACGCTCAGCGACGATTGCCGCCGTGAGCGCGGCCGCGTACGGTTCCGTCGCGTACGACGCGAGCTGCGGCGCGTCGCCGATCAGCACGCGGTCGGCACCATGGCGCGCGAGCAGATCCGCGTGGCGGCGCACGTCGCGACCGAGCAGCACCGCGGCGACGCTGCCCCCACGTCCGGCGGCGAGCCGACACGCCTTCGCCAACAGCTCGAGCGTGACGCGCCGGACGACGCCCTCGAACGTCTCAGCGACGACCCAGATCGCCGGTCCGCCGGCCACAGGCGCCGCAGACGACGCAGCCACTGCCGGCGGCGCTTCGACACCCACCGGAGCGAAGAGCCCGCGAGCGTCGAGCTCATCGACGAGCCTGGCGATCGCCGCATCGAGGTCGCCGGCGAGCACGCGGCCGGGACGCTCGACCGTGATCGTCTCGACGCCTGCGACCCAGGTCGGCGATCCCGCGGCGCCGAAGCCCGCCGTGTCGGCCCCAAGATCCGCAGCCGTCAGCTCGACGATGGGCTTGATCTTCGCGGCCTCCTTGTCGGCCCGGCGCGGGAACTTCTCGGGCGCGAGATCCTCGCCGGCCGTCACGAGCGCCGGCAACGCGCCGGTCACGGTCTCCGAGCCGTCGTCGGTTTCGCGCTCGGCCGTGAACGTCCGCGCCGCCCCGTCGACCGTCAGCGTTCGTGCCGAGCAGACTTGCGGGAGATCGAGCAGCTCGGCGACCTCGGGTCCGACTTGCGCCGTTTCGGCGTCGACGCTCGCGCGCCCGCAGAGCACGAGATCGTAGGGCTCGCGCCGGAGTGCGGCGGCGAGCGCACGGGCGGTCGCGAGCGTATCGGCGCCAGCGAACGCCCGGTCGCAAAGATGCACGCCGCGATCGGCACCGAGCGCCAAGCAATAGACGAGGGCCTCCCGCGCCGCCGGCGGCCCCATGGTCATCACGACCACCTCGCCGCCGTGCTCGGCGCGCAGCTCGACCGCGCGCAAGA